>NZ_JBVUBB010000015.1:0-174941 GCF_055791185.1 Bradyrhizobium ingae
CCCCCCCCCCCCCCCCCCCCCCCCCCCCCCCCCCCCCCCCCCCCCCCCCCCCCCCCCCCCCCCCCCCCCCCCCCCCCCCCCCCCCCCCCCCCCCCCCCCCCCCCCCCCCCCCCCTTTCTAGTCGTCGGCAGCGTCAGATGTGTATAAGAGACAGCTCCATGACTGGGGCGTGATTGCAGCCGCTTTCGGCTATATCGGCTTTTTGTTCCTGGTGGCGAGCCATGGCGACCGCCGTTCCCAGGCGCGGGCCGGCCGTGCCTCCGGCCTGATCTACCCGCTCTCGCTCGCGATCTACTGCACCTCCTGGACCTTCTTCGGCTCGGTCGGCTTCGCCACCCGCACCTCGACCGACTTCCTCGCGATCTATGTCGGCCCGGTCCTGATGATCGGGATCGGCACCGGCATCCTGCGCCGCGTGATCCAGCTCGCCAAGGCGCAGAACATCACCTCGATCGCCGACTTCATCGGCGCGCGCTACGGCAAGAACCAGGCGGTGGCGGCGACGGTCGCGCTGATCGCGATCATCGGCTCGGTGCCCTATATCGCCCTGCAACTGAAGGCCGTCGCCTCCTCGCTCGAAACCATCTTGAGCGAAGACCAGGCCTTCTCCCACATCCCGATCCTCGGCGACATGGCGCTGATGGTGACACTGGCGATGGCGGCCTTCGCCGTGCTGTTCGGCACGCGCCAGACCGACGCCACCGAGCATCAGCACGGATTGATGCTCGCGGTCGCCACCGAATCCATCGTCAAGCTGGTGGCGTTCCTCGCCGCCGGTGCCTTCGTCACCTTCTGGATGTTCTCGCCGCACGAATTGATCGAGCGCGCGATGAAGACGCCGGAGGCGGTACGCGCTATCGACTATTCGCCCTCGATCGGCAACTTCCTCACCATGACACTGCTGTCGTTCTGTGCGGTCATGCTGTTGCCGCGCCAGTTCCACGTCAGCGTGGTGGAGAATTCGTCCGATGCCGAGGTCAGCCGCGCCCGCTGGCTGTTCCCGCTCTATCTCGTCGCCATCAACGTGTTCGTGATCCCGATCGCGCTCGCCGGCCTCGTGACCTTCCCGTTCGGCGCAATCGACCCCGACATGTACGTGCTGGCGCTGCCGATGGAGGGCGGCAGCGACCTGCTCAGCGTCGCCATCTTCGTCGGCGGATTGTCGGCGGCGACCGCGATGGTGATCGTGGAATGCGTCGCGCTCTCCATCATGGTCTCCAACGACCTGGTGGTGCCGCTGGTGCTGAAGCGGCGGCCCGAGGGCCGGGCCGGCGCCACGGATTTCATCGACTTCCTGCTGCGCTCGCGGCGGCTTGCGATCTTCGCCATCATGGTGATGGCCTATTTCTATTATCGCGCGCTCGGCAACACCCAGCTCGCAGCGATTGGCCTTCTGTCCTTTGCCGCCATCGCCCAGCTTGCGCCGAGCTTCTTCGGCGGCCTGTTGTGGCGGCGCGCCACCGCGCGCGGCGCCATCGGCGGCATGCTGGTCGGCTTCGCCGTGTGGCTCTACACGCTATTCCTGCCGAGCTTCCTCGACTCCTCGACCTCGGGGATCCTGCTGCTCCAGCATGGTCCGTTCGGCATCGAGGCGTTGCGGCCGCAGGCGCTGTTCGGCGCCGACCTGCCGCCGCTGCTGCACGGCGTCGCCTGGTCGCTGTCGCTCAATATCCTCACCTACGTGCTGCTCTCGCTGGCGCGCCAGCCGAGCTCGATCGAGCTCGTGCAGGGCGACCTGTTCGTCCCCAACACGCTCGCGCCGATCGCGCCGAATTTCCGCCGCTGGCGTACCACCGTCACCGTGCAGGACATCCAGAGCACGGTCGCGCAATATCTCGGTCCCGAACGCGCGCGGCAATCCTTCGAGGCCTTTGCAGCGCGTCGCAATGTGCGGCTCGAGGCCGGGGCGCCGGCCGATTTCGAGCTGCTGCAGCATGCCGAGCACATGATCGCATCCTCGATCGGAGCGGCCTCCTCGCGCCTCGTGATGTCGCTCCTGCTGCGTAAGCGGACCGTGTCGGCAAAAGCCGCGCTGAAGCTGCTCGACGATTCCCATGCGGCACTGCATTTCAACCGCGAGATCCTCCAGACCGCGCTCAACCACGTGCGCCAGGGCATCGCGGTGTTCGACGAGGACCTGCAGCTGATCTGCTCGAACCGGCAGTTCGGCGAATTGCTGAGCGTGCCGCCGCACTTCATCCAGTTCGGCACGCCGCTGCGGGAGATCCTGGAGTTCATGGGCGCCGGCAACCCGGCGGAGGTCGGCGACCACGAGGCGATGCTGGCGCGGCGGCTCGTCGCCTATACGACCGACAGCGCGCCGTATCTGGAGCGCCTGCCCGATCGCCATATGGTGATCGAGGTCCTGACCAATCGCATGCCCGGCGGCGGCTTCGTCATCACCTTCACCGACGTCACCCCCACCTTCGAGGCGGCGGAGGCGCTGGAGCGCGCCAACGCGACGCTGGAGAAGCGGGTGCGCGACCGCACCGAGGAACTGACCCGGCTCAACTCGGAGCTGGCGCAGGCGAAGAGCACCGCCGAAGACGCCAACATTTCCAAGACGCGCTTCCTCGCGGCGGCGAGCCACGACATCCTCCAGCCGCTGAACGCCGCGCGCCTCTATGCCACCAGCCTGGTCGAGCGCCAGCATGGCGGCGAGGAGACGCGGCTGGTCGAGAACATCGACGAATCGCTGCAGGCGATCGAGGAGATCCTGGGCGCGCTGCTCGACATCTCGCGGCTCGATGCGGGCGCCATGACGACCTCGATCTCGAGCTTCAAGATCGGTGACCTGATGCGGTCGCTGGAGATCGAGTTCGCACCGATCGCGCGCGCCAAGGGCTTGCGGCTGACCTTCATGCCCTGCTCGCTGGCGGTCAAATCGGACCGGCTGCTGCTGCGGCGCCTGCTCCAGAACCTGATCTCCAACGCGATCAAATATACGCCGCGCGGGCGTGTGCTGGTCGGCTGCCGCCGCCAGGGGGCCTCGCTGAAGGTCTGCGTCTACGACACCGGCGTCGGCATCCCCGCCGTGAAGCGCAGCGAGATCTTCAAGGAATTCCATCGCCTCGAACAGGGCGCGCGGATCGCGCGCGGCCTGGGGCTGGGCCTGTCGATCGTCGAGCGCCTGGCGCGCGTGCTCAAGCACGGCATCGCCATCGACGCCAATGCCAGCGGCGGCTCGATGTTCTCGGTGACGGTGCCGACCGCGAAGGCGGCGACCCATACCGCAGCCGTGACCAGCGCCACGCCGCTCGCGCGCGCCCCGATTGCCGGCGCGCTGATCGTATGCATCGAGAACGACGCGGCGATCCTCGACGGCATGCGCACGCTGCTGAAAGCCTGGGACGCCGAGGTCATCGCGGTCGCCGATCCGGAAGGAGCGATCAGTGCGATCGAGGCGGCCGGTCGCAACGTGACGGGCCTGCTCGTCGACTATCATCTCGACCGCGGCAACGGCATCGCCGCCATCCGCGACATCCGCCGCCGCTTCGGCGACAACATTCCGGCGATCCTGATCACCGCCGACCGCAGCCCGGCCGTGCAGGTCGCCGCGCGCGAGGAGCAGATCGCGGTGCTGAACAAGCCGGTGAAGCCGGCTTCGCTACGGGCTCTTCTCGGACAGTGGCGCACGCAGCAGATGGTGGCCGCGGAGTAGCGCGACTTTAGCCGGCGCACCGCCTAAATCCGTCATGCTGAGGAGGCCGCGTAGCGGCCGACTCGAAGCACGACGGCCCAAGTGGGGCCGTTCATCCTTCGAGGCTCGCTACGCGAGCGCCTCAGGATGACGGAACTGGCAGCCGCACCCGCCCTACTCCGTCGGCGTGCCCTGCTTCCACTGGCCGCCGGCGATCTTGGCGGCGGCGATCACGGCCTGGGTGCGGCTCTCGACGCCAAGCTTTTGCAGGATCGCGGAGACGTGGGCCTTGATGGTCGCCTCGGAGACGCCGAGTTCATAGGCGATCTGCTTGTTGAGAAGACCTTCCGACAGCATCATCAGCACCCGCACCTGCTGCGGCGTCAGCGTCACAAGGCGGTCGCGCAGCCGCATCATGTCGGGATCGGCGGCGGAGTTGAGGTCGATATCCGGCGGCACCCAGACGTCGCCGTCCATCACCTTCAGGATCGCATCACGCAGGGTCTCGACGCCGAACCGCTTGGGAATGAAACCGGAAGCGCCGAAGTCGAGGGAACGGCGGATCGTGGCGCTGTCGTCGGACGCCGAGACGATGACGACGGGGATCGCCGGATATTGCGCGCGCAGATAGATCAGGCCGGAAAAGCCCGAGATCCCGGGCATCGAAAGGTCGAGCAGGACCAGGTCGACGTCGGAATCCTGCTCCAGGAGCTTGGTCAGGTCTTCGAACGATCCGGCCTCGTCGACCCTCGCCGAGGTCAGAACGCCGGCCACGGCCTGACGCAGCGCATCGCGAAACAGGGGATGGTCATCGGCGATGACGAGGCGGGTTGCGGGAGCGTTCATCGATCTCTTGCTGTCGTTGCGGTCGGGGCCAATGAGCCAGGCCCCGGCGGGTCAATTCTTCCCCGAGCGGCCGTGGCATGCAAGCCCACATTATCCCTTTGCGGCAAAGGGGTTAATCCCGATCTTCTACCTCCCGCCGTATTGGTGCCAGCACCCGTCAGCCACCTGTCAGTGCAAAAGGCCGAAAGTCGTATTGGGGCCTGTTTCACGGCGATGTTACCTTCGGGCCAAGCCCGAGGCTGTCCGGCTGCGTCCGGACAGCCCGGGAGCGAGGAAACGATTTTCGGGGAGCCTATTCAACATGACGACCATGACTGTGTCCCGTGCTGGCGCAGGAGGGATGACGAAGGACGAACGGTTCGTCATTCTCGCCTCTTCGCTCGGCACCGTCTTCGAGTGGTACGATTTTTACCTCTATGGTTCGCTCGCCGGCATCATCGGCCTTCAATTCTTCTCGGATTATCCGCCGGCGACCCGTGACATCTTCGCCTTGCTGGCCTTCGCGGCGGGCTTCCTGGTGCGCCCGTTCGGCGCCATCGTGTTCGGCCGCGTCGGCGACATCGTCGGCCGCAAATACACCTTCCTCGTCACCATCCTGATCATGGGTCTGTCGACCTTCATCGTCGGCCTGTTGCCGAACGCGGCGACGATCGGCTTCGCAGCTCCGGTGATCCTGATCGCACTGCGCCTCGCCCAGGGTCTCGCGCTCGGCGGCGAGTATGGCGGTGCGGCGACCTACGTCGCCGAGCACGCGCCGAACGGCAAGCGCGGCTACTACACCTCCTTCATCCAGACCACCGCAACACTCGGCCTGTTCCTGTCGCTGCTGGTGATCCTGTTCACCCGCACGGCGACCGGCGAAGCCGAGTTCGCCAAGTGGGGCTGGCGTATTCCTTTCCTGGTCTCGGTGCTCCTGCTTGGCGTCTCGGTCTGGATCCGGCTGCGCCTCAATGAATCGCCGATCTTCCAGAAGATGAAGGATGAAGGAAAGAGCTCGAAGGCGCCGCTGACGGAGGCCTTCGCCAACTGGCAGAACGGCAAGCTCGTGCTGCTCGCTCTGCTCGGCGGCACCATGGGCCAGGGCGTGGTCTGGTACACCGGCCAGTTCTATGCGCTGTTCTTCCTGCAATCGATCCTGAAGGTCGACGGCTACACCGCCAACCTGCTGATCGCCTGGTCGCTGCTGTTCGGCACCGGCTTCTTCGTAGTGTTCGGTGCGCTGTCCGACAAGATCGGCCGCAAGCCGATCATCCTCGGCGGCTGCCTGATCGCGGCGCTGACCTTCTTCCCGATCTTCAAGATGATCACCACCAACGCCAACCCGGCGCTGGAAAAGGCGATCGAATCGGGCAAGGTCGAGGTGTGGGCGGATCCCGCGGGTTGCGGCGACCTGTTCAACCCGGTCGGCACCCGCGTCTTCACCGCACCTTGCGACACCGCGCGCGCGTTCCTGTCCCAGTCGTCGGTCAAGTACGTGACGATGCCCGGCGCTGCCGGCTCCGGCGTCAAGGTCGTCGTCAACGGCAAGGAAGTGCCCTACGCCAACGCCAAGGACAGCAACCCGGCCGTCCTCGCGGCGGTGCAGGCAGCCGGTTATCCCAAGGCAGGCGACCCCGGCATCGTGAAGATGGCGCATCCGTTCGACATCTTCCGTCCGCAGGTGGCAGCGATCATCGGCTTGCTGTTCATCCTGGTGATCTTCGTCACCATGGTCTACGGGCCGATCGCGGCGATGCTGGTCGAACTATTCCCGACCAAGATTCGCTACACCTCGATGTCGCTGCCCTACCACATCGGCAACGGCTGGTTCGGCGGCCTGCTGCCGGCGACCGCATTTGCGATCGTGGCCTCGACCGGCGACATCTATGCCGGCCTCTGGTACCCGATCGTGTTCGCGGTGATCACCGCGGTGGTCGGCTTCCTGTTCCTGCCCGAGACCAAGGACGTCGACATCAAGGCGACCTGATCGCGGACTGCCGTCGGCCCGCCGCCGACGTCAACCAGCAGCAAACCGGCCGCGAAATCCGCGGCCGGTTTTGTTTTGTCGGTACACATTGCTCAGTTCGCCTGGCCGATGAATTGCAGCACGATTTCGCGCCTGTGCGGCTGTGTACGATGCTCGATCAGATAGATCGCCTGCCAGGTCACGAGTGCGAGGGCGCCATTCAGCACCGGCACCTGGAGCGATGTCCCGGTCAGCATGGTCCTGATATGCGCCGGCATGTCGTCGGGGCCCTCGGTGTCATGCACCCAGCCGGCATTTTCCGGCGCGAGCCGTGACAGCGCCGTGGTGAGATCGACGAGCACCGAAGGATCGGCATTCTCCTGGATCGTCAGTGATGCCGACGTATGACGGATGAACAGCGCCAGCGCCCCCTCGCGCGCGCGAATGTCACGCACGAATTTCGCCGCCTCCGCCGTGAGATCGATGAAACCGCGGCGTGAGGTGTGCACTGTCAGCAACGATGTGCTGATCGTAGTGGCCTGCACCGTCGATGGCGCGGAGCTCGTGGTCGATGTCATGAACGACTTTCGTTACGTCGTCCTGGCGAAAGCCAGGACCCACTACCCCGAATGCTTGTGATCGAGAAAGGTGGCAACGCACACCGAAAAAAATAGAGAGGCCGCGGAGTATCGCGACGAGCGCATGCGCTCGCGCGGAGGTCGTGGCTGTCGCCAGGACGACTCAACGGGGTCCTCAAATCTTCCCGGACACATCCCTCTGCACGCGGTTGGCCATCTCGATCAACCGCCGCCAGGCGCGCTCCAGGAACGAAACCACGCGGTCGACGTCCTGATCGCTCGGCAGCGGGACCTCGATCTTGCGATCGTTCTCCGCGGCTTTCGGCTCGGCTTTCTTCAGCGAGTCGGATTTCGGCAACGCGTCGTCGATCTTGCCGGAGACGGTCGGCCCGGTGGCCAACTGCCCCTTCAGCTTCTCGAGTTCGGCCTGCAGGCGACCGATCTCGGCATCGAGCGCGGAGCGCTCGTCCGGCACGGCGTAGCAGGCCCAGCCTGCCCCGTTGTTCGAGCAGGTGGACACGACCCCGGTGCGCGTATCGAGCCGTAACACGCCGTCCGGGGTCGGCGTCATGGTGTAGCGGCCGTTCTCGCTGTCGGGCGCCGCCTGCGCGAACACGAGACCGCCGCCCGCCGCGAGCGCCACGGCAATGACGGTCCCCCGAAACCATGATGCTGATGACGTCGCTGACCTCATGGCGCTGCTCCGTCGGAAGATGATGTGACCCGCTGCAATCCTACACCTCGCGCGCGAAAAACGCGCCCGCGAGATGACGATTTCCGCACCTGCTTCGATATCCGCGGAGCCGCCAAATCCGCGCCAGACCCACCGATTGGGACGCGAGCTGCTGCGGTGCGGCGTCACGCTGTGCGTAGCGCCGGAGAACGCAGCGATATCTCAAGCAAGATCAACGAGATAAACGAAAACGACGCGATCGTGACTTGGCTTGACTTGATTATGTGCGGTCAGTATGGTCCGCGCGGCTTTCGAGGGTGGCGGGCGTAATTTCCATTCAACCGCGGCGTTTCGGGTCTTCGTTGCATGGGTACGGGCACGGGGCACGGCGAGAATGGAAATGGCGATAAATCGCCTGAGGAGGCTGCGCTTTCCGCAAGGCTCGGAAGTCTTAATCAGCGGTTGTCCGAATTTCGCGACCGCAGGATCAAGACCGAGCAACCCGCAGGTGAAGGTGGAGACGAAGCGGCCAGAGCCTCGGCGATGGCGCTCGGTTTCCGGCTATCCTCCGAGTTGATCGCCGGGGTCATTGTCGGAGCGGGGATTGGCTGGGGGTTCGACCGCTTGCTGTCGACGTCGCCTTTCGGATTTATCGTGTTCACGCTGCTCGGCTTCGTGGCTGGCGTGGTGAACGTGGTGAGATCGGCGGGCGCGGGTCAAAACAGGCGCAGTGGTTCGTAGCCCCTCTGGCCAGAGGAATTGATCGTGCCGGCCTCGCCGGTACGGGCCGGCCCGGCCGGCTGACCGAGACCAGCCGGCTTGCCCGGCAGACCGAGAGATGCCGCGCGGATGAAAATCGACCCGATCCATCAGTTCAATATCGAGCCTCTCTTCACGATCGGCCATATCGGCAACCACACGATCGCCTTCACCAATTCGTCGCTCTACATGCTGGTGGCGGTGGCGGTGATCTCGATCCTGATGCTTGCCAGCGGCACGCAGCTCGTCCCCGGGCGCCTGCAGTCGATCGCCGAGATCTCCTACGAATTCGTCGCCTCGACCATCCGTTCGACGGCCGGCGCGGAAGGCATGAAGTTCTTCCCGCTGATCTTCTCGCTGTTCATGTTCATCTGCGTCTCGAACCTGGTCGGCATCATCCCCTACACCTTCACGGTCTCGAGCCACCTGATCGTCACCGTGGGGCTGGCGCTGCTGGTCTTCTTCACCGTGCTGATCTACGGCGTCGCCAAGAACGGCCTGAAATTCTTTTCGATTTTCGTTCCGCACGGCGTCCCCGGCTACATCCTTCCGCTGGTCATGTTCATCGAGATCCTGTCGTTCTTCCTGCGGCCGGTCTCTCACAGCATTCGTCTGTTTGCCAACATGCTGGCCGGCCATATCGCGCTGAAGGTGTTCGCGGGCTTCGTCGCCATGCTGGGCTTCTCGCTCGGTGCCATCGGCTGGGTCGGCGGCGTGCTGCCGCTGGCGCTTACGATCGCGCTGTACGCCCTCGAGATTCTGGTCGCGTTTCTGCAAGCCTATGTGTTTGCGATCCTGACCTGCATCTACCTCAACGACGCCATTCATCCGGGACACTGAGCGGTCCGGGGAATTTCCACCCACACCCCAATCTTTCTTCCAAGGAGTCTAAAATGGATCCGGCAGCAGCAAAACTTATCGGCGCGGGCATCGCGTGCATCGGCATGGGCGGTGCGGGCGTCGGCGTGGGCGTGATCTTCGGCAACTACCTCGCCGCAGCCGTTCGCAATCCGTCGGCCGCCCAGGGCCAGTTCGGCAACCTGATCTTCGGCTTCGCCGTGACCGAAGCGCTCGGCATCTTCTCGCTGCTGATCGCGCTGCTTCTGCTGTTCGTTTTCTAAGAACGACCTCTTTCGCGCCGCTTCATCCGAAGCGGCGCGTGACAGCAACGGGAGTACTCCATGGCCGAGAGTCATGGCGGGGCGAAAAGTCCGGCGGCGGGCGCCCACACCGAGGCCGAAGGCGGTCACGGTGGCGGCTTTCCGCCGTTCGAGAGCAGCACCTTTGCTTCGCAGCTGGTGTCGCTCGCGATCTTTTTCGTCGTGCTTTATGTGATCGTGTCCAAGCTCGCTCTGCCGAAGGTCGGCGGCGCGATCGAAGCGCGTCAGAACAAGATCGAGGGTGACCTCACCGAGGCGCAGGCGCTGAAGGACCAGTCCGACGCGGCGCTGAAGGCCTATGAAACCGAGCTCGCTTCGGCGCGCACGCGTGCACAGGCGATCGGCAACGAATCCCGCGATAAGGCGAATGCGCAGGCGGAAGCCGAGCGCAAAGCCCTGGAAGAGCAGCTTGCGGCTAAGCTCGCCGAGGCGGAAAAGACCATCGCCTCGACCCGCACGACCGCCATGAGCAACGTCCGCGGCATCGCGGCCGATGCCGCTGGCCAGATCGTGCAGCAACTCGCCGGCGTCGTTCCGGATGCGGCGTCGGTCAATGCCGCCGTTGATGCGTCCTTGAAGGGTTAGTCGATATGTTCTTCGATCCTGAAACCTGGGTCGCCGTCGCCTTCGTGATCCTGATGGTCGTGTTCGGCTATCTCGGGGTCTTCAAGTCGGCGCTGACGGCTCTGGATCATCGTGCCGAGCGCATCAAGGCCGAGCTCGACGACGCCCTGCGCCTCAAGCAGGAGGCTGCCAAGGTGCTCGCCGACTATAAGGCGCGCAGTGCCACCGCAGAGCGCGAGGCTGCCGACATCATCGCCAACGCCAAGGCCGAAGCCGAGCGCATCGCGACTGAGGCCAAGGCGAAGATGGAAGACTTCGTCGCCCGCCGCACCAAGACCGCGGAGAGCAAGATCGCGCTCGCCGAGGCCCAGGCGCTCGCCGACGTCCGCGCCGCAGCCGCCGAGGCCGCCGTCCAGGCCGCCTCAACGATCCTGTCGCAGTCGGTCAAGGGCCAGGTCGCCGACGACCTCCTTGCCAAGGGCATCACCGAGGTTCGGCAGAAGCTGAACTGAGGCAAGCGTCCTCGAAAATCAAAAAGCCGGCGCGATGAGCGCCGGCTTTTTTGTTGGCTGATTGGTCCGTCCAAAAACTGGATGTCATCGCCCGGCGCGACCGGGCGATCCGGTATTCCAGCGGCGGTGAATGATACGGCAGGGCCGCGGCGTACTGGATGCCCCGGTCAAGCCGTGGCATGACGGCGTGTTAATTGTCGTCGCCTACTTCCTCTTCTTCGGCGCCGCCTTCGTTGATCCCGACAACGCCTGCGGATCGAAGCCGACGTAGAAGATGTAGGAATCGGCGGCCGCGCCCGACGGCACCGGATAGACCATGTCTTCGGCGACGAAGGTGAAGGGCACGCTGCCGTCCTCGGACATCGCCACCGTGGTGCGATAGGCCTTCGACCCGATCACCTTCTCGCCGACGCCGCCCTGCACCACCGCTACGCGAAGCGGAATCTCGACGGACGACGGCGCACCGGCGGGGCCCGCGACGATCCGGCCCTGAATGCCGATCCGCGCGGTGATCTCGCTGCCGTTACGGACGCATTCGCGCGCCATCTTGGTGATCGAGGCCTGGTAGCGCACGTCGTTGCCGACCGCCTGCTTGCCAGGGGCGGCCACGGCATAGGTGGACGCGCCCGCGCGCACCGTGACCGGAGGGCACTCGACCTCGGCCTGGCCGTCGGCCGGCTGGCCGGGTGCCGGCGTCGTGGTCTGGGCCGGCGGCTCGTCCGAGGAGCCGCCAAACAGGCTCTTGAAGCGGTCGCTCAGCGACTGCGCCGCCGCAGGCGAAGCCGCCGCGACCACGATCGACAACGCCAGCGCGATCACCGGACCTCGCCGCAGCGCGGTCTGCGAGGACCGAAGCTCTCTCACCTTCAAGGGACCATACTCCATGACAATGTCCCGGCAGATCGCCGGCCTGCTGCGCGTTATATCGCCAAAATCGGCGAACCCAAGGCACACGACAAGACACACGACAGGGCAAATTTCGGCTTGGTTAGCCGCGGAAATCCTCGTGCAGAAGGCCAAACAGCAGATGGTCCTGCCAGACCCCATTGATGCAGAGATAGCGGCGCGCCAGCCCCTCGCGGGAGAAGCCGCACTTCTCCAGGACCCGGATCGACGGCGCATTGGTGGGGATGCAGGCCGCCTCCACCCGGTGCAGATTGAGCTCGCCGAACAGGGTCGGCAGCAGGACCCGCAGCGCCGCGGTCATGTAGCCGCGATGGGCGTAGGACTGCCCGACCCAGTAGCCGATCGTGCCGGCCTGGACGATGCCGCGGCGGACATTGGCCAGCGTAATGCCGCCGACCATGGCGCTGTCGAGCTCCCGGAAGATCAGGAACGGATAGGACCGATCCGCGGCAATATCCTCGGCGTAGCGACGCAGGCGCCGGCGGAAGCCCGAGCGGGTGAGATCATCCGACGGCCAGATCGGCTCCCAGGGGGTCAGGTAGTCGCGGCTTCCCTCGCGCAGATGCGCCCATTGCAGAAAGTCCGACATCTGCGGCGCGCGCAACAGCAGTCCGTTGCCACGTGGGGCGAGGGCGGCAGGTCCACTGGACGGCAAGCGAAAAAGAGCCATGTGATGCTTCCCGGGGCCGCGATATGAGCCCTACTGGCACAGCTCCTAGTGGAGCCTTGCCCTGGCTCGCGCCCGGGTCAATCCTTCCGCAAAAGACACCGCCGTGTCCAGACCCCTGCCGCTGCCCAATGCAACGACCGCGGGGCGGCTCCGCGATAATAGCGCTCGTGCTGCATTTCGCGTGGATTCGACGCTCACGGCGTCGATTCGAGCCACCAGTTCCTGCACGGTCTGGGGCCGTCCATAGGCCAGCACATGCCGCGCGAGCTGCTCGGCGCGCGAAGAGCAGCTCTCCAGCGCCATCAGCAGGCCCGCCTTCATCTGGGCTTTTGCACGCGCGATCTCGGCTTCGGTCAGCGTTTCCACCGAATCATTGATGATGTCGACGACGACCTCCATCATCTCCGGCGCATCTGCCGGATCGGTGCCGGTATAGAGCCCGAAGAAGCCGGTATCGGTATAGGGTGCGTGGAAGCTGTAGATCGAGTAGCACAGCCCGCGCTTCTCCCGCACCTCCTGGAACAGCCGCGACGACATCCCCCCGCCGAGCACGTTAGTGAAGACCTGCAGCGAGAACAGCGACGGGTCGGTCTGCGGCACGCCTTCCAGCGCCAGCGTCAGGTGCGCTTGCTCGAGCTCTCGATGCACCACCTTCGCCCCGCCCTTGCCGAACATCGCTGGCGCGGGCTTCGGTCCTGGCGTCGCCTCGAAACTGGCAAACCGCTTCTCGACCTCGTCCACCACCTGGCGGTGATCGACCGCGCCTGCGGCGGCCACCACCATGTCCGGACCGCGATAATGCGTGGTGAGATAGCCGCGCAGCGTGTCGCGGTTGAAGGCGCGCAGTGTCTTGGCGGTGCCGAGCAGTGAGCGGCCCATCGCCTGGTCGGGATAGCAGAGCTCGTTGAGATGCTCGAACACGACGTCGTCGGGCGTGTCCTGGGCCGCGCCGATCTCCTGCACGATGACGTTCTTCTCACGCTCGAGCTCGTCCGGCTCGAAGGCGGGATTGGCGAGGATGTCGGCGAGCACATCGAGCGCCAGCGGCACGTCGGCCTTCATCACCCGCGCGTAGTAGGACGTCGTCTCGGTCGAGGTGCCGGCGTTGAGATCGCCGCCGACCGCCTCGATCTCCTCGACGATCTCGCGCGAGGAGCGCCGGGTCGTCCCCTTGAACGCCATGTGCTCGAGCAGGTGCGAGATGCCGTGCTCGTTCGGCTTCTCGTCGCGGCCGCCGACTCCGGCCCAGACGCCGAGCGCGGCGGTCTCGAGATGGGGCATGTTGTCCGTGACGACGGTGAGGCCGGAAGCAAGCTTGGATATCTCGACGCTCATCCGGCAACTCCCTGCTTTGCGGCCCGGCTGACCGACAACACGAACCGCTCCACCTCGGCCTGATCGTTCTTCATCACCTTCATGTGTTCGGATTTGGTCATCAAGCCGTCGAGCCAGGCCGGCAATTGCGGCCGCATGCTGCAGGCGGCCTCGACCGCGTCGGGGAATTTTGCGGGATGCGCGGTGGACAGCACGATGTTGGGTACCGTGGTGTCCGTGGTGTCGCGATCGGCCACGGCGAGAGCCACCGCGGTATGGGGATCGACCAACTCGCCGGCCTCGCGCCAGGCGGCGCGAATCGCAGCCGAGGTTTCGGTCTCGTCCGCGCGGCCTGCATCGAACTCCTCGCGGATCGCAGCGAGCGTGGCGTCGGGCAGCACGAAACGTCCCGACTGCTTCAGCGAGTCCATCATCCGGCGAACGCCGGCCGCATCGCGCCGTCCCGCCTCGAACATCAGCCGCTCGAAATTCGAGGAGATCTGGATGTCCATCGACGGCGACGCGGTGGCATGCACCTCGCGCACCTCGTAGATCCCGGTCTTGAGCGTGCGCGCCAGGATGTCGTTGACATTGGCGGCGATGCGCAAGGTGCGCACCGGAAGCCCCATGCGCTTGGCAACGAAGCCTGCAAAGATGTCGCCGAAATTACCGGTCGGCACGGTGAAATCGACCTGCCGTGCCGGCGCGCCGACCGCGACCGCCGAAGTGAAATAGTAGACCACCTGCGCCACGATGCGCGCCCAGTTGATCGAGTTGACGCCGGACAGCGCGACATTGTCGCGGAAGCGGTGATGGTTGAACATCCCCTTCACCAGCGCCTGGCAATCGTCGAACGTGCCTTCGATGGCGAGCGCATGCACGTTGGCCGCGCCCGTCGTCGTCATCATGCGCTGCTGCACGTTGGAGACGCGGTTGTGCGGAAACAGCACGATGAGGTCGACATTCTCCAGACCCGCGAAGGCTTCGACGGCGGCGCCGCCGGTATCGCCGGAGGTCGCGACCGCGATGGTGGTGCGCTGGCCACGCTTGGCGAGGACGTGATCCATCAGCCGCGAGATCAGCTGCATCGCGACGTCCTTGAAGGCGAGCGTCGGACCGTGAAACAGCTCCAGCACGAATTGATGCGGCGACATCTGGCGCAGCGGCACCACGGCCGGGTGGCGGAAGGTGGCGTAGGCTTCGTTCGCCATGCGGCCGAGATCGGCATCCGAGATCTCACCGCCGGTGAACGGGCGGATCACATCGACTGCGACCTCCCAATAGGGGCGGCCGAAGAATCCGGCGATCGTCTCTGGCGAAAGCTGCGGCCAGTCGCGGGGCACATAGAGGCCGCCGTCGCGGGCAAGCCCGGTCAGCATCACGTCGCAGAAGCCAAGCTCGGGGGCCTCGCCCCGGGTGGAGATATATCGAGTCAAACCGCCCTCCAAAGGTCGGCCGAACGCCTAAACCTTTGATTTTAAATGAAGTTACTTTGTTTTGCCGTAGCCAGCTCGGCGGCACCATAGAGCGTTTTGCAGCACGGGGAAACCGCTTCCCGTGTCGCGCCCGGCCTCACGCGCTGCAAGAAAAAGGGCTGCGGCGATGCCGCAGCCCTCTCCTGGAAGGGTCTGTCGTTACGTGTGCAGACCTGTTTTATCCGCGTTCGGAGGCCGCTTCGCGAGCCAAGGCCTCGTCAGATCATTCGCCGTGAGCTTTTGGTCGGGTGTCATCTCATCGTCAAGGTCAAAAACGGTCTGCGCGGGAGAACGTTCCAAATTTTCCCGCTCGCCCGCAAAGCTCGCTGATTGCGGATTGCACCGTGCTTTGACACACGACGCGATGGGCCTGCCAACTTTTCCCGGCGCCGAGGCGGGGCCGTCCGGCGCGGGCGGCCAGGTTCAGTTCATCCCGATCGCCACCGCGATCCGGATCAGGTCGGAGTGGTTTTTCGCGCCAAGCTTCTGCTTCAGCAGCGACGTGGTGTTGGCGACGGTCTTGTAGGAGATGCCGAGCGCTTCGGCGACCTCGACGATCTTGTCGCCGCGCCCGAGCAGCCGCAGGATTTCCAGTTCCCGCGGCGTCATCTGCGAGGCCGGATTGGCCTTGATCGCCGCGCCGGAGAAGGTCACGGCCTCCGCGAGCTGCGGCGAGATGAAATTGTCGCCCGCCGCGACCTTGCGCACCGCCTTGACCAGGACCTTGATATCGTCGCCCTTGGAGACATAGCCCTGCGCGCCCATCTCGACTGCACGGACCACGAAGGCGGGATCGTCATTGGTGCTGAGCATGATGATCTTGGCGTCCGGATCATCCTTGCGGATGCGGCGCATCAACTCGAAGCCGGAGACGTCGGGCAGGCTGATGTCGATCAGGGTGACGTCGGGACGCTTGCTGACGAAGGCGCGGTGACCGGACTTTGCGTCACTCGCCTCATCGATTCGGATCGAGTGATCCGAGGCGAACAACGATCTGCAACCGAAGACGACGACCGGATGGTCGTCGACGATCAATATCCGCGTGGCCGGCTTGACGACGTCTTGCATTGTCCTTGCTCGCTTTCCTCAACAGATAAGCCAGCGGGAACAAATGGAAAGAGCGAAAATACCACCAGCGTTAGAATTTAACTAAACGGAGGAGACCCTATGTACGTTTAGCTGCGCCCGTCTGCATATTTGGCGACACTGGGCCATGCCGGGTCAGCAGGCAGAGCAGTCCATCGGATTCTCCCGCGCGGGCCCGCAGACGGTTCGGGAAATCTTGCCATCGGCGCTGAAGTCGAAGCTGGCGCGGATGCGCAACGAGCCGGCGATCGAATATTCGAGCTCGATGCCCTGCGGCGCAGGACTGATGTCTTCCAGGCCAAATCCGGCAGAGGAGAGTGCGCCGAGCCGCGATCCCCAATAGGCTTCGAGCTCGCTGCGGCCGCGGTAGAGATGCGTGTCTCCGCATTGGCATTCGAGGCTGGCATCATCGGTATAGAGATCGATCAGCGACCTGAGGTCGCCCTTGCGACAGGCGTCCAGCCAGTCGACGACAATGCCCATCTGGTCGAAATCACTCACGCGTCCATCCCGATCTGCTCACGCGAATTCGTTTCGCGGCTTATGGCTACAGTCGTGAATGGACGCTGAATGGTAAAGCCCGGAAGATTGCGGGTTCCTTCTCGGAAACCGCGGCAGATCAGTTGCGCCGCCGTCCCCTCACCCACACACCGAATGCGATCAGCACCGCGCCCGCGAGCGCGAACCACGTGATTGCGTATTGCAGGTGATCGTCCTTCAGATGCACGTCGAGCGGTCCGGGGCGCGGGATGCCGTTCTCGGGCGCAGGCTGTTCCAGGTCGATGTAGAACGGTGCGACCGTGCCCCAGCCGAGCGCGCTCGCCATCAGATGCTGATCGCGGACGAACCACAGCCGCTTGGTGCGATTCTCCGCGGGCGTGAGCCAGCCCGCCTGTTCCGGAAAACGCAAATATCCGGTGAGCGCCACCTGCTCGCCAGTGATGAGCTTGGTTACAGCACGGTCCTCGACGGACCGATCCTGCATCGTATTCTCGACGAAGCCGGCATCGATCACGATCATCTCGCCAGTCGGCAGCCGCGCCGGCAGGAAGGCCCAAGTGCCGGGGCCGGAGGCGTCCTTGCGCACGGCCGAGCCGGAGCTGTAGACCATGGCGTCGGGAAGCGGCGCATAGGTCGCCGTGAAGCTGACACGGCGAAACTCGTCATTGGCCGCGTTGAGCGTGCTCCACTGCGCAGGCGGCGGCAGCGCGACAGGCGGCGCCGCAAGCCGCTCGGTCAGCGCTGCGATCAACTGATGCTTGGCGACGCGGCGCTGCAATTGCCAGACACCGAGCGCGACGAAGGCTGCGATCATGGCGAGCGTGAACAGACCAAAGCCCGCCAGGCCGCGACGGCGCGTCGCTATCCCGTTCATTTCGCGCGATCGACCAATCGGCCCGGCGCTGCCTTGTGGTGGAACTGCAGCGCGATCAACAGCGACTTCATCGACCGCAGCGGCAACAGCGTGGTGACGAGGATCAGCGGCAGCCACAGCGCCGCGTGCAGCCAGAACGGCGGCTGGTACTTGACCTCGACGATCAGTGCGCAGGCTACCACGATGGCACCGGCCAGCATGATGATGAAGATCGCCGGCCCGTCACCGGAGTCGATGAAAGCGTAATCGAGGCCACAGACCTCACATGACGGAGCCAGCGTGAGGAAGCCCGCGTAGAGCTTGCCCTGTCCGCAGCGCGGGCATTTGCAGGCAAGTCCGCGCATCGCGCTCTGCAGAACGGTCGTGGGAGGATACTCGGTCATGCACTTTCCTTCGCCTCACCACACCTTAAGCAAAAGGGGCGGCCGATCAGGCCGCCCCTTTATATCACGATCGACCGGGGTTTAATGCGCGCCGTGGGCCATGGTCTCGGCGCCGCGACCCCAGACGTAGATGCAGATGAACAGGAACAGCCAGACCACGTCGACGAAGTGCCAGTACCAGGCGGCGAACTCGAAGCCGAGGTGCTGCTTCGGCGTGAAATGACCTGCATAGGCGCGCGCCAGGCACACGATCAGGAACACGGTGCCGACCAGCACGTGGAAACCATGGAAGCCGGTCGCCATGAAGAAGGTCGCACCGTAGACGTTGCCGGCGAAGGAGAACGCCGCGTGGCTGTACTCATAGGCCTGCACGCAGGTGAAGGTCGCGCCCAGGAGGATGGTGAGGATCAGACCGTATTTGAGGCCCTGGCGGTCATTCTCCAGCAGCGCATGGTGCGCCCAGGTCGCGGTGGTGCCGGAGGTCAGCAGGATCAGCGTATTGAGCAGCGGCAGATGCCAGGGATCGAAGGTCTCGATGCCGTGCGGCGGCCAGGTGCCGGGCACGCTGCAGGCGCCCATCTGCGTGCCGAGGCCGCAGCCGAACACCGCATCGCGCGTGGCGTGGACGGGGTCGGCAGGGAACAGCGCCGCGTTGAAGAAGGCCCAGAACCAGGCGACGAAGAACATCACCTCGGAGGCGATGAACAGGATCATGCCGTAGCGATGGTGCAGCTGCACGACGCGGGTGTGATCGCCCTTGTACTGGGCTTCCTTGATCACATCGCCCCACCAGCTCGCCATGGTGTAGAGCACACCGATGGTGCCGACGCCGAAGATGATCGGCGCGGCCGCGAGCATATGGTGCATCCAGGTGATGGCACCGAGTGCCATGATGAAAGCCGAGACCGAGCCGACGGCCGGCCACGGAGACGGATCGACCAGATGATAGTCGTGATGCTTGCCTTGCGCGGTCGCCATTTCCGTCTCTCTCCTTAGCCCGTGCCTGTCAGGCACTTATCCCCTTTAATTCCAATCCCCGGATCTGAGCCCGGCGATCAAAGATTGCCTTTGCGCTTGTCGTCCTCGCCGGAGGCGATCGGCTTCACCGTCGGCTCGCGCACCGGATAGAACGTATAGGACAGCGTGATCGTGCCCAGCCCGTCATTGTCGTGGTCACCGATGATCGACGGATCGACGTAGAACACCACGGGCATCTCGCGCTTCTCGCCGGGCGCCATGGTCTGCTCGGTGAAGCAGAAGCAGTTGATCTTCTGGAAATAGGATCCGACCGTCAGCGGCGCGACGTTGTAAGCCGCCTGGCCTGCGGTGGTGCGCGCGGCCTGGTTGGTCACGGTGTAGTAGATAGTCGTGACCTGACCGATATTGACCTCGATCTCGGTCTGCTCCGGCTCGAACTTCCAGGGCAGGCCCGGCGCGACGTTGGCGTCGAAGCGCACCGCTATCTTGCGCGCGATCGGACCGGCCGTCGGCGCAGAGGTCGCGACCTGGGTGGTGCCGTTGAAGCCGGTGGCGCGGCAGAACCAGTTGTAGAACGGCACGGCCGCATAGGATGCGCCGACCATCAGCGCGACCACGGCGCCGCAGATCGAGGCGACCAGCGCGTCGCGGCCAAGGCCACGGCGCTTTTTCGCCGTCTGGCTCTCATCCCGCGATATGGTCGGCTTCTGATCCATCTTTCCTACAATGGCCGAACTAGCACCGCTGGTCCCTTGACCATGGTGACCGCGAAAAACAGCACCACAAGCACGCCGAGCGCGAGCGCGATCGCAATCGAGCGCTGACGGCGGCTCTTCTTCTGCGCCTCGGTGAGGACGATTCCATCTGGCTCGGGTTTGTCGGGCATGCCAGCGTCATGCGCCCCCTACCATCGGAGCAAGGGCGCGGAACACGACCTCGGCGAGCAGGGTCGCGAACAGCGCGAACAGATAAAGAATGGAGAAAGCGAACAATTTGCGCGTCGCGCGCAGCGACTTGGCCCGCTCGCGCCGCATATAGACGTTGATGGCGAGCACCAGCATGCCGGCGCCGAGCACCAGCGAGGTGACGCCGTAGATCCAGTCGAAATAGCCGAGCGCCCAGGGCGCTGCGGCCACCGCGATCAGGACGACGGTGTAGAGCAGGATCTGCAACCGCGTCGCGTCGGGGCCGGCGACGTTGGGCAGCATCGGAATGCCGGCGCGGGCATAATCGTCGGAGCGGAACAGCGCCAGCGCCCAGAAGTGCGGCGGGGTCCAGAAGAAGATGATGAGAAACAGGAGCAGCGGCTCGACGTCGACCGTGCCGGTCACTGCGGCCCAGGCGACCACCGGCGGTAGCGCGCCGGCGGCACCGCCGATCACGATGTTCTGCGTGGTCCAGCGCTTCAGCAGCAGCGTGTAGATCACGACGTAGAAGAAGATGGTGAAGGCTAGCAGCGCGCCCGCGATCCAGTTGACGAGGATGCCGAGCGTCATCACCGAGAAGAAGGCGAGCGTCATGCCGAAGGCCATCGCCTCGGGCCTGGTGACGCGGCCGCGGGGGATGGGCCGGTTCGCCGTGCGCGACATCTTGGCGTCGATGTCGCCTTCCAGCGCCATGTTGAGCGCACCGGAGGCGCCGGCGCCGACCGCGATGCAGAGCAGTGAGGTGATCGCGAGCACGGGATGGAAATGCCCGGGCGCCATCATCAGCCCGACCAGCGCGGTGAAGATCACGAGGGACATCACCCGCGGCTTCAAAAGCGCGATGTAGTCGCCGACCTCCGCTTCGGAGATCCTGATATCGATGGCGTTCTGATCGAGGACCGACACTAAACCTACTCGCTTCGTGATAGAGCCGCGGCGCCCGTCAAAGGCGCCGCGGCGAAGGGTTGCTTACTGCACGCGGGGCAGCACTTCGAACTGATGGAACGGCGGCGGCGAGGGCAGCGTCCACTCCAGCGTGGTCGCGCCGGCACCCCAGGGATTGGCACCCGCCTCCTGCTTACGGATGAAGGCGTCCGCAACGCAGTAGAGGAAGATCAGGACGCCGAAGCCGGAGACGTAGGAGCCGAGCGAGGAGATCAGGTTCCAGCCCGCGAACGCGTCGGGATAGTCGACATAGCGGCGCGGCATGCCCGACAGGCCGAGGAAGTGCTGCGGGAAGAACACCAGATTGACGCCGATGAAGGTGACCCAGAAGTGGGCCTTGGCGAGCGTCTCGTTGTACATGTAGCCCGTCATCTTCGGGAACCAGTAGTACCAGCCGGCGAAGATCGCGAACACCGCACCGAGCGACAGCACATAGTGGAAGTGCGCGACGACGTAGTAGGTCTCCTGGAGCACGCGGTCGACGCCGGCATTCGCCAGCACGACGCCGGTGACGCCGCCGACCGTGAACAGGAAGATGAAGCCCACCGCCCAGAGCATCGGCGCGCGGAACTCGATCGAGCCGCCCCACATCGTGGCGATCCACGAGAAGATCTTCACGCCCGTGGGCACCGCGATCACCATGGTCGCGGCGACGAAATAGGCCTGCGTCGCCGAGGACATGCCGACCGTGTACATGTGGTGCGCCCACACCACGAAGCCGATGCCGCCGATCGCGACCATGGCGTAGGCCATGCCGAGATAGCCGAACACGGGCTTGCGCGAGAAGGTCGACACGATCTGGCTGATCATGCCGAACCCCGGCAGGATTAGGATGTACACTTCGGGATGGCCGAAGAACCAGAACAAGTGCTGGAACAGCACGGGATCGCCGCCGCCGTCCGGCGAGAAGAAGGTGGTGCCGAAGTTGCGGTCGGTGAGCAGCATGGTGATCGCGCCGGCGAGCACCGGGAGCGACAGCAGCAGCAGGAACACCGTCACCAGGATCGACCAGACGAACAGCGGCATCTTGTGCAGGGTCATGCCCGGCGCGCGCATGTTGAAGATCGTGGTGATGAAGTTGATCGCGCCGAGGATCGACGAGGCACCGGCGAGATGCAGCGAGAGGATCGCGAAGTCGACGGCCGGACCCGGATGGCCCGAGGTCGACAGCGGCGCGTACATTGTCCAGCCCGCGCCGACGCCGTTGGCACCCGGCTCGCCCTCGACGAAGGTCGAGATCAGCAGCAGCGCGAACGAGGCCGGCAGGAGCCAGAACGAGATGTTGTTCATGCGCGGGAACGCCATGTCGGGCGCACCGATCATCAGCGGCACGAACCAGTTGCCGAAGCCGCCGATCATCGCGGGCATGACCATGAAGAAGATCATGATCAGGCCATGGCTGGTCACGAACACGTTATAGGTGTGGGTCTCATGGAAGATCTGCACGCCCGGATACATCAGCTCGGCGCGGATCGCGATCGACATCGCAGCACCGATGATGCCCGCGATGACCGCGAAGATCAGGTACATCGTGCCGATGTCCTTGTGGTTGGTCGAATAGACGTAGCGCCGCCATCCGGTCGGATGGCCGTGATCGTCGTGTGCGTGGTCTTGGGCGTGATCGCCGTGTGCTGCACTCGTTGCCATTTTCAAATCCTGCCTTGCGTCCCGTTCGGACCCCGAAGGGTCCCGCCCTTTCGTCCCCTGAACCGGCGCTTATTGCGCCGGGCCGGCCGCGGAGGCGTAAGTGCTCGTGCCACCGCTCGCATATTTCTTCTTCGCCGCTTCAACCCAGGAGGCGAATTCCTGGTCGCTGACCACGCGAATCGCGATCGGCATGAAGGCGTGGTCCTTGCCGCAGAGCTCCGAGCACTGGCCGTAATACATGCCGGTCTTGGTCGCCTTGAACCAGGTCTCGTTCAGGCGGCCCGGAATAGCGTCGATTTTGACGCCGAAGGCCGGTAGCGCGAAGGCGTGGATGACGTCGGCGCCGGTCGTCTGGACGCGAATCACCTTGTTGACCGGCACCACCATCTCGTTGTCGACGCCGAGCAGGCGGGGCTGCTTGTCCTGGGCCATCAGCGAGTCGAACTCGAACTTGCCGTTGTCGGGATAGGCGTAGGACCAGTACCACTGCTTGCCCGTGGCCTTGATGGTCAGGTCCGCCTTCGGCACGTCGAGCTCGAGGAACAGAAGGCGGAACGACGGCACCGCAATGCCGACGAGGATCAGCACCGGCACCAGCGTCCAGAGCACCTCGATCAGCGTGTTGTGGGTGGTTCGCGACGGCACCGGATTGGCCCTCGCGTTGAACTTCACGACCACGACGACCAGAAGCGCAAGCACGAACAGCGTGATCACGGTGATGAGCACGAACAGAAAATTGTGGAACCAGACGATGTTATCCATCACCGGGGAACCGGAGGCCTGCAGATGCCATTCCCACGGCTCCGGCTGTCCGAGCTCGGCAAATGCCGCGCCGCCCGTGGCCAGCGTCAGGCCAGCTACGGCCAATCCCAGCAAATGCCGGCCCATCCGGCCCATCGACATCCTCATGCCGCTCGCGCTCCCCTTACGAAATCACCCCAATGCACTCCCCTATTTTTGGGGAACGCTTATTCGATCCGCCCGTCCGACAAACCGCCGCGCAAGAATACCTCTAAGAGGAATTGGGGCCAGATCGCTAGAACGCCGAAATCAAGCCTCTCAAACCATAATTCTTGATGTATCGCAATGCAGTCTTGTGCCCGGTCTGCCAGCCATCACACGCAAGATATTTCAGACAAAATCACCGTTCCCGGGAGTGTCGCAGCTTGACAGCAGGATTGCCCGCTGTAGGCACTGACCGGCCGCCCCCGCAGGAGCCTGATTCGCGCAGGAAAAGGCGACCGGCGCGGCGCGAGATTTGCTTGTTGGTTGCTTGGGATCCGCCTTCAGGCCGCCGTCATTTCCGTACCTGAGTGGAAGCGAAGCCGCCCAAGCAGGTTGCGAACAGAGGGATCGACCCCGATGGGGCTTTCGACACGCATGGCGAAACCCGCTTCCTACCGTCGCTTTGGCGCGCTGGCTTGTCTTCTGGTGGCCGCCGTCCTGCTCCTGCCGGGCCTCGCGCATGCGCAGGGCGCGGTTCGCTCGGTCCATGGCGACTGGCAGATCCGCTGCGACACCCCGCCGGGCGCCCAGGCCGAGCAATGCGCCCTGATCCAGAGCGTCGTCGCCGAAGACCGCTCCAACGCCGGCCTGACCGTGATCGTCCTCAAGACGGCCGACCAGAAGAGCCGGCTGATGCGGGTGGTGGCGCCGCTCGGCGTGCTGCTGCCCTCCGGCCTCGGCCTCAAGCTCGACAACCAGGATGTCGGCCGCGCCGGCTTCGTCCGCTGCCTGCCCAACGGCTGCGTCGCCGAGGTTGTCATGGACGACAAGCTGCTCGGCCAGCTCCGCTCGGCCAAGACCGCGACCTTCATCATCTTCGAAACCCCCGAGGAAGGGATCGGCTTCCCGCTCAGCCTGAACGGGCTCGGCGAGGGTTACGACAAGTTACCGTAGGAGCGACTGACGTCAGTGGGGCATTAGCCGAACATTTGGCAGCTTCCTCATCGTCATTGCCAGCGAAGCGAAGCAATCCAGACTGCTTCCGCGGCAAGATTCTGGATCGCTTCGCTTCGCTGGCAATGACGGAGGCGTATCTGGCCCTCACGCCTTGTCGACGCGGTAAAGCTCGGTCTCACACCAGCCGCAGCGATAGATGCGGCCCCTGCCGGCCACTGGCCCTACCAACGCCTTCTGCCGGCACTTGGCGCAGACGACGCCGTTCCTGGTCGCGCTGCCCGGATGGGTGGCGACGTACTGCTCGCGCGTCGGATAGGATTTCCAGCCACGGCGGTAAATCAGCTGATTGACGAACAAGACCAGAGCCAGCACGGCGAAGCCGATGATCAGGCCGTGATACTGATCCCAGAATGCAAACAGGGAATTCCACATGCCTTGGCCGCCGGTTCACACAGGTGTGCGCCGATATAGGCAGAAAACCTTGAAAACCGGCTTAAGGCGCGGCTGACCGAAAAAGTCGCCGGCGCCGCGGTGCCGATGGTGTCGTTTCGGTAATGTGAGGGTCCGCCCCCTCGCCGAACGCCTTTGAAACCATTATCTTGCCCCACATCTCCCGATAATGGATCGCCAATGACCAATCCCGCCACAACCTCCCTGCTCGACCGCGCCAATCTCGACCGCGACCAGGTTCGCAACGAAGTCGCGCGCGGGCTTTCGGGCGCCGACGACGGCGAATTGTTCCTGGAATATAGCCAGACCGAAGCGCTGATGTTCGACAATGGGCGGCTGAAGCAGGCGACCTATGACACCTCGCAGGGCTTTGGCCTGCGCGCCGTGAAGGACGACGCGGTCGGCTACGCGCATTCCTCCGACGTGTCGCTGCCGGCGCTGATCCGCGCCGCAGATGCCGTCGCGGCGGTCCGTGGCGGCTATTCGGGAAGCTTCGCTGCGCCCCCGCCGCATACCAATGTGCGGCTCTATGCCGACGACAATCCGCTGGACGCACCGGGTTTCGAGGCCAAGGTCAAGCTGCTCGCGGAGATCGACGCGTATCTGCGCGACAAGGATCCGCGCGTGCGGCAGGTCAGCGTGAGTCTGGGGGCGACCTGGCAGGTGGTTGAAATCCTCCGCCCCGATGGCGAGAGCTATCGCGATATCCGCCCCCTGGTGCGCGTGAACATTTCCGTTGTCGCCGGCCAGGGCGATCGTCAGGAAAGCGGCAGCAAGGGTTATGGCGGCCGCGCCGGCTATGCCGAATTCATCGAGACCCGGAACTGGCGCGACGCGGCTGACGGCGCGCTGCGCGAGGCGCTGGTGAATCTGGAATCCGTGCCGGCGCCTGCCGGCGAGATGGACGTGGTGCTCGGCGCCGGCTGGCCCGGCGTGATGCTGCATGAGGCGGTCGGCCATGGCCTGGAGGGCGACTTCAACCGCAAGAAGACCTCGGCGTTTGCCGGCCTTATGGGCCAGCAGGTGGCGGCCAAGGGGGTCACCGTCGTCGACGACGGCACCATTGCCTCGCGGCGCGGCTCACTCTCGATCGATGACGAGGGCACGCCGACCAACCGCACGGTGCTGATCGATGACGGCATCCTGGTCGGCTACATGCAGGACCGCCAGAATGCGCGTCTGATGAACATGAAGCCGACCGGCAACGGCCGCCGCCAGGGCTACGCCCATGTGCCGATGCCGCGCATGACCAACACCTACATGCTGGCGGGCGATCGCGAGCCGGGCGAGATCCTTGCCTCGGTGAAGAACGGCGTCTTCGCCGCGAATTTCGGCGGTGGCCAGGTCGACATCACCTCGGGCAAATACGTCTTCCAGTGCACCGAGGCCTACAAGATCGAGAACGGCAAGCTGGGGGCGCCCCTGAAGGGCGCCATGCTGATCGGCAACGGGCCGACCGACCTGCATCGCATCCGCGCGATCGGCAACGATCTCGCGCTCGATACCGGCATCGGCACCTGCGGCAAGAACGGCCAGGGCGTGCCGGTCGGCGTCGGCCAGCCGACGCTTCTGATGGGACGGATTACGGTGGGTGGTACGGGCGCATGAGCGTTGAGAAAATGACTGCAACAACCAAGCCCAAAAGCAGCGAGAAGAGTGGCGGCAAGAACAGCGGCAAGAGCAGCAGTTGGCGCGGCCAGCTCGTGCAGCTCGCCGGCATCGTCGCCGCCGTGTTCATCGCCAAGGGCGCGCTGGCCGAGCCGTTCTACGTGCCATCGGGCTCGATGGAGCCGACCTTGCTGATCGGCGATGCGCTGCTCGCCTCGAAATTCCCTTACGGCTATGGCACCTCGTCGCTGCCGATCCAGATCAATCTGCCGGAGACCGGCCGCGTCTTCGCCGAGACGCCGAAGCTCGGCGACGTCGTCGTATTCCGCTGGCCGGGCGATCGCTCGCAGGCCTGGGTCAAGCGCGTGGTCGGTTTGCCCGGCGACCGCATCCAGATGCGGCAGGGCCAGCTCTTCATCAATGACCGTCCGGCCGAGCTGAAGCCGGACGGCGTCGGCCAGGCCGAGGACGACAGCGGCGGCAACGAGCCCGCCTATCGCTATGTCGAGACGCTGCCGAACGGCGTGTCGCATCTCATCTTCAAGATGCGCGACAACGGTCCGCTCGACAACACGCCGGAAGTGACGGTGCCGGCCGGGCATCTCTTTGTGCTTGGCGACAACAGGGACAACTCCGCCGACAGCCGCGTGTCGCTGCGCTCCGGCGGTGTCGGGCTGTTGCCGATCGACAATCTCGTCGGCCGCGCCGATGCCGTGCTCGGCTCCTGGGATCTCGGCATGCGCAGCCAGCCGGTTTGGACCTGGCTGTCGGGCTTCCGGATGGCGCGGTTCTTCACTGCGGTGAAGTGAGGCACGGCGGCTGAAGATCGCAGGGGCGGGCAAAACGAAAGCGAGCCCGCCACTTCTGTCGCAATCCTGGAGAGATGGCGTGCACGACGCGCGAAGAGCGCGCCTTTGCCCGGCCTACGATTGCCGATGACTCGCGACGCGTTTCTCGCCCTCACCTTGAAAAATCCCCTCAACGTCGCGATCACCGACGCGCTCGCGCAGCTTGCACTGCCGGATGCCTGGCTGGTGTCGGGATGCCTGGTGCAGACGGCATGGAACGTGATCACGGGGCGAGCGATCGATCACGGCATCGCCGACTACGACGTGTTCTATTTCGACCCTGACACTTCATGGGAGGCGGAGGACGCGGTGATCGGCAAGCTCGCGGCCGGCCTTGCGCATCTCGGCGCGAAGATCGAAGCACGCAACCAGGCGCGCGTACATCTGTGGTACCCCGACAAGCACGGCCTGCCCTATCCGCCGCTGACCTGTTCGACCGATGGCATCGACCGCTTCCTGACGCAGAACACGCAGATCGGCATCCGGCGTGCAGGTGAGAGCTACGACGTTTATGCCCCGCATGGATTCGACGATGTCGCGGCATTGATCGCGCGTCCCAATCCGGGACCGAATTTCTCCACCGCAAGTTACGCGGCGAAAGCCCAGCGGTGGAAGTCGTTGTGGCCGGAGATTACGGTGATCGCGGCGGAATGAGGCAATGACGGCGGTGAGAGCTGCGCGCTATCTGACCACGCCCGAGGTAAACCCGGCCTTCCTGCGCGGCGGCTTGATTTCCTTCTTCAGGAAGCATTTCGCTTCACGGCCGGTGTAGCCGGGACGGGCGAAGGTGAACGCGCGGCACTTGTTGTCGGCGATGCAGGCGGCCTTGCAGGCCTCCTCGCCTTCGTCGGCCTTCAGTTCGAAATTGCGCAGGTCGCCACCGGGGCGGTCGATCGACGTCTCGACGCCTTCGACACGTGGCTCGATCACGCCCGCGCCGCGGACGCCCGAGATGCAGCAATTGGCCGGACTGCGCGGCGGCACGGTGTTCTTCAACCAGCACACCGCAGGCGCACCCTCGACATCGGGATAGCTGAAGCTCCAGGACCGGCAGCGGCGGTCGCGCTCGCACAGCAGCGCGCAGTCCTCGGGATCGCCTGATGCCACGGGCGTGTTGAAATAGTCGCCGCCGGGACGGTCGAATGCGGTCTGGGCACTGGCCGGCACGATGGCGAGCAGGACCGCCAGCAGCATGACCCACGCCATACCCTGTGCCATGAGCTTCGCCATCAAGGCCCCTGGCAGGCGGCCCTTCCCCATCAGAACAGCTTTCGAGTTATTGAACGCGCTTGAGTTTTTCAGCCGGACATTTGATCGCCGCAAACCTGTACGGGCGATGAACGGCGGCGCGCCGCTCGTCAGGCTCAGCTAGAACGCGTAGTCCTCATAGGCTGGTTCCACGGATTCCTTCCAGGTGCCGTGAAATTTCTCCAGCATCTCCTCGGCCGGCGTCCGTCCGCAATCGATAATGCGGTCAAGCGGCTCCAGATGGCGGGTCTCATCGCGGCCGAGCTGGTCGATCCGGCCACGACGCCTGAGGCCCGCATGGGCCAGCACCAGGCATTCCTTGGCGATCTCGAAGAGATAGCGGTCCTTGATCCGGGCTTTGAAGCCGAAGCGCGGCACATCGTCACGCAACGCCTGGCGCTCATGCGCGCTCCAATGCTTCACCAGATCCCAGGCGGCATCGAGCGAGACGTTGTCATAGAGCAGCCCGACCCAGAACGCCGAAAGCGCCGGCAGCCGTCCCCACGGACCACCGTCGGCGCCGCGCATCTCGAGGTAGCGCTTGAGCCGCACCTCCGGGAAGATGGTCGAGAGATGATTGGCCCAATCCGACAGCGTCGGACGCTCGCCGGGCAGGTTGTTGTTGCGGCCATCGAAGAAGGCACGGAAGGAGGAGCCCGACACGTCGATGTAGTCTTCGCCGCGCTTGACGAAATACATGGGCACGTCCAGCGCGTAGTCGATATAGCGCTCAAAGCCCATGCCGTCCTCGAAGGCGAAAGGCAGCATGCCGGAGCGCGCATTGTCGGTGTCGCGCCAGATCTCCGAGCGGAAAGAGAGGAAGCCGTTGGGCTTGCCTTCGGTGAACGGCGAATTGGCGAACAGGGCGGTTGCGACCGGTTGAAGCGCGAGCGAGACGCGCAGCTTCTTGACCATGTCGGCTTCGGAGGAGAAGTCGAGATTGGTCTGCACCGTGCAGGTGCGGTACATCATGTCGAGGCCGTATTTGCCGACCTTCGGCATGTAGTTGCTCATGATCTTGTAGCGGCCCTTCGGCATCACCGGGATGTCTGCGCGCGACCAGGACGGCGTCATGCCAAGGCCCAGGAAGCCGATGCCGAGCGGGGTCGCGATCTCCCGCACCTGCGCCAAGTGCGCCATCAGCTCGCTCTGCGTCTGGTGCACGGTCTCAACCGGCGCGCCGGACAATTCGAACTGCCCGCCCGGTTCGAGCGAGATCGCGCCGCCGCCGGTAACGTCGTAGAGGCCGATGATGTTGCCCTTCTCCATGATCGGCTCCCAGCCGAGCAGGAGCTTCATGCCTTCGAGCAGCGCGCCGATGCCGCGCGCGCCCTCATACGGCACCGGGCGACGGCCTTCGAGCGTGAACGGCGTCTTCTCGTGCTCGGTGCCGATGCGGAAGTCGTCCACCGGCTTGCAGCCGGCCTCGAACCACGCGACGAGCTCGTCGCGCGATTGCAGCGGCGTCATATCGATCTGGTCTCGCGCCATATCAAACTCTAATCAAAAGCGCTTCGACCGAACGCGCGGGGGTGACAGGGAAGGTCCGCGAACCCACGGGTTGCGCGGACATGTTGGTTTGCTGCCGGATCATCGCAACGGTGTGCTTTCGTTCGCGACGGGCAACTTCATCTCGCCGCAGGAGCAACCGAGACGATCGAGCAGACCGCTGAGCTTGACAGCGTCCGCATCGGACAGTTTTGAGCCGACATACTTCTCGATTGCGGCGGAATAGGCACCCCACATCCGCTTCTGCAACTCGCGGCCGGCCTCGGTGATCTCGACGAACTGGCCGCGCTTGTCGATCTTGCATTCGCGGCGCACTGCAAGGCCCTCGTCGACCAGACGGTCGATCAGCCGCGACGTCGAATATTGCGGGATCAGCATCTGCCGCTCGAGCTCCACGGGGCGCAGCTCGCCCGACGGCGCGCGCGACAGCTCGAGGAGCGCATCATACCAGGCGAGCGGCGGGAAACCGGCCTTCTTCAGGTCCTGCTCCACACAGTCGAGCACGCGGCTCTGCACCCGCATCAGGCGGATCCAGGCGGACGTTGCCTCGGTTGATGGTTTGCGTTTCATGGTCCCGCTCAAGCTAATAGCCTGTTCTTAGCGCACTTGATGCACCTGCATCAATCTTGACTGTTCCATGCAAATGCATGTAGGTGATCTTTCGCCCCAACCAACCATCGGGAGGAGAAAATTCCATGAAGCTCTATTACTCGCCGGGCGCGTGCTCGTTGTCCCCCCACATCGCCCTCCTCGAAGCCGACCTGCCCTACGAACTCGTCAAGGTCGATATCCGCGCCAAGAAGCTCGAAAACGGTGAGGATTTTCTGAAGGTCAACCCGAAGGGCCAAGTGCCGGCACTCGGCCTCGATAGCGGTGAGATCGTGACCGAAGGCCCGGTCATTGTCCAGATGATCGCCGATCAGGCCTCGGCCAAGGGCCTCGTGCCCGCGCGCGACAGTTCCGAGCGATACAAGCTGCTGGAGTGGCTGAACTTCCTCACCTCGGAGGTGCACAAGAGCTTTGGCCCGATGTTCTCGCCGGTGCTGGCAGACGATGCCAAGGCATTCTTCAAGGACCGCGTCATGGGCAAGCTGAAATACATCGACAGCCAGCTCGCCGGTCGCGACTATTTGATGGGCAAGCAGTTCAGTGTTGCCGACGGGTATCTCTTCACCATGCTGACCTGGGCGGAGCGGCTGAAGTTCGACCTCTCAGCCCTCACGAACCTGCTCGCCTACAAGGCCCGCGTCGCCGCGCGGCCGAAGGTGCAGGAAGCTCTGAAGCGGGAAGGGCTCGCGCAGGCGGCGTGAGGCCGCCGATCGAGGTCAAGTGACAAAAAGAGCCGGATCAATGATCCGGCTCTTTTCGTTTGTTGGTTTTGCTGTCGTCGCACATTCAACGGGCGAGCCGAGTCGGAACCAAGCGAACGGCCTTGTCGCAGTTCATAACCCGTCCTTGTGAACGACTCGCGCAACACTACTGTTGCTTGAGAGACCGGGTTGGCCAACTATGGATTGCAGGGGACCTTCGCGAGGTGGAATGGAACCGTGGCCGTTGCCGTCACCCTGCTGCTGACGAGCCTCGTCGTCGGACTGGCGACAGGTGTGCTGTTCCGGGTCTGGGCCCTGGTGCTGGTCTCGCCGTTGATCGCGGTCGCGTCCGCCATCGTCCTTCAGACCGAGCGCTTTGATTTTTTTGCAGGTGTGTCGGTCATCGTCGGCTGCCTCATCGTCAGTCAACTGGCCTATTTGCTGGCAACGTTCCACCTGGCCAGACGGGAACTCTCAGTGCAGGACGACGTCGACGGCGACCCAGGCGAGCGCGGCCATCGCCGTATCCGCAACGAGAACGATTAGTGCCAGGCCGACCCAGGAAGGGATCTTTCTGCGGAGGCGCAACACCCTGCGGCGCAGCCGCAGCCGACCCAACAGCGACAGAGGGGCGTATCTCATCGCAATACCCGCTGCGCTGTCTTGAAACACCATGGAGGTCATCGCGGGACACCTTCAATGCCGATCGTTGCCTGGTGCATTGATCAGCAAGAGCGGTGCCAATGCGGAGCGAGCGTGACCACAGCGGGGGGTCTGCGCGGCCTTAATGTGGCACGGAAACGGGTAAGCAATCATGACAGGCGCGCAACAGCAGAAAGACCGGATCGCGGATCCGGTCTTTGATCTTCAAGGCATGCCCGGATTGCGCTGCGCTCCGCCCGGGGCTGCAAGCCGAAGCGCGATGAGACGAAGATGAATCGTCATCGCGCTTCAGCTTGTTATTTGCGCATGATCTTTCCGGAAAACCGCTTCGCACTTTTCCGGATCATGCTTCAGGCCGCCGATTTCTTCGGGGCGAAGCGGCCGTAGAAGGTCTCGCCCTTCGCCGCCATCTCCTCGAGCAATTTTGGCGGGGTGAAGCGCGAGCCGTATTTGGCTTCCAGCTTGTGGCACAGCTCGACGAACTTCTTGGGTCCCATGAAGTCGATATAGGACAGCGTGCCGCCGGTGAACGGCGCAAAGCCGAAGCCGAGGATCGAGCCGACGTCCGCTTCACGCGGATCGGTGATGACGTGATCCTCCACCGTGCGCGCGGCTTCCACCGCCTGCACCACCAGGAAGCGCTGCTTCAGCTCCTCGACGTCGAGCGTGTCGGGGTCGAGCTGCTTCGGCTGCAAGGCCGAAAGGCCCGGCCACAGGCTCTTCTGGCCTTTGCCCTTCTCGGGGTAGTCGTAGAAGCCCTTGCTGTTCTTGCGGCCGAGCCGGCCCTGGTTCTCGACCATCTCCATCATCAGCTTCTTCTGATCGGGATTGATGGCATTGGGGCCGAGATCGGCTTCGGTCGCCTTCATGATCTTGAGGCCGAGGTCGAGTGCGACTTCATCGGACAGCGAGAGCGGGCCAACCGGCATGCCGGCCATCTTGGCGCAGTTCTCGATCATCGCCGGCGGTACGCCTTCGAGGAACATCTCGTTGCCTTCGGCGACGTAGCGGCCGACGCAGCGATTGGCGAAGAAGCCGCGGCTGTCGTTGACGACGATCGGCGTCTTGCCGATCTGGCGGACGTAGTCGAGCGCGGTCGCGAGCGCGACATCGCCGGTGTTCTTGCCGAGAATGATCTCGACCAGCATCATCTTCTCGACCGGCGAGAAGAAGTGGATGCCGACGAACTTGCCCTGGTCCTTGAAGCTCTCGGCGAGCGAGGTAATCGGCAGCGTCGAGGTGTTGGAGGCAAAGATCACGTCCGGCTTGAGATATTCCTGCGCCTTGGCGAACGTCTCCGCCTTGACCTTGCGGTCCTCGAACACGGCCTCGATGACGAGGTCGACGTCCTTCAGTGCGGCATAGTCGGCAGTCGGCGTGATGCGCGCAAGCAGCGCTTCGGCATCCGCAGGCTTGGCGCGGCCCTTGTTGATCTGCTCCTCGATCACCTTCTGTGCATGCGCCTTGCCCTTGTCGGCGCTCTCCTGGTCGCGGTCGATCAGGACGACGTCGAGGCCGGCGCGGGCCGAGACGTAGCCGACGCTCGCGCCCATGAAGCCGGCGCCGATCACGGCGATCTTCTTCACCTTGGTCGGCGGCACATCCTTCGGGCGCCGCGCCCCCTTGTTGAGCTCCTGCATCGACAGGAACAGGCTGCGGATCATCGCGGCCGCTTCCTTCGAGCGCAGCACCGAGGTGAAATAGCGCGACTCGACGCGCAGCGCGGCGTCGATCGGCAACTGCAGGCCCTCATAGACGCAGCTCATGATCGCGCGCGCGGCCGGGTAGTTGTCGTAGGTCTCGCGGCGGTAGATAGCGTTGCCTGCCGGGAACATCATCATGCCGTTCTTGGAGAACACCGGACCGCCGGGCAGCTTGAAGCCCTTCTCGTCCCACGGCGCGACCGCCTTGCCGCCGCCCTTGATCCAGTCCTTCGCCGCCTTGATGAGATCGGCGGCGGGAACGATGGCGTGGATCAGGTTGAGCTGCTTGGCCTTGTCGAGCGCGACGGGATCGCCCTTGAGCAGGATGGTCATGGCGTCCTGCGGCGGCACCAGGCGCGGCACGCGCTGCGTGCCTCCGGCGCCGGGGAACAGGCCGACCTTGACCTCGGGCAGGCCGAGACGCGTCTTGGGATTCTCCGCCGCCACGCGATAGTGGCAGCACAGCGTGATCTCGAAGCCGCCGCCGAGCGCGAGGCCATTGATCGCGGCCGCCCACGGCTTGCCGGAAGTCTCGATGGAGCGCAGCACCTGCGAGAAGCGCCGGCTCTGATCGAACAGCATCTGGTTCGCGGCCGTCTCGCCCTGCTCCTTGAAGACCTTTGCATAGGCCTGGTTCATGCCCTCGAGCATCGAGAGGTCGGCGCCGGCGCAGAACGCTTCCTTGCTGGAGGTGATGACGACGCCCTTCACGGCGGCATCCGCGGTAGTTTCCTTAACGATCGCGTCGAGCTCGCTGGTCGAGGTCTCGTCGAGCACGTTCATTGAACGGCCCGGGATGTCCCAGGTGACGAGCGCGATGCCGTCGGCGTCGGTCTCAACCTTGAAGTTCTTGTAAGCCATGTGGTGCTCCTCGGTGCCGCAGCCGATCTCAGGCGCGGCGGTTGATGGGGATCTCGTATTACCCTCTCCCCTTGTGGGAGAGGGCATAGGCGGCCTTCGGCCGCCGTCTATAAGAGACGCCGATGCTACGCATCGGCTACGGCGAAACGAGGGGGTGAGGGGTCTGCATCCGCGGAGAGAGACCCCTCACCCGGCTCGAACCCGCTTCGCGTGTTCGTGCCACCCTCTCCCACAAGGGGAGAGGGTAAAAAATCACACCCGCTCGATGATGGTCGCGGTGCCCATGCCGCCGCCGATGCACAGCGTCACAAGGGCGGTCGACTTTTTGGTGCGCTCGAGCTCGTCGAGCACGGTGCCCAGGATCATCGCACCGGTCGCGCCGAGGGGATGGCCGAGCGCGATCGCGCCGCCATTGACGTTGATCTTGGCGTTGTCGATCTCGAAGGCCTGGATGTAGCGCAGCACGACGGAGGCAAAGGCCTCGTTGAGCTCGAACAGGTCGATGTCCGACTTCTTCATGCCGGAACGCGCGAACAGCTTTTCGGTGACGTCGACCGGACCGGTCAACATCATCGCCGGCTCCGAGCCGATATTGGCGAAGGCACGGATCTTCGCACGCGGCTTCATGCCGTACTTCGCACCCGCCTCCTTGCTGCCGAGCAGCACGGCGCCGGCACCGTCGACGATTCCGGAAGAGTTGCCGGCGTGGTGCACGTAATTGACGCGCTCGATCTCCGGATGCGATTGAACCGCCACCGCATCGAAACCGCCCATCTGCGCCATCATGGTGAAGGACGGCTGCAGCTGCGCCAGCGACTGCATCGTCGTGGTGGGCCGCATATGCTCGTCCTTGGCGAGGATGGTGAGGCCATTGATGTCCTTCACCGGCACCACGGACTTGTCGAAGCGGCCTTCGTTCCAGGCCTTGGCCGCGCGCTGCTGGCTCTGCACGGCGTAGGCGTCGACATCGTCACGGGAGAAGCCGTACTTCGTGGCGATCAGATCGGCCGAGACGCCCTGCGGCATGAAATAGGCCGGCACCGCCATCGAAGGGTCCATCGGCCATGCGCCGCCGGAGGCGCCGATGCCGACGCGGCTCATGGATTCGGCGCCGCCGCCGATCACCAGCTCGTGCTGGCCGCTCATGACCTGGGCGGCGGCGAAGTTCACGGCGTCGAGGCCGGAGGCGCAGAAGCGGCTGATCTGCACGCCGGGGACGGCTTCGCCGAGGCCGGCTTTGAGCGCCGCGAAGCGCGCGATGTCGGAGCCCGCTTCGCCGACGGGATCGACCACGCCGAGCACGACGTCGTCGACGGAATCCACGGGCAGGTTGTTGCGCTCCTTCAGCGCCTGCAGCGGCACGGTGGCGAGCGCCAGCGCGGTGACCTCGTGCAGCGCGCCGTCCGGCTTGCCGCGGCCGCGTGGCGTGCGAACGTGGTCGTAGATGAATGCCTCAGGCATGACGCCCTCCTGATGTGTTGTCTAGATGCGATTGGGACCTGGCGACGGAAGCGGACTCAAAATGCTTCCGCCGGCAGTTCCATGATAGTGGCGCAGCCGGCCTGGATGCGCGCGAGATTGGCGGCGGTCTCCGGCAGCATCCGCTCCATGAAGAAGCGGCCGGTGACGAGCTTGGTCGAGAGATAGGGCGTGGCACCACTCTCGGCAATCTTGGCCTGCGTGACTTTCGCCATCCGCGCCCACATGTAGCCGAGCGCGACGAAGCCGAAGAGATGCAGGTAATCGGTTGCGGCGGCACCGGCATTGTCCGGCTTCGCCATCGCGTTCTGCATCAGCCAGGTGGTGGCCTGCTGGAGATGGCCGAGCGCGGTCGAGAGCGGGGCGACGAAAGGCTTCAACGCCTCGTCGCCGCCGTTCTCCTTGGCAAAGCCCATCACCTCGCCGAAGAACGCCATGATGGCACGGCCGCCGTCGCGCGGCAGCTTGCGGCCGACGAGGTCGAGCGCCTGGATGCCGTTGGCGCCTTCATAGATCATGGCGATGCGGGCATCGCGCACGAACTGCTCCATGCCCTGCTCGGCGATGTAGCCATGGCCGCCATACATCTGCTGCGCCTGCACGGCGTTGGCAAAGCCATAGTCGGTGAGGAAGCCTTTCAGCACCGGCGTCATCAGGCCCATGTGATCGTCGGCGGCCTGGCGGTCCTTGGGGTCCTCGGAGCGGTGGGCGACGTCGCTCTTCAGCGCGGTCCACACCACGAAGGCGCGCGCGGCTTCGTTGAAGGCGCGGATCGACAGCAGCGTACGGCGCACGTCGGGATGCACGATGATCGGATCGGCCGCCTTGTCCGGCGCCTTCGCTCCGGTGAGCGCGCGGCCCTGGATGCGCTCGCGCGCATAGGCGACCGCGTTCTGATAGGCGACTTCGGACTGCGCGAGGCCTTGGACGGCGACACCGAGGCGGGCCTCGTTCATCATCACGAACATGCCCTGCATGCCCTTGTTCTCTTCGCCGATCAGCCAGCCGGTGGCGTTGTCGTAGTTCATCACGCAGGTGGAATTGCCGTGAATGCCCATCTTGTGCTCGATCGAGCCGCAGACCACGCCGTTGCGCTGCCCCAGCGAACCATCCGGATTGACCATGAACTTGGGCACCACGAACAGCGACACGCCCTTGATGCCGGCAGGCGCGCCTTCGATGCGCGCGAGCACGAGGTGGATGATGTTATCAGCGAGATCGTGCTCGCCGGCCGAGATGAAGATCTTGGTGCCCGTGATCTTGAAGCTGCCGTCGGCCTGGCGCACCGCCTTGGTGCGGAGCATGCCGAGATCGGTGCCGCAATGCGGCTCGGTCAGGTTCATGGTGCCGGTCCATTCGCCCGCCACCATCTTCGGCACGTAAGTCTTCTTCTGCTCGGGGGTGCCGTGGACCAGCAGCGCGGCGGTCGCGCCCATGGTGAGGCCGCCATACATCGCGAAAGCCATGTTGGCAGAGCACTGAAATTCGTTGACCGCCTGGCTCAGCGCCACCGGCAGGCCCTGCCCGCCATATTCGGTCGGCACGGAGAGGCCGAGCCAGCCGCCTTCGGCGAGTTGCTTGAAAGCGTCCTTGAAGCCCTTCGGCGTGGTGACGCTGCCGTCATCGGCGCGCTTGCAGCCTTCGATATCGCCGGTGCGATTGAGCGGCTGCAGCACCTCTTCGGCGAGCTTCGCGGCTTCGCCCAGGATCGCCTCACGCACGTCGCTCGACGCATCGGAGAAGCCCGGCAGATTGTCGTAACGGTCGATCTGGAAGACGTCGTTGAAGAGGAAGTTCACGTCTTCGACGGGGGCTTTATAGATCGGCATGGCGTTCTCCCGGCATGAGGCCGTTAAGTGGTGGTATTCTTGAAACGCCCTGCGGCGCGGTCTTTGTCGCGAGTCTAATCGTTTCCGCAACGGCAGGGCAGTGTCATGATTGAGCGGCGAGCTGCTCCGCCATCAGGCGGTGCAGCATGTTGATGGCCTTGAGCGGACGCACCATCACCTTGAAATGCGTGATGCGGCCCTCGTTATCGAAAGTGATGATGTCGACGCCGTTGATCTCGATGCCGTCGATCTCGGTCTTGAATTCGAGCACGGCGCCGTTCGCGCTCCGCCACTCCCCAACATAGGTGAAGGTCGGACCGCCCAGCACCTTCTCGGCGCTCGACAGATATTTGAAGGAGATGTCGCGCCCGCGCTGCGGCGTGTGCACGACGGGACTTTCGAACACGGCGTCAGGATGCAGGAGGTCCCAGAGCGCGGAGCGGGCTCCCGCGCGGTCTTGGGATTTCATGTAGCCGTACCAGGAATCGAGACCGGTCATTCTCAGGGTGCCTCCCTTGAAAAAAGGCGTTGGCAAAAAACTTGAAAACAACCCCATGCAAAGTAGCGCGAAGGCCGATGCCGGCTGGCAACCGGCCTCCGGTATATGCACATTGACGCATATGCGCCGATATGCATAAAGTCAAGTCAATTGCTCGGGACTTCGCAAGGGAGAGCCGTGTCATGGCGCTGGGCGACGCAATTCTCGCATGCCTGACGGAACGTCCGATGACGGGCTACGAGCTCGCCAAGACGTTCGACTCCTCGATCGGCTTCTTCTGGAAGGCCGACCACCAGCAGATCTATCGCGAGCTCTCCAAGCTGCGCGACCGCGGCTATATCCAGGGCCGCGAGGTCGTACAGTCCGGCAAGCCCAACAAGCTGGTTTATACGCTCACCGACGAGGGACGAACAGCACTGCGGCACTGGGCCGCGCGCCCGAGCACCCCGGCCTCGACCAAGGACGACCTCCTGGTCCGCCTCCATGCGCTGGACAGCATCGACATCGAGCCCCTGCGCACCGATCTGATGGCCCGCCTCGAGCACCACCGCGACCGCCACGCCAATTACGAGCGCATCCTGAAGAAGCGCTTTCCGGACGGCGAGGCGTCGGGCGTGCTCGACCTCGGCAATCTTCTGCTGCTCCGTCTCGGCGCCCGGCACGAGCAGATGGTGGCCGACTTCTGCGAGGAAGCACTCGAGGCGCTGTCGACCATGAACGCGCGCGGGACCGTGGTCCCGATCGACGAGGGCAAGCGCGACAAGGGCTGAGGACAGTTGGCCGCGGGCTCGAACACCTTTCCCGCCTGCGGGAGAGGTCGCGCCGAAGGCGCGGGCGAGCGCTCTCTCCACTCGGAGACTCCCAACGCGGAAGCACCCTCTCCCCGGCCCTCCCCCGCAAGCGGGGGGAGAGAGCGCACCGACAATGCGCCATCCCTTGTTCCCCGCGCCCAACTTTAAGACAGCGGCGACGGCTTCCTTAACCCGTTATTTACCGTAACAGAGAAAAGTCGGTTTTTGAGGCAGACGACCCGCGCCGAATGGCATTGTCTCTACAACTGGGACGCGCGGGAAAGCTGGAGGCATCGGGTGGGGTGCCGAAGTCAGAACCGGACAGAAGTCATGAATTCGCGCGTATCGTGGAGTGTTGACGGCATCGATCCATCCGTCAGGGAGCGGGCCGAAGCAGCTGCGCGCCGTGCCGGGATGTCACTCAATGATTGGCTGAACTCGACTCTCGGTGACACTACCCCGCCGAATTTCCGCGCATCCTACGAGGAGCGTCCGCAGGCGCCGCAAGTCCCGAACCAGGCACCGAGTCAGGAAAGCCGCGACGTCGCCGACATCCATCAGCGGCTCGATGCAATCACCCAGCAAATCGAACGAATCTCAAAGCCCGCGCCGCGCCAGGACGCTTCGCGCCAAGACTCCCGCCAAGACTCGCGTCAGGGCGCCTCGCGCGAGCAGGGCGTCGCACGCCAGCTGAACGATGCGATCTCGCGGCTGGATGCGCGGCTATCGCAGATCTCGCGGCCGCAGGCGCAGGCGCCGCGGCCTGCTCCGGTCGAGACGCGCCAGCGCCAGGCCGAGATGGTCGAGCGCGCGGCAGCCCAGGTCTATCGCAACGCGCCGCCGCTCAGTCCCGCCTCGCTCGACGTTGCGGTGGCCGAAATCACCGCGCGACAGAACGAGCTCGACAGCTTTGCGCCCCGGTACGTGCCGCCGCGCGCAGCGCCCTCGATTGCACCCGCCGCGCAAGTGGCTCCCGCCATGTCATCTCCCTCGGCGCCCCCCGTGTCTCCGCCCTTGGCGCCACCGGCCCCCGCTTACGCGCCGCCGCAACAGCAGCAGCAGCCGGGTCCCGACTTTTCAGCGCTCGAACGGCATCTCCTCAAGATCACGAGCCAGATCGAGTCGCTGCAGCGCCCCGATCACATCGAGCAGTCGATCACCGCGTTCCGCAACGAGCTTGCCGAGATTCGCCACGCCATCACCGAGGCGATGCCGCGCCGCGCGATCGAATCGATCGAGAACGAGATCCGCTCGCTGCATCGTCGTATCGACGAGACGCGCACCTCCAGCACCGACGGCCAGGCGCTCGCCGGCGTCGAACACGCGCTGTCGGAGATCAAGCAGGTGCTGCGCACGCTGACGCCGGCCGAGCAGCTCACCGGCTATGACGAGGCGATCCGCAATCTCGGCGGCAAGCTCGACCTGATCCTGCGCGCCAACGACGATCCCGGCACGGTGCAGCAGCTTGAGGGCGCGATCTCGGCGCTGCGCGGCATCGTGTCCAACGTCGCCTCCAACGATGCGCTGGCACGGCTGTCCGAGGACGTAGCACTGCTGTCGTCCAAGGTCGACCAGATCACCCGCCCCTCTGCCCCCAACAGCGACGGTTTTGCAGTGCTGGAGCAGCGCATCGCCGCGCTCACTGCGGCGCTGGAGACGCGCGAGCGGCCTGCGCCGTCCGAAAGCACCGAGCATCTGGAAAACGCGATCCGCGCGCTGTCCGATCGCTTCGACCGCATGCAGGTCGGCAGCGACTCCGCCTCCACCTTCGCGCATCTCGAACAGCGCGTGTCGTATCTGTTGGAGCGGATCGAGGCTGCCTCCGATCCGCGCAACGGTAATTTGAGCCGCGTCGAAGACGGGCTGCACGACATCCTCCGGCATCTGGAGCGGCAGCAGGCAACCTATGCCGCACTCGCCGAGAGCCGCAGCGCGGCACCGGCTTCCGATTCGGGCGTGGTCGACCTCGTCAAGCGCGAACTCTCCGACATCCGCTTCAGCCAGGCCGAGACCAACCGCCATACGCAGGACTCGCTCGAAGCCGTGCACAGCACGCTCGGCCATGTCGTCGATCGCCTTTCGATGATCGAGGGCGATCTGCGCGCAGTGCGCAGTGCGCCGCCTCAAGCCGCGCCGCAGGCCTTCGCTGCACCGGCGATGCCGGCCGAACCGGCGCGCAGCGCGGTGCCGCCGCAGCAATCGCCCAAAGCCGACATCAAGCCCGACCTGCCGAATCCGGCTGCGGCGCCGACGGCCTTCGTCGCAGCGCCACGCGAATTCCACGCCGCAACGCCCGCCGCTCCGGTGCCGGCGACCCCGCCCGCGGTGCCTCCCCTGCCGCCGCGCGCGATCAGCGAAATCCTCGAGCCGCATGCCGCGCCTGCGCGCGCCATGATCGCGCCGGAGCTGCCGCCGGATCATCCGCTGGAGCCGGGCACGCGGCCGAGCGGTCGCGCCGCCACGCCGTCGGAGCGCATTGCCGCGTCCGAGAGCGCGATCAGCGAAATTCCCGCCCCGCCGAAGGAGCCGGTGTCGTCGTCAAGCTTCATCGCCGCTGCACGCCGGGCCGCGCAGGCCGCAGCCGCGCAACCCGAGAAGCCCGGTCGTGGCGGCAAGGCCGCGGGCGGCGCCGGCAAGGACAAGGGCAAGGAAGGTTCGACCATCACCTCGAAGATCCGCTCGCTGCTCGTCGGCGCGAGCGTGGTCGTGATCGTGCTCGGCACCTTCAAGATGGCGATGAACCTGCTCGAAGGCAGCGGCGGCGCTCCGCCGCCACCGGCGATGGAAAGCCCCGCAAGCGCGCCCGCGCCGCAAGCTCCTGCTCCCGCCGAGAACAGCGCGAAACCCGCCGTGCCCGAGCAGGTCACGCCATCGATGACCTCGCCGACCCCGCTCGGCCGGCAATCCCTGAACAATGCCGCTCCCGTCAATTCCGGCGGCACCGCATCGATCGAGATCCCGCCTCCACCGGCGGTGACTGCGCCCGCGGCCAGCAATGGCGACATCACCGGCGCGATCCCGACGACACCGTCGCGCACGCGGCTCGGCACCGTGCAGGTGCCCCCGGGCGAGCGGCTGGCCGACGGCATCGGCGGTCCGGCGCTGCGCGCCGCCGCGATGAAAGGTGATGCGACCGCGGCCTACGAGATCGGCCTGCGCTTTGCCGAAGGCAAAGGCGTGGCTGCGAATTACGAGGAAGCCGTCAAATGGTATGACCGCGCGGCGCAGGCCGGCGTGGTGCTCGCGACCTTCCGGCTCGGCACGCTCTATGAGAAGGGCCTCGGCGTGAAGAAGGACGCCGACATCGCCCGCCGCTACTACACGCAGGCCGCCGAGCGCGGCAACGCCAAGGCCATGCACAATCTTGCGGTGCTCGACGCCGATGGCGGCGGACGGGGCCCCAATTACAAGAGCGCGTCGCTCTGGTTCCGCAAGGCCGCGGATCGCGGCGTCGCCGACAGCCAGTACAATCTCGGCATCCTCTATGCCCGCGGCATCGGCGTCGAACAGAACCTTGCCGAATCCTACAAATGGTTCAGCCTCGCCGCCGCACAGGGCGACGCCGATGCGGCGACCAAGCGCGACGACGTTGCCAAGCGCCTCGACCCGCAGTCGCTCGCCGCCGCCAAGCTCGCGATCCAGACGTTCAGCGCCGAGCCTCAGCCGGACGATGCCGTCAACGTCGCAGCGCCTGCCGGCGGCTGGGACAGCGCCCCGGCGCAGGCCAGCACCAAGCCCGCGCCCAAGCCTGTCGCGACCAAGCGCCAGGCCTTGGCCACCACGGCACGCTAAAGCGCGACGAAATCAAATTCGGTCGGTTGCCTGGGTTCACCTCTCCGCAGCGGGGAGAGGTGAAACGTGCCCTCGCCGAAGCTCGGCGCATCCGGACAAAACCGCGTCGCGACCAGCGGTTGCGTCGTCCTATTCCTCTCTGCTCAAGCCGTGTAGAACTGCGTGACATCCGCGCGCGGCGTTCCGCAGCAAGAGGTTCCCTTGTCCGAGACTGATCGCCGGGAGGACAGCTCCTTCCGTAGCTCTCCCACTGGTCCGCGCATTGCGCCTCCGCGCGCTGCGGCTCCACTGCTGACAGTCGAAGAGCAGGCCCCCCTGCCGGCGCGCAGACGGCTGTTCTGGTCGGTCGTGATCTTCCTGCTTCTATCCTCAAGCGTCCTGGTGCGCGCCTATCGGGACCTGTCGCGCCCGGAAGCCTGGTCCTACTGGAAGGATCAGTATTTTTCGCCGAGCCTCAGCTCGAAGCTCGCCAATGTCGATCTCGGCAGCACGGATCGCAACCGTCGCGCACTCGCCGTCAGCGGCGAGATTGGACCGGCGGCCGCGAGCTGGCTGCGTGACCGGCTCGATGAAGCGCAACTGTCACCCGGAGACCTCGTGCTGCTGTCCTCGCCGGGCGGCAACCTGACCCAGGCCGTGATCATGGGCGAGACGATCCGCGCGCGCGGGCTGTCGACCGCCGTCGGTGTTGCCGACACCTCGGGTCGCGTGCGGCCGGCCTATTGCGCCAGCGCTTGCGTGCTGGCGTATGCCGGCGGCAAGATCCGCTACGGCATCGAAGGATCGGCGCTCGGGATCCATCGCTTCACGAGCAGGGCACCGGGCAGCGACCCCGTCGCCGATACCCAGCGCGTCGCCGGCGCAGTGCTTGGCTATGTGACGCAGATGGGCGTTTCCTCCACGCTCGTCGAGGCGATGTCGCAGACCAGCGAAGTGCGTTGGCTCGCGCCGGAGCAGGCATTGGCGATGAACCTGATCACCAATCCCGTCGGCAAGCCCTGACAATCGGCTCTCGTTAATCTGAACTATTCACCACACGAAGCGATCCTGATCTGCCAGGCTGCGAAAAACGCTGCGGAGGGCCAATTCCCTGTCCCGCCGGGCGCCAAATTCGGCTAATGAGGGAGGCGGCAACCGTTCCGCGCTTCGCGAGCATTCCGCAAATGGAGCGCGATGATTTCTAGTTGAGATCATCATGCTCCCGATTCCTGTTTGCGCATGATCTCCGCGCAAACGCGTTCCGCGTTTGTCGCGAGGGAAAACCGCGTCACACTTTTCCGGATCATGCTTGATCCGCCTCGCCGGAACGTGCCCGATGCAGCTTTACCTCCCCATCGCCGATCTTCCGGTCAATGTGTTCCTGGTGCTCGCGATGGGCGCCGCGGTCGGCTTCGTCTCGGGCATGTTCGGGATCGGCGGCGGATTCTTGATGACGCCGCTGCTGATCTTCATCGGCATTGCGCCCGCGGTCGCGGTCGCCTCCGTTGCGAGCCACATCGCGGCGTCGTCCTTTTCCGGCGCGATCTCCTATTGGCGGCGGCGCGCGATCGATCCGGCGCTGGCGACAGTCCTGCTATTGGGCGGCGTGACGGGAACCGCGCTCGGGGTGTGGACCTTCACGCAGCTGCGCGCACTCGGCCAGCTCGACCTGATGATCGCGCTCTCCTACGTGGTGCTGCTCACGACCGTGGGCAGCCTGATGTTCTCGGAAGGCCTGCGCGCGATGATGCGGACGCGACGCGGCGCCGTGCCGCCACGCCGCACGCACAACTGGATCCACGGCCTGCCGCTGAAGATGCGCTTCAAGCGCTCGAAGATCTATCTGTCGGTGATCCCCGTCGTCGTGGTCGGCGTCATCATCGGCTTCATCGGCGCCATCATGGGCATCGGCGGCGGCTTCATCCTGGTGCCCATCATGATCTATCTGTTGCGGGTGCCGACCTCGACGGTGATCGGCACATCGATGATCCTGACGCTGGTCACCATGCTGTTCGCGACCATGCTGCATGCGATGACCAATCATCTGGTCGACGCGGTGCTGGCGCTGATCCTGATGGTCGGCGGCGTCACCGGTGCGCAATTCGGCGCGCGCGCCGGGCAGAAGATCCGCGGCGAGCAGTTGCGGCTGCTCCTGGGCCTGCTCATCCTCGCCGTGGGCTTGCGCTTCGCCGTCGAGCTCGTGCTTCGCCCCGAGGATCTCTTCACCATCCGCGAGATCGGAGTGACGGGATGATCGCGCGCGCAATCATCACCGGCCTCCTCGTTCTGCTGCTCGCCGGCGCCGCACGCGCCGAGCGGCTGATCGTGTCGGTCTCCAACCACCGCGTCACGGTGACGCCGAACTATTCCGGCGAGGAGCTGGTGCTGTTCGGCTCGGTAGAGAGGGATGCGGCGACGCCTTCCAATCGCAACGCCTACGATCTCGTCGTCACCGTGTTGGGTCCGCGCGCCGACATGGTGACGCGGCGCAAGGAACGAAAGTTCGGCATCTGGATCAACACCGACTACCGGCAATTCTTGCAGGTGCCGAGCTATCTCGCGCTGTTCGCCAATCGCCCCTTCGACCAGATCACCTCGCCCGAGATCGCGCGGCGCCAGCAGATCGGGCTCAACAACGTGCTGCTGACCCAGCGCGTCGGCACCGACTATGCCGACGTGGTGCCAGACGATGCGTTCCGCAGCGCCTTCATTCGTTTGCGCACGCAGCGCGGGCTCTATCGCGAGGATCCGTCCGCAGTGACGTTCCTGACGCCGACACTGTTCCGGACCGGCATTCCGCTGCCGGCGGAGGTGCCGATCGGAACCTATGAAGTCGAGATCAAGCTGTTCGCGAACGGCGCGCTCGTGACCAAGACCGAGACGGCATTCGAGATCGTCAAGGTCGGCTTCGAGCAGTTCGTCGCCACCAGCGCGCGGCAGAATGGATTCAGCTACGGCCTCGTCACCGCCGCCCTGGCGCTGATGTGCGGCTGGGCCGCGTCGATCGTGTTCAGGAAGGATTGAGGCGGGCTACGCTCTCTCCGCTCGTCGTCGCCCGGCTTGACCGGGCACCCAGTATTCCAGAGGCCAGCATTGGCGACCTCGCTCTCGCAACAATGGCCGCGGCGTACTGGATGCCCTTTCGGTTCGCGGGGCGTGACAGCTAAGGGCTAAGGCGCCTCGATCACCGTCGGCACGCCGGGCTCGAGCAGGCGCAAACGCGGGCCGAAGCCGAGGACGTCGAAGGTCTTGCGCAGATCCTCGCCGTTCTGGCGGAAATGCGCCCAGCCTTCGGTATGGAGCGGCACGATCACCGCATCGGGAAAGGCGCGCGCGGTCTCGACGGTGTCATTGGTGTCCATGGTGAGATGGAACGGCCCGCGCGTCTGCGCGGCGCCGGCAAAGGGCAGCACGACGCCGCAATCGAAACGGCGCGCCACTTCCGCAACGCCGTCGAACCAGGTGGTGTCGCCGCTGACATAGATCGCGCGGCTGTCCTTGTTGCTGGAGGACACCACGAAGCCGATGACGTCGCCCGAGAGCGGCTCGATGCCGGCCGGTCCGTGACGGGCCGGCGTCGCTGTGATGGTCAGCGTGTTGCCGTCGCCATCCCTCACCTGCGTCGTGTCCCAGGGCGCAAGGCCCTCGACATGACCGCCGAGCCGCTTGGCGCCGGCTTCCGTCGTCAGCACGCGCTTGATCCTCGACAGAAGCTCGCGGCCGGAATTGTCGAGATTGTCGGAATGCTGGTCGTGGCTGAGCAGAACGGCATCGACAGGGCCGATGGCGTCGGCCTTCAGCGCGGGGCCGATCGTCTTCTCCAGCTTGACATGCGGCAGTTGATAGGCGCCGGGCGCATCGAAGGTCGGATCGGTGAGGAGCCGGAAGCCGTCGATCTCGATCAGCGCGGTCGGGCCGCCGATCAGGGTGATGGAAATGGGCATGGCGGCCTCCTGTTACGCGGCGGACCTGGTTGCGACGGTTTGGGCGGGACGCGTCACGAGATAAATGCCGATCGCCACCGGAACGATGCCGAGGAGATCGCGCGCCTCGACATGCTCCCCGAGCACGAGGAAGGCGAACAGCATGCCGAGCGGCGGCATCAGGAAATGATAGGCACTCGCTGCCGTCGCGCCACACACTTTCAGGAGATGGAACCAGAGCAGATAAGCGAGGATCGAACCGCCGAGCACCAGGAAGGCGAAGGCACCGAGGAGGCCGGGCGTGTACTGGATCGCGTGGACATCGGCAAAGCCAAGCGCGATCGGCGTGAGCACGATCCCGGCCGCCATGTTTTGGATGCCGTTGCCGATCCACAAGCTCCCCTTCGGCGCGAACAGCTTGAACAGAATGGTGCCGGCAACGATGGAGGCGAGCGAGGCGAGCGTGAAAACGATGCCGTGCGCGCTGTCGGTGCCGACCGCGAGGCGATGCCAGACGATGAAGGTAACGCCCAGCACGCCGAGCGTGAGCCCCGCCGCCTTCCGCCACGTCATGCCCTCGCCGAGCAGCAGCGCGGCGAGCGCCGCGGTGAACACCGGATTGGCCGACACGATCAAGCCACCGAGGCCGGCAGAGACCGATTGCAGCCCGGTGTAGCCGAGCCCGAGATAGAGCGCGTTGTTGGCGATGCCGAGCACGGCGAACATCGCGGCATCACGCCAGGTCATCTCCCACGCGTCGCGGCGCAGCGCCGAGATGCCCAGGATCAGAACGCCGGCGAGCGAAAACCGCGCCGCGAGCAGAATCAGCGGCGGGCAGTCGGTGACGCCGATTTTGCCGGCCACGAAGGCATAGCTCCAAAGCAGGCAGAACAGGCCGATATAGAGCGGCAGGGGATTGAAGCGGCTGCGGGGGACGGCGATCGAAGGGGCGAGCGACATGGTGGTTCTCTTGGCAGTTTCTCTTGGCATGCTCCTGAGCCCTCGATCTAGGGATAAGCCTTGTCATTTGGAAATTAAATGATTAACTGCCATCCAGTGGATTTACGAATGGAGGCGGCAATGCTCGATCTGGAGCTCCTGCGCAGCTTCGTCTCGGTGGTCGACGCCGGGGGCTTCACCCGCGCCAGCGAGCGCGTCCATCGCACGCAGTCGACGGTGAGCCAGCAGATCAAGCGGCTGGAAGAGGACGTAGGCCAGGTGCTGCTGCACCGTGACGGCAAGGACGTGCGGCCGACCGAGGCCGGCGAACGGCTCTTGTCCTACGCGCGGCGCCTTCTGTCGCTCGCCGAGGAGGCGCGCGACGTGCTCAGCGAGCCCGGCAGCGAAGGCGCGATCAGGCTCGGCATCCCCGAGGATTTCGCCGCCTATCGTCTCGCGAAGCTGCTCGGCACGTTCTCGCGCTCGCACCCTACCCTGCGGCTGGACGTGCGCGCCGACCAGAGCAGGAACCTGTCTCGCGATCTCGAACGCGGCGAGCTCGATCTTGCCCTGTTCAAGCGCGAGGCCGGCGAGAAGGGGGCGATCGCGGTCTGGACGGAGCGGGTGCACTGGGTCACCAGCAAGAGCCATCCGATTCAAGCCGACGTGTCGTCGGTGCCGCTGATCGGCTTTCCACTCGGCTGCCTCTATCGCGCCGGCGCCATCCACGAGCTGGAAAGCGCGGGCCGGCCCTGGCACATGGCCTATACGTCATCGAGCCTCGCCGGCATCCAGGCCGCAGTCGCCGCGGGCATGGGGCTGAGCATCTTGTCGGAGATGGCGATCCAGTCCGATCACCGCGTGCTGACCGCCAAGGACGGCTTTGCACCGATCAACAGGACGGAAGTGGCGCTGATGGCGGCACCGGATGCGAGTCCTGCCACGCTGCGACTCGCGGATCGGCTGGCCGAGTTCTGCGATACGGTGCAGGCGAAGGCGGCTTAGCGAGCCGACGGCTACGTGTGTTCGACCAAAGCTTCTTTGGCCAGCACCCAGCCAGAGAGGCCATACGACGAACTTAGAATGAAGCCTTTTACGTCCTTTGCCGCGAGCACCTGCGCCGCAGCAGCCAAATCGGCCGCCCACGGCCCTGGGGCGCCCGCCATACGATAGGACTCCGCGATCGCGGAGCCATACTCTACCAACACCTGCTCAATGGAAACCACCACCAGTGAGAAGATGATATTTCCGAATGCATCGTCCTCGAACTGGTATCCCTCGACACCATTAAAAACGATGGTGCGGGGGCGCTGTTCGCGCATTGCAGCGTCTCTAGGATCTGGCCTCGTGTGGAGTTTGATCTGGCGGGTTTCGCAGTTCACCTCGTACGAAACGACGAAATCATCATGAAGAGACGGCAGCATAGTCGTTTCCTCAACAACACCGCGACGCTGCAATCGCGTGGACGCGATTGTCGCCGAGGAGATGCGCGGTGAAGTGCCGCGCGCCGAACACGCGCGCGAATGCTTCATCGCGGATGCTGAGGCCGCCGGCATAGGCGCCGAAGGCCGGCATCACGGCGCGCATCCCGTCGGAGGCGAAGCAGCGCCGCTCCATCGAGCGGCCGCGAGCAGTGACGCGCGCCTTGGGATGGAGATGGCCGGCGATCTCGCCATGTGCGCCGGTCGGCTCGTGGCGAAAAGTAATCGGGCCGATCGCGGCTTCGTCGGCAACGGTGCCGCCCAGATCGCGCGGCAGTGCCGGGTCGTGATTGCCCGAAATCCAGATCCAGTCGCGGCCTGTCTGGAGCGAGGTCATGGCGTCGCGATCCCCGTTCGACAGCCGTTCGTGGGCACAGCGATCATGAAAGCTGTCGCCGAGTGCGATCACGACCTGCGGATCGTGCCGCGCGATAACCGCCGCAAGGCGACCGAGTGTCGCGACCGTGTCGTAAGGCGGCAGCAGGACTCCCCGCGTGGCGAAGCTCGAGCCTTTTTCAAGATGCAGGTCGGAGACGACCAGCAGCCGCTGCTCGTCCCAGAACAGCGCGCCGGAGAGATCGGCGGTGAATGATGCACCCGCAACATCCAACGTGCGAGAGGTCGTGATAGCGAGTGTCCCTTGCTCCGTCATGGCCGGGCTTGCCCGTCCGGCGAAGCTTTGGCGTAGCCGGATCCGGGCCATCCACGTCGCGCCCGCGGCAAGAAAGACGTGGATGCCCGGGTCGAGCCCAGGCATGACGACATGGAGAGAGTTGCGCCCCAGGGATTCATTCGCCAGCAGTCTACGACATCGCCTCTTTGACGAGCTCGTCGGCGGCCTCCGCCAGGAGTTCGTCTCCTGCCTCGCCATAAACTGACTCGCGACCGATTTCCAGTAGCGCAGGTACAGCGAGCGGCGAGACGTGATCGAGTTCCCGGTGCGTGATGCGGCCCTGGATGCGCGCGAGCATGTCGCCCAAACGGCGCAGGTCGAGCAGACCCGTCGCGGCATCGGCGCGCGCGGCGCGCAAGAGAACGTGATCGGCCTGGTGCTTGCGCAGGACGTCGTAGACCAGATCGGTCGAGAACAACACCTGGCGCCGGCTCTTCTCCTCGCCGGTGTGGCGGCGCGCGATCAGGCCGGAGATGATCGCGCAGTTGCGGAAGGTGCGCTTCATGAGTGCGGACTCCGCGAGCCAGGCTTCGAGATCATCGCCGAGCATGTCGGGATCGAACAGCGTGTTGAGATCGAGCTGACCGTTCCGGATCATGAAGGACATGTCGCCGAGCCCCCAGATCGCAACCGCATATTCATTGGCGACGAAACCGAGCGGCCGGGCGCGGGCGCGCTCCAGCCGGCGGGTGAGCAGCATGCCGAGCGTCTGATGGGCGAGACGTCCCTCGAAAGGATAGCAGATGAGGTAATGCTTGTTGCCGCGCGGAAAGGTCTCGACCAGCAGCTCACGCACCGCCGGCACGCGCGACACCTCCTTTTGCACTGACAGCCAGTCGCGCACCTGCTCCGGGAGCACCTTCCAGGCGCTGCTGTCATCGAGCAGCCGGCGCACGCGCTCGGCGAGATAGGTCGAAAGCGGAAACTTGCCGCCCATATAGGACGGCACTTTCGGGTCCTTGTCGTGGGCGCGCGAGACATAGACCTGGTCCTCGACGAGGGCTTCATAGCGCACCACCTCGCCGCCGAACACGAAAGTATCGGCGGGGCTGAGGCCCTCGATGAAGGCTTCTTCGATCTCGCCCAGCAACCTGCCGCCGCGCGCGATGACTCCGGTCGAACCGGTACCGCCGGTCCGCGAGCGCACCAGCCGCACCTTCAGCATATCGTCCTCGACGATGGTGCCGACATTCATCCGATAGCTTTGCCGCACCTTTGGATTGGCGACGCGCCAGCGGCCCTGCTTGTCCTGCTTGATGCGGGCGAAGCGCTCATAGGTTTTCAGCGCATAGCCGCCGCTGGCGACGAAATCGACGACGTCGTCGAAATCCTGTCGCGAGAGATCGGCGTAGGGCGCCGCCGTGCGCACCTCGTCATAGAGCTCGTCGCCGAGAAACGGCTCGCCGCAGGCGCAGCCGAGCACGTGCTGCGCCAGCACGTCGAGCGCCCCGATGCGCAAGGGCGGAGTATCCTGCGCATTCTCCGCGATCGCATCGATCGCGGCGCGGCACTCCAGCACCTCGAAGCGGTTGGCCGGCACCAGCACCGCGCGCGAGGCTTCATCGAGACGGTGGTTGGCGCGCCCGATGCGCTGCATCAGGCGCGAGCAGCCCTTTGGCGCGCCTATATTGATGACGAGATCGACGTCGCCCCAATCGACGCCGAGATCCAGCGACGAGGTGCAGACGACACCGCGCAGTTTTCCCGCCGACATCGCGTCCTCGACCTTGCGGCGCTGCGCAACGTCGAGCGAGCCGTGATGCAGCGCGATCGCAAGGCCGTCGTCGTTCATGCGCCAGAGATCCTGGAACAGCATCTCGGCCTGGCTGCGGGTGTTGACGAAGACGAGCGTGGTCTTGTTCGCCTTGATCAGCTCATAGACCTCGGCCAGCGCATGGCGCGCGGTATGGCCTGCCCAGGGCAGGCGCTCGCTCGTATCCAGCATCTCGACGATCGGCGCCGCCGCGCCGCCGGCGATGACGATGTCGGCAGTTGCAGGCTGACCGCCAGGCTGCGGCATCAAGAAGCGCGCCAGCGATTCCGGCTCTGCCACCGTCGCCGACAGGCCAATCATGCGCATTTCGGGCGCAAGTCGCCATAGACGCGCCAGCCCCAGCGAGAGCAGGTCGCCGCGCTTGGAGGTGACCAGCGCGTGCAGCTCGTCAAGCACCACGCGCCTCAGCGATGAGAACAGGAACGGCGCGTCGTCGGAGGAGAGCAGCAATGCGAGCTGCTCCGGCGTCGTAAGAAGGATGTCCGGCGGATAACGGCGCTGGCGCTGCCGTCGCGACACCGGCGTATCGCCGGTGCGGGTCTCGACCTTGATCGGCAGCCCCATCTCCGCAATCGGCCGCTCCAGATTGCGCGCGATGTCGACGGCGAGCGCCTTCAGCGGCGAGATGTAGAGGGTGTGCAGGCCACCGGTTCGCTGAACGGCGCGGCCGGTGGACATGAGCCGCGTCGGCCCGCTCCGCTGCGCGGTCGAAACCGCGCGCACGGCACCGTCCGAAGCAAGCTCGACCAGCGTCGGCAGGAATCCCGCCAGCGTCTTGCCGGCGCCGGTCGGCGCGATCAGCAGCGCGGAGCGATCCTCGCCCGCCTTCTCCAGGAGCGCCAATTGATGCGCGCGGGGCGACCAGCCGCGGGCCGCGAACCATCTCTGGAAGCGCTCGGGCAACAGCGCGGCCGGCTCGGCCGATGCGGTGAGGATACGGGGCGGCACGGCAATAGAGGTAAGCCGTGGGGACGGGTTCGTCGAGGGGTGCTATGAATCGATGAAGGAGATGCTGCGCCTTCCCCTCTCCCCTTGCGGGAGAGGGTGCCTCCCGAAGCGAGGCGGGTGAGGGGTCTCTGTCCGCGCGCGATCCTCGTTCAGTTGAGTACGCGGATACAACCCCTCATCCGGCGCTTCGCGCCACCTTCTCCCGCAAGGGGAGAAGGAAAAGCGCCCCCGCTACTCCGTCACCGGCTTGTCGGAGACTTGCCAGTCCTTGCCGTTGAAGGTCGAGATGAACAGCGTCTTCATCGGCGTGTAGTCGTCGGGCGTGTAGCTGTAGTCGACGCCGTCGAGGAAGAACGGCGAGTGGAAGCCGTTGAGGTTTGAGGCCTGCTTGAGCACGTTTTCGCGTGTAAGCTCGTCGCCGCAGCGGCGCAGGATCTCGCCCATGGTCACGGCCTGACCGTAACCGGCATAGGCGATGGTGTTGTCAGGATCGACGTTCGGCAGGTAGTTCTTGCGCAGCGTGTCGAACGCGATGACGTCCTTGTCGTTCTCCCAGGGACCCGGGCCGGCATCCTTGGAATAGCGGATCGCGACGATGCCGGATGCATTCTCGAAGCCGGCGGCGTTGAGTATGGATTTGCCGGTCGAGCCTGCGGAGAGCAATTGCAGCGGCTTCCAGCCAAGCTCGGCCGCTTTCCGGATCGACTGCGACGACGCCTTGCCGGTAGAGATGTTATAGAAGACGTCAGCGCCCGACTTGGAGAGATTGACGAGCTGGGAGTCGATCGTCGGATCGGTCAGGTCGTAGGTCTGCTCCAGGATCACCTTGGCGGTGCCGCCGGCATCCGCCAGCACCTTCTTGAACGGCCCGAGGAAATCGCGGCCGAAATCATCGTTCTGGTAAAGGATGCCGATCTTCGCATTCGGCTTCACGCTGATGACGTGCTTGGCGAGGATGCGCGCTTCGGTCGGATAGAGCGGCAGGCCCGCCATCGTCCATTTGAATTCCTTCGGGTTGTTCCACTTCGACGCGCCGGTGTTGAGCAAAAGCTGCGGCACACCCTTGGAATTGAGATATTTGTGCACGGCGGTCTGCGGCGCGGTGCCGAGCGAACCGTAGAGCGCCAGCACCTCCTCCTGCTCGACGAGGCGCCGCGTCGCCTCGACGCATTTCGGCGCACTATAGGCATCGTCCATGGTGAGGAATTTGACCTTGCGCCCGTTGATGCCGCCCTTCTCGTTCAGCATCTGGAAGTAGGCCTCGCCGACGCGCCCGAGCACGCCATAGAGCGAGCCGGGGCCGGAATGCGGCACAGTCTGACCGATCTTGATCTCGGTGTCGCTGGCGCCCGCATCATATTTCTTCTCGGCGGCCCAGACGTAGGGCGCGGGCAAGGTCGAGGCTGCGATGGCGGCAAATGCGCCGGTGCTGAAGTCGCGTCGCGATGGATTTTTTGTCATTGGCGTTGTCTCCCTAATGCTGCGCATTGTGCGGACAGCAGGGCGGGCATCGCAAGTGGCAAGGCTGCGCTTTGCGACGCAATGCCGCTCAATTTGCAGCGACCCCAGCGCCTAGACTCAAGTTTTCTCGGCGACGATGACGAGGCCGCGCACCGGCTCGTTGTTCTCGTTGCGCGGCGAGGCCGGCTCCAGCGTCAGCAGCTTGAGGCCAGCCTTGGCGAGGGCGTCACGCACATATTCCGCAGCATGGGCATAGCGCAGGCCCTCGCCGAGCACCACGCCGCTACCGTCATGCGTCTCGAGCGTGAAGGCGAGCGTGCCGCCGGCTGCAAGCACGCGCCTTGCTTCCATCAACACCACTGCAAGATCGGACAGATACACGAATGCATCCGCAGCAACGACGAGGTTCGCGCTCGCATCGCTCTTTCCGCGCAGGCCGTCGATCATGTCGGCGACCTCGAGCTCGGCATAGAGATTGGTGGCGCGCGCCTCCTTGATCATGCCGGGCGACAGATCGATGCCGATGAAATGATCGACCTGTTGGGCGAAGGCGGCGGCCGCAAGCCCGGTACCGCAGCCGAGATCGATGGTGCGCTTGAAGAAGGTCGGCTTCTTCGCGGCGACGCGCGCGGCCAGCACCGCCTTGAAGATCAGCGCGGGGGCGCGATAGCCGAGATCGTTGATCAGCGCATGCTCGAAGCGCGGCGCGTACTGGTCGAACAGCGCCTGCACATAGGCTTTCGGCATTTCAGCCATCTCTGCATCGCCAAGCCGCATCAGATGCAGGCCGGCGCCGTGCTGGTCCTCGGGATCGGATCGCCGCGCTTCCCGGAAGGCCGCGATCGCCTTGTCACGCTCGCCGAGCTGCTGACGGATTTCGCCAAGCGTGAACCAGGCCGACGTGAAGTTCGGCGCCAGCTCGATCGCCTGCTCCAGCAGATCGGCCGCGGCCGGCAGATCGCCCTTGAGCTGGAGGTCGCGCGCGAACTCGAAACGGCGGTCGGCCATCAGATCGCCGGAGGACAGGAAGAGGCGGAGGGGCATGGAACTCGGCTCGTCATTGCCGGACTTGCTCCGGCAATCCATCAAAACGGGGAGTGTTTAAGAGGATGGATACGCGGGTCAAGCCCGCGCATGACACTGAATTTGGGGCATCTGGTCCCTATATGCTGCATATGCGCCCGCAAGACATCCTGTTGCCAACTGCTGCCGGCCTGTGCTGCAAGCCGGGCGGCTTCCATATCGATCCTGTCCGCCCCGTCGAGCGCGCCGTCATCACCCACGGTCATTCCGACCATGCGCGCGCCGGTCACGGCGCCGTGCTGGCGACGCAGGAGACGCTGGACATGATGCGCCTGCGCTATGGCGAGAACTTTGCCGGCACGACGCAGGCGGTCCGCTATGGCGAGGAGATCCGGCTCGGCGACGTCGGGGTGAAGTTTCACCCCGCGGGCCATGTGCTGGGCTCGGCCCAGATCGCAGTGACGTGCAAGGACACCTGCATCGTCGCCTCCGGCGACTACAAGGACGCGGCCGACCCGACCTGCGCGCCGTTCGAGCTCGTGCCCTGCGATGTCTTCATCACCGAGGCGACGTTCGGGCTGCCGGTGTTTCGCCATGGCGAAGCGGCGGACGAGGTTGCGAGGCTGCTCGCCTCCGTCGCGCTGTTTCCGGAGCGCGCGCATCTCGTCGGCGCCTATTCGCTCGGCAAGGCGCAACGCGTCATCGCGCTGCTGCGCGCGGCCGGATACGACGCACCGATCTACCTGCATGGCGCGATGGAGACGATCACGCACTATTATCAAAGCCGCGGCATCGCGCTCGGCGAGCTGCGGCCGGCCAAGGGCGTGAAGAAGGCCGCTCTCGCCGGCACCATCACGCTGGCGCCGCCGTCAGCGACATCCGACCTCTGGACCCGGCGGTTTCCCGATCCCGTCACCGCCTTCGCTTCGGGCTGGATGCGGGTCCGCGCGCGAGCGCGACAGCGCGGCATCGAACTGCCGCTGGTGATTTCCGACCATGCCGATTGGGAAGGCCTCACCGCGACGATTGCCGCGACCGGCGCAGGCGAAATCTGGGTGACGCACGGCCAGGAAGACGCGCTGGTGCATTGGTGCAGGAGCAAGGGACTGCGGGCCCAGCCGCTCGATCTCGTCGGCTATGGTGATGAGGAGGAAAGCGAGACGCCACTCACAAGCGAGGCCGAGGCATGAACCGCTTCGCCGAATTGCTGGATCGCCTCGCCTACGAGCCCGGCCGCAACAACAAGCTGCGGCTGATCACCAGCTATTTTCGCGAGGTCGGCGATCCCGACCGCGGCTATGCGCTGGCGGCACTGACGGGCGCGCTGAGCTTTAAGCATGCAAAGCCGGGATTGATCCGCGACCTGATCGCGGCGCGCACCGATCCGGTGTTGTTCGGGTTGTCCTATGATTACGTCGGCGATCTCTCGGAAACGGTTGCGCTGATGTGGCCGAAGGGAGTCGTCAACGACGACAGGCAATCTTTCCTGGGCCACCCCCCTCCCCTGCCCTCCCCCGCAAGGGGGGAGGGAGCGCAGCGGCGCGCGGGGCTGCCGACAAACAAACTAGTTGGCACCGATTCAGAAAGTGGTGGACGCGCGGTCCTCACCGTTCCCTCCCCCCTTGCGGGGGAGGGTCAGGGAGGGGGGTGCCCCGGGGGAGATGCCTCCGAGACGCTCCGCTCGCGCAACCGCAACAATCCGCCTCCTCCTACCCTCACCGAGGTCGTCACCACGCTGCGCACGCTCGGCAAGACCGAGCTGCCCGCGCAGCTTGCGCACTGGCTCGACGAGCTCGACGAGACCGGGCGCTGGGCGCTGCTAAAACTCGTCACCGGCGCGCTGCGCATCGGCATCTCCGCGCGTCTGGCAAAAACCGCGGCGGCCGCGCTCGGCGACAAGGACCCGCATGAGATCGAGCTGATCTGGCCAGGTCTTGCTCCGCCCTATCTCGACCTGTTCGCCTGGCTCGAGGGCCGCGCGGAAAAGCCCGTCAACCGCGATCCCGCGCCGTTCCGCCCCGTCATGCTCGCGCATGCGATCGAGGACTCGGATTTCCAAAGCCTCGATCCCGCCGACTACATTGCCGAGTGGAAATGGGACGGCATCCGCGTGCAGGCGGTCGCTGGCCGCGACGAACGCGGACACATTACGGTGCGGCTCTATTCACGCACCGGCGAGGACATCACGGGGAGCTTTCCAGACCTTGTCCCGTCACTGCATCTGCCCGGCGCGATCGACGGCGAGTTGCTCGTCGTGCGCGACGGTCGCGTACAGAGCTTCAACGTCCTGCAACAGCGCCTCAATCGCAAGGTCGTCTCGCCAAAGCTGATCAAGGATTTTCCGATCCACCTGCGCGCCTACGATTTGCTCGGCGACGACGAGAACGATCTGCGCGAGCTGCCCTTTGCCGAGCGGCGCGCGCATCTCGAAACCTTCATCAAGAAGCTCGGCGATGTCAGGATCGACCTGTCGCCGACCGTGCCCTTCGAGAACTGGGATGTGCTGACCGCCGCACGTGCCGACCCTGCGAGCGCAGGCGCCGGCGAGGACGCGGAGGCCGTCGAAGGCGTGATGCTGAAGCGGCGCGATGCGCCCTATCTGCCGGGCCGGCCGAAGGGGCAATGGTGGAAGTGGAAACGCGACCCGCACATCATCGATGCCGTCTTGATGTATGCGCAGCGCGGCCACGGCAAGCGCTCGTCCTATTATTCTGACTACACCTTTGGCGTCTGGACCGAAGGCCAAGGCGCCGACGAGCTGGTGCCGGTCGGCAAGGCCTATTTCGGCTTCACGGATGAGGAGTTGCTCCAGATCGACCGCTTCGTCCGCCGCAACACCACGGAGAAGTTCGGACCCGTGCGCCATGTCGTGCATGAGCCCGACAAGGGACTGGTGCTGGAAGTCGCCTTCGAAGGCCTGCAGCGCTCAGCGCGGCACAAATCCGGCGTCGCCATGCGCTTTCCCCGCATCAGCCGCCTGCGCTGGGACAAGCCGCCGCGCGAGGCCGACCGGCTGGAGACGCTGGAAAAGATGCTGAAGGCCGAGGTGGCCGAAGCCGAGGCATAGCCCGGGAAAGTGGTCCCGCCGCCGGCCAGCGCAAAGCCGGCGAGCATATATGCACAGAACCCGCAATCGGCCCCGGCGGCGGTCCCAGAACTTGCACGATGCCGGGATCGACATCGCACCGCGCTCTTATGGGTCGGGCGCATCGGGATGAGAATTGATGGGCGTTCACACATCAATGAAGATGCGCATTTACCTTACCACTTGTTGCTTTCCGGCGACGCGCGAGAAGCCTTGGGCTCACCAGCTATAGCGCACGACGCCCTTGCCGGCGTAGGAACGCGTGACGCCAGAGAACTCACCCTCGAAGCTTGTGGCGGCAGACCAGCCATTCAGCCACTTCTTCTCGGCGGATGCACTCACCAGCGCGGAGTCTGCAGCTTGTGCGGCGCCGTTGACGACGAAAGTTACGGCGGGCAGCGTCTGGAAGGTCGCGGCAACGGAGCGGTCCGGATTGAAGTCATGGGCCCAGGCGAAGCGGCTGCGCAGCGTGAGAATGCCATCTCCCATCGCAAATGATTTGTCGGTGCGAATGCCGAGTTCGCTGCGGGTGTCGGTGACGCTCTTGGCGCCATAGGCCTGCGCGAAAGTGGCGGCGCCCGAGACGACGGACTCCGCATAAGCAGGCAGATCGAACGTGGTGAATTGGCCGGCGGTATAGGGCGTGATGCCGATGCTGCCGTTCAGCCACTGCGCGACGAAACGATAACCGCCTTCGGCGCGGCCGGAATACGCGCTCGCATTGAACGCTGCGTGCAGGCGATCGACGCCGAAGACGGTGACGGTTCGGTCAGTCGTGACATCCTGCCAGCCATAGGCCAGCGCTGCTGAGACATAGGCTGGGCCTTCGACGTGGCGCAGATAGGCGCCGGCCTGGAACAGGTCGGAACGCCCGCCGCCGACACCGTTGACGCCAAAGCTTGTTCCGCCGCCGGCCAGCGCGAAGCCGACCAGCGTGTTTGCCGAGAGCCGGTAATCGGCTCCGACGGCAGTCCCAACGACGCGGCTCGTCGTGTCGCTTGATCCGACGGCCGTGTTGCCCGCGGTCGATTGCGAGCCGCCGAAACCCGTCGCCCACACGCTCCAGTGCGGATCGTGAGCGCCTTGCGGGGGCGCCTTGGTGAACATGGCGAAAGCATCGGTCAGCTTCGTCGCATTGGCGCCGGTGTTTTCGTCGGCATATCCTGGCGCTCCCGGCGACGGTGCCGCATCGTTGCGGGCAAAGGGATCGGTGAGCAGGCCCATGAACTGCGTCATGGCGGCAAATGTCGTCTGCTGCGATCCGGTCGCGCTCTCGCCGGAAGCCTGCGACAGCGCACCCACGAGGTTGCTTCCGGTCAGGCCAAACAGCGATTGAAAGCCCGATGACAGAGTGCCGCCATTGTTGAAGACATTACTGATGGAATCCGCGACCTTCTGCTGGTTGGTGCCGAGATTGCTGCCGCGGCCGAGCGAGGCGCCGATGGTCAGGAAGACGTCGGTGGCGCTGTAGCTCAGCGTTTCCGAGAAGTTCGGGTTGGTGCCGCTCGCGCCGCTGAACGTGGTGCCGCCGAAGCTCGACGCATGCAGGATGTCGTATGTGGTCTTGGTGGCGTAGGTCGCCGACGCGAAGTTCGCAAGGACCGTACCGTTGAGCGAGGCCGTCCCCGACACATTGGCTATGCTCGCGGTCGAGGGATTGAGCGCGACCTGATAGGTCGCGCCGGACTGCAGCACGAGACTGCCGCTGATGGTCATGGCGCTGCCGGGCGCACCTGGCGTTCCCGGCGCCAGCACGCCGCCGTTCGCAACGGTCACGTCGCCGAGGGTGCCGCTGCCTGCCAGCGTGCCGCCTGAATTGACCGTCGTCGCGCTGCTGGCGATCGAGCCCTCCACGTCGAGGACGCCGGCGTCGACGGTCGTTGCGCCGCTATAGCCGTTGGTTGCCGTCAGCACGGTGGTGCCGCTGAGATTGAACAGCGAGCCCGTCCCGTCGATCTCCGTCGAGAAGACGTAGTTGCTCGAGGTGTGATTGAAGACGATGCTGCCGTCGCCGGCGCCGAACTGGATGAGAGCCGCATCCACATATCCCGGAGCGGCAGCGGCGCTTCCTGCCGCGGCGCCGATGTTGATCGCTCCCGTCGATCCCGCATTGGTTGCGACATAGATACCGCCGGAGCCGTTGCCCGTCATGACGGTGCCGCCGTCGGAGAGGGTCAGGGTGCCGGTCCCGGTCGCGCCGTAGGGATCAGGATAGACGCTCCCGATCGAGATGTTGCCATCGGCCTTGAGCAGCGAATTGGCGCCGGTCACGTTGACCGTGGCGGTGCCGTTCACGCCGATGAAGACGACCCCACTGCCATTGGGATCGCAGCACGCCCGGGATTCCGACCACACCGTTCCGCCATTCGAAATGGTCATCGTCGTCACCGAACCGGCGGCGGCCGAGAGACCGAGCTGAAAGCCGGTGTCGAACAGGGAGTTCGCCCCGTCCACGGTGATGGTGCTGGTCGTGCCTGACGCAAGCCCGCTGTTGAAGTTCGAATAGACCCGGACCGTCCCGCCATTGGTCACGGAAATGACGGCATTGGCGCCGCTGACGGTCGCGATGTTGAGATCGCGATACCCCATGTAGAAGGCCGAATTTGCTCCGTCCACCGACAGTGTGCCTGTTCCCGGAACGGTCGCAACATAGCTGTAGTAGTTGGTATAGACCTCACCGCCATTGGAGATCGCAAGAGTGCCGTCGACTGTCACGCCGTAGTAGTAGTACTGCCATGTACCCGACACGGTCGTCGTGGTGCCACTAGGAATGGTCTGGGCCACGGAGGGCGCCGCGACAACGATTGAGGTTGCCAGGAATGCGGCCCCGGCCGACGCGCGCGAAATCGATTTCAATCTAACCATGCCCCCCGGCGCCCCTTGCCAAAGGTTCCGGCATCGAATTAGTTGGAACCTGTGGTTCGAAGTCCTTGGCACGGCGCCCGCCTGGAGTCCTGACGGGCCGGTGATAGCAATCTGAAATTTTTCTGATATTCGCGCGCCCCGCTAAGACATTGTGGAGACAGGGTGTTTCGTTTCGCCGGTTTTGAGCTTGATCCCCTGCGCGCGCGCCTTCAGGGATCCGATGGCGAGCCGATCCGGCTTCGGCCGAAGCCGTTCGACATGCTCGCGCTGTTCGCGGCCAATGCCGGCCGCGTGCTGAGCAAGCAGGAGCTGTTCGAGGCGATCTGGCCCGGCGTCCATGTCAGCGACGACAGCCTGTTCCAATGCATCCGCGAGCTGCGCACCGCGCTCGGCGACGACCAACGCCAATTGATCCAGTTGGTGTCGGGCCGCGGCTACCTGTTTGAGGCCAACGTTGTCACAGTGTACAATGATACCGCAGACAATGCGGAGGCGACCGGCGGGGCCGGGACCACTGACAAGGCTACTGACAACCCGGTCGTTGCATCGGTAATTGGGCTCGCGCCGGCCAACGCCCCGGTCTCGTCCTCGGACAAGAGCGAACCTGCCGGCAAGCGCTTCCGTTTCGGCCTCCGAAGCGCTGCGGCGCTGGCGATCGCGGCTGTGATTGGCGCTGCGGCCGGCATTGCCGGCGCGGCGCCGTTCTTCGCGCCCGATCTCGTGTTCGCGCGAAAGACGCCCACGGTCCTCGTGCTGCCGATCACCGCAACGGGGACGGACCGGCCGTCGGCCGAGATGGCGGCCAACGTCACCATGCGCCTCACCGAGGGCCTGGCCAGGATCGACCAGCTCCGCGTGCTGGCGCCGCAAGCGGAAGCAATATCGGAGCGGACCGCGCCGCAGTCCGTCGCCGCAAAGCCGCAGGCCGATTTCGTGGTCGGCGGCGAGTTGCATGCCGATGGCCGGAGCTGGATCTTGAAGGCGCGCCTCAGCAACGGCGCGACCGACGAGGTCCGCTGGGCCAACACGATCTCGGTCGGCATCGACGATATCGATGTGTCGCTGCAACAGTCGCGGCTCGCTGCAGGCATCGGCTATCCGCTCGCGCTGCGCCTCAACGCCATGTTCAATTCCGGCACGGCACGCACCATGACGGCCGGCGAGCTGCCCTCCGGCCGGGCCAAGGTCGTGATCGAGCAGGCGATGGCCGCGATCAACCAGACCACGCCGGAGCGCTTTCACACCGCGCAGGCGATGCTAGAGCAGGCGCTGGCCGCCGATCCCGACAATGTCGATCTCGAAGCAGCGCTCGCCGCGCACTGGCTACGCGGCATCCAGATGGCCTGGTACAGTCCGGTCGATGTCCCCGCGGCGAAGCGCAACGCGCAGGTCGCACTCGAGCGCGCGCTGAAGGCGAAGCCGAGCTACATCCCGGTGCTCGACGGCTATTGCCGCTTCCTCACCGCGACCAACCGCTTCATCGAAAGCCTCGTCGCCTGCGCGCGTGCCCTGAGCTTCGATCCCTGGGATGGATTTGCGCTCTACAACATGGGTCTCGGCCAAATGCAGCTCGGGCGCTTCGATGACGCGCTCGCCGCGTTCAAGGAGGCCGATCGGTTCGACACGCCGCAGGTCTCGCGCTGGACCTGGCTGCTCGGGGCCGGTGTTGCATCCGCGCTGATGGATCGCAACGAGGATGCGGTGACGCATCTGAGGCGATCGATCGCGATCACGCCGGGAACGGGGCGCAGCCATGCCGTGCTGGCCGGCGCGCTCCAGCGCCTGGGCCGGACCGACGAGGCCGAGGCTGCGATGGCCAAAGCCATGGAGCTGCGGCCCGGGTCGAACGCCGCCAACATCATCCTGCCGACCGAGAATGCAAGTCCCGTCTTTCTCGACGCGATCCAGCGCCTGCTCAAGTCGGAAGTCGAGGCGGGCCTGCCGGAGCGCTGAGTACTGCGCGGCGACGTCCGGCCTTCGTTCATCTCTCATACATGCAGATTAAAATGCAGTAAGCCGATTGACGGGGGAACGCGGGTTCCCCATCTGCCTCGCCGTGCCCTATAATGGGGATCGAATCCGCCCGGGAGTTTTTTTCAGATGGCCAACGACGTCAGAGATTTGCCGGCCGGCCACAGCGATGGCCTGAACCGCTTTCTCGGTGGCTCGCCGCTGGCGGTCGCATTCCGCCTGATCCTGCTCTCGATCCTGGTCGGCGTCGTGCTGGCCGCGATCGGCTTCGATCCCTGGAATATCATCCACAGCATTCGCCTCTTGTTCCTGCGGCTGTGGGACCTCGGCTTCGACGCGGTCAACTGGTTGTGGCGCTACTTCCTGCTTGGCGCTGTCATCGTGATTCCCGTGTGGTTCCTGTCGCGCCTGTTCGGTGCGCCGCGCGGCCGCTAGGTCGGCAGAAGGAGTGCGCAGCCGATGCAACTCCGCTTCGTCGGCTGCGGTGATGCGTTCGGCTCGGGTGGCAGGGCGAACACCTGCTTTCACGTCACTGGGAAGCAGGTCAATTTCCTGATCGATTGCGGCGCCTCCTCGCTGCCGGCCTTGAAGCGGCTCGAGATCGATCGCGACGAGATCGACCTGATCCTGATCACGCATTTCCACGGCGACCATTTTGCCGGCCTGCCGTTCTTTCTGCTCGATGCACAGTTCTCCAGGCGGACGCGACCACTGGTGGTTGCCGGCCCGCAAGGGATCGAGATGCGGCTCGCGCAGGTGATGGAGGCGCTGTTCGAGCACTCATCGAAAACCAGGCAGCGCTTCGAGCTTTCCATCGTTGCACTCGCGCCGAACGAGAGCCGCAGCCTCGGTGGCGTGACGGTGACGCCCTATCCGGTCGTGCATGGCGAGTCCGGCGGGCCGTTCCTCGGCTATCGCATCGAGGCGGAAGGACGCGTGCTCGGCTACAGCGCCGATACCGAATGGACGGAGGCGCTCATTCCGCTGGCGCATGGCGCGGACCTTTTCATCGCGGAAGCCTATATGTACGAGAAGGTGGTGAAGAACCATCTCAGCCTGAAGACCCTGGAACAGCATCTGCCCGAGATCGGTGCCAAGCGGCTCGTCCTCACCCATATGAGCGACGACATGCTGTCGCGCCTCGATGAGGTGCCGCATCTGGCGGCGGAGGACGGCATGGTGCTCGTGTTCTGACATGCACGCACCGGTCCATCCCAGGGTTACCACAAGGCAGGTGTTCGCCATCGCGGGCCCCGCGATGGTCGCGAACCTCACCACGCCCTTGATCGGTGTGGTCTCGACGTCAGCGATCGGGCGGCTGAACGACGCCGCGCTGCTCGGCGGCGTCGCGATGGCCTCGGTGATCTTCGACTGCCTGTTCTGGCTGTTCGGCTTCCTGCGCATGAGCACGCTCGCCTTCACGGCGCAATCGCTCGGCGCCGGCGAGACGCAGGAGACGAGCGCCATCCTGGTGCGCGGCTTCATCGTCGCGGGCTTGATCGGGGCGGCGCTGATCGCGCTGCAACTGCCGCTGACCTCCGTGCTGTTCGACCTGATGGGCGGCAGCGAAGGCGTGACGCGCGCCGCCAAGACCTATTTCATGATCCGGATCTGGTCGTCGCCGTTTGCTTTTGCCAACTATGTCGTTCTCGGCTGGCTGGTAGGGCAGGCCCGCGCCAATCCGGCACTCGCGCTCCAGGTCGTCATCAATCTCATCAACATGGTTGCGACGATCCTGCTGGTGCTGGTCTACGACACCGGCATTGTCGGCGCGGCGGTCGCCGCGCTGCTCTCCGAGACGATCGGCTTTGTTCTGGGCTTGGCCGTCTGCCGGCGCTACGCCGAAGGCGGCTTTGCCGTTCCCCGCGCTCGCCTGTTTGACCGGGCCAAGCTGATGCGGATGCTGGCGGTCAACTCCGACATCATGGTACGCACCGCAGCGCTGATCGCCGTGTTCCTGTTCTTCACCGCCAAGGGCGCGCGGGCCGGCGACGTCACGCTCGCGGCCAATGCCGTGCTCAACAATTTCCTGCTGATCAGCGCCTTCTTCCTCGACGGCCTTGCCAACGCCGCACAGCAGCTCTGCGGCCGCACCTTTGGCGCGCGCGATGAACGCGGCTTTGCCGATTCGACGCGGCTGGTGCTGCTCTGGGGCGTCGGCTTCGCGCTCGTCGTCGCGGTGCTGTTCGCGCAGTTCGGCCCGGCGCTGATCGACCTGATGACCGCGAGCGAGGAGGTCCGCCGCAGCGCGCGGGATTTCCTCATCTTCATCGTTCTCGCGCCGCTGCCGGGCGTGTTCGCGTTCGGCTTCGACGGCATCTATATCGGCGCGACCTGGGCGCGCGAAATGCGCAATCTGATGCTCGCCTCGCTCGGGATTTTTTTAGGGATGTGGTGGGCGCTGCAAGCATTCGGCAATGCCGGCCTGTGGACCGCGCTGCTCGGCTTCTACGTGGCCCGCGGCGGGTTGCAGGGAATGCGTTATCCGGCGCTTTGCAGGGCGACGTTCCTGTCTTCTCCCTCTCCCCGCTCTTCGCGGGGCCGAGACGAGCATAGCTCGCTCTGAGAGGGTTGGGGTGGGGAGCTGCCTGCGCAATAACGGTGAGAGTGGGATTCGCGGAGAGTCCCCCTCACCCGGAATCCGCGCTGCGCGCGCATTCCGACCTCTCCCCGCAAGCGGGGCGAGGTGAAGAACGCCTCACATCCCGGGCCAATCCTCGGCCGTCAGCGTCGCAGCGTCGGCGCCGACGATCTCGGACAGCGAGTCGCGCCCCGTACGCAGCAGCGTGGAGGCGAGATCGCGCTTGATCTCATCGACGAGGCCGAGACCCTTGTAGACCAGCGACGAATAGAGCTGGACCAGGCTCGCGCCGGCGCGAATCTTCGTCAGCGCCGCGCCGCCGGAATCCACGCCGCCGACGCCGATCAGCGGGAACGCGCCCTCGACCCGCACATAGGTCTCCGCGACCATGCGCGTCGAGAGCCGGAACAACGGCCGGCCGGAGAGACCGCCCTGCTCCTTTGCGCGCATCTGTTCGCGCAGCGTGCTCGGCCGCGCAATCGTCGTGTTCGACACGATCATGCCGTCGACCTTGCGCGAGCGCGCGACATGGACGACGTCGTCGAGCTGGGCGAGGCTCAGGTCCGGCGCGATCTTGAGCAGCACCGGCGTGTCGCCGGCCTTTTCGCGCACCCGTTCGCGCGCGTCGATCACGTGGGCGAGAAGATCGTCGAGCAGCGCGCCCTCCTGCAAGTTGCGCAGGCCCGGCGTGTTCGGCGAGGAGACGTTGACGGTGAAATAGCTCGCGACCGGCGCAAAGGTCTCGATCAGCTTGACGTAGTCGGCGACGCGATCGGGCGAATCCTTGTTGGCCCCGACATTGACGCCGACGATGCCGCCATTCTCTGCGCGGGCCGCAAGGCGTCGCAGCGCGATAGCTGCGCCGTCATTGTTGAAGCCCATGCGGTTGATGACGGCTTCATCGCGCTCCAGGCGAAACAGCCGCGGCCGCGGGTTGCCGCCCTGCGGGCGCGGGGTCACCGATCCGATCTCGACGAAGCCGAAGCCGAGCCGCAGCAGCGAATCCGGTACTTCCGCGCTCTTGTCGAAGCCCGCGGCCATGCCGATCGGATTGGGAAAATTCAGGCCGAAAGCCCGCACCGCCAATTTCGGATCATCGGTCCGCGGCTTGGTCGGCGGCAGGAAACGCAGGCCCTGGATCGCCAGGCGATGCGCATCTTCGGGATCGAGCCAGCGCAGGACCGGCAGCGAGAGAGCATCGAAGGCGCGGATCACGGGGCAAGCTCCGGAATGTCGTGATTGCCGTCGGAGCGCGTGGTGAGATTGATGATCGAGATCACCGCGCCCAGATCGAGCTCGCCATAGAGATGCGGAAACAGCTCGTCGTTGCGCGAGGGCTCCCAGCGCAGGGCATCGCCGAGCGCATCACCGTCAACCTCGACGAGAAACAGCGCGCGCTGCCCGAAGAAGTGCTTTCGCGCGGTCTCCGGAACCTGGGTGGCGGTGGAGAAATGGATGAAGCCGTCGCGCGTGTCGTCCGCACTGCCCCGGTACACGCCCTGCCGCTCGGCCTCCCGCCAGGCCGAAGCAGCGCAAATTTTATAGATCTTGACCACCTGTTGCGGCGTCCTGCTTGTGCTTGCTCGTTGAGTCTCTTGGGGTTTTCGTTCCCAAGGGTCCAAAACCCGGGCGCGACCGTAAAGGCCACAACTTTCGAACTCAAGACTTGCCTGCCGCCTCTTGCACCGAAAACGGAAAACCGGTTGATTTGAGGCTAGTTTTCCTAGGCGGGCCGGATCGAGGATGATCAGACAGGCCAAAGCGCAGAGGATGCTGACTCACGAGCAGATCTGGGGCGCCCTGGATCGGCTCGCGGCGCGCGCTGGCTTGTCGCCCTCGGGGCTCGCCAAGCGCGCAGGGCTCGATCCCACAACCTTCAACAAGTCCAAACGCGTGACCTCCGACGGAAGGGAACGCTGGCCCTCGACCGAATCGATCGCCAAGGCGCTCGCGGCGGCCGGCTCCTCGATCGAGAGCTTCGTGCAGCTGATCGGCGATGGCGCCCGCGACGGCCGCTCGGTACCGCTGCTCGGCTTCGCGCAGGCCGCGGCCAGCGGCCATTTCGACGAGCAGGGTTTTCCCACCGGCAAGGGCTGGACCGAAATCGCGCTGCCGCTCGCTGAGGACGACCACACCTTTGCGCTGGAGGTCTCCGGCGACGGGCTCGCGCCCGGCTATCGCGACGGTGACGTCATCCTGATCTCGCCGGGCACGCCGATCCGCAAAGGCGACCGCGTGGTGGTGAAGACGCGAGCCGGCGAGATGCTGGTGAAGGCGCTGAAGCGCCGCACGGCGAAGTCGCTGGAATTGCAGTCACTCGACGGCGCGCAGGACGAGCGCACGCTTGCGGTCGCCGATGTCGCGTGGATCGCAAGGATCGTATGGGCGAGCCAGTGACGGGGGCGCGCTTAGCCTGATAGGCCGGGGGAGCTACCGCAATCTGCATCGTCGTCCCGGCGAAGGCCGGGACGACAGTTGAGTATGCTTCACGCGCTCCTCGCCAGCGCGCCGTCGATCATGTTGACGGCGTTCTGGATGCCGTAGACGGCGACGAAGGAGCCGAAGCGCGGGCCTTTCTCCTGGCCGAGCAGGACCTGGTAGAGCATGTTGAACCAGTCCAGCGTCACGCCGGGACGGCCGTCCTTGCCCTTCTTGACCTGGTCGAGGAACGGCTCGCGGCGGCCGATCTCGTAGACGACGTTCTGGATGTCCTCGGCGGAGGCGTCCTGCGGCAATTGCGAGAGCGCATCGCGCAGGTCCTGCAACGCGGCGCGTTCTGTGTCGGTCGGCTCGCGGAACTGCTTCGTCGGCGCGACGAAATCGCGATAATAGTTGATGGCATAGCCGACCATCGCGTCCAGCTTCGGATGCGTCTGCGGGCTCACGCCGGGGCGGTAGCGGCCGATGAAGCCCCACAGCGTCTCGGCATTCTCCGCGTTCGACGACGACACCAGCGTTAAAAGAAGCTGAAAGGTGACGGGCATGTCCGCCTTCGGCGGATGGCCGTCATGGATGTGCCAGACGGGATTGCCGAGCTGCTGCTTGGCATCCTGCCGCGGAAAGCCGTCGAGGAATTGCTGATAGTCGTCGACATTGCGCGGGATGACGTCGAAATAGAGCCGCTTGGCCGCCTTCGGCTCCCGATACATGAACAGCGACAGCGATTCCGGCGGCGCATAGCGCAGCCATTCGTCGATGGTCAGGCCATTGCCCTTCGACTTCGAGATCTTCTGGCCCTTCTCGTCGAGGAACAGCTCGAAATTGAAGCCTTCGGGCGGCGTGCTGCCGAGCGTCCTCGCAATGGCGCCCGAGAGCTTGACCGAGTCGATCAGGTCCTTGCCGGCCATCTCGTAGTCGACGCCGAGCGCGACCCAGCGCATCGCCCAGTCGGCCTTCCACTGGCACTTCACATGGCCGCCTGTGACCGGCGTCTCGACCTCTTCGCCGGTATCGGGGTCGACGTAGGTGACGGTGCCGGCGGCGACGTCGCGGCGGATCATCGGCACCTGCAGGACGATGCCGGTGGTCTTGCTGATCGGGAGGAACGGCGAATAGGTCGCGCGGCGGTCCGGCCCGAGCGTCGGCAGGATGATCGCCATCACCTTGTCGTAGGCCGCAAGCATCTTGAGCAGCGTCGCATCGAACCGGCCCGAGCTGTAGTAGTCGGTTGCGCTGGCGAACTCGTAGTCGAAGCCGAAACTGTCGAGGAAGGCGCGCAGGCGGGCATTGTTGTGATGCCCGAACGACGGATACTCGTTGGAGAACGGATCCGGCACCCGCGTCAGCGGCTTGCCGAGATGCGCGGCCAGCATCTCCTTGTTGGGCACGTTGTCGGGGACCTTGCGAAACCCGTCCATGTCGTCGGAGAAGGCGATCAGCCGCGTCTTGATCCTGTCCTCGGTGAGCACGCGGAAGGCGTGACGCACCATGCTGGTGCGCGCGACTTCGCCGAAGGTACCGATATGCGGCAGGCCGGACGGGCCGTAGCCGGTCTCGAACAGCACCTCGTCCTTCGGGCTCTTCTTCAGCCGCGCGACAAGCGCCTTCGCCTGCTCGAACGGCCAGGCGTTGGATTGTTCGGCGAGCGCACGCAGATCGCTCGGGCTGGCGGCAGGATCAATAACGGACATTCAAAGGGCCTCCGGGCCGCGGAAAATAGCGATTTCCGGGCAGAATGCAAAAACGTGGATGCCGTCGCCGGCACTTACTCCCTCTCCCCGTCCTTACGGGGAGAGGGTCGGGGTGAGGGGCTATCTCCACAATGACGGTGAGAGTTGGACTCGCGGAGAGTCCCCCTCACCCGGATCGCATCTGACGACGCAATCCGGCCTCTCCCCGCACGCGGAGAGAGGCGAAGAAGCTAAAACGGGCTCACCGAGAAATACCGCAGCCACAGGTCGGTATAGCGGCCTTTTTCCCAGACGCGGAACAGCGCCCAGTTCAGGGCTTGCCGCAACAGGTCGTTGCCCTTGCGCACGGCGATGCCGACGCCTTCGCCGAAGAACCGGCTCTCGACGAAGGGGCCGCCGGAGAAAGCGCAGCAATCGCCGGAATCCGTGCCGTTGATCCAGAACGCGAGCGAGATGGCGTCGCCGAAGATGAAATCGACTTCGCCGCGGCGAAGCGCAGTGCGCAAGGCCTCGTCGTTGGGATAGCCGTGCAGCTCGGCGTCGGTGAACATCGCCTTGAGATAGGCTTCATGCGCGGAGCCTGCGATGACGCCGACCTTCTTGCCTTCGAGATATTCGGGACGGATCTCCGGCATCACCGCGTCCTTGCGCGAGGCGAAGCGGGCCGGCACGCGGTAATAGGGATCGGTGAAATCGACGCGCGCGCGAAGCTGCGGGCTCACCGCCATGGAGGCGATGATGGCATCGCCCCGGTTGGAGGAGAGCGCGTCCACCAGCGTCTCGAAGCGGCGCATCTGAACGGTGCAAGTGACCTTGATCTCGTCGCACAGCGCGCGGGCGAGATCGACGTTGAAGCCGGCCGGATTGCCGTCGGCGCCGGTATAGTTGAACGGCGGATAGTCGGTCTCGGTCAGGAAGCGGATCACGGTCAGGCGCGACAGGTCCGGCCGTTCAGGACGGCGCCGGGGATCCCAGAAGCCGGGCACGGCCTGCGGGGCCGCTTGAGGCGCGACCTGAGGGGCAGCCTGGGGCGCTGCAGGCGCCGGCTTGGCCGGGGCCTGCGCAACGGCGACGGGCGCCGCCGACAACAGGCAGGCACCGGCCGCCAGCACGATCAGGAAACGGCGGACAGTTCTGAACGATTTCGCCTGTTGCGATGGGGCCATCGGCTTAAGATCAGCGGGATTTCGTTGGGATCGGAGGCCTTATAGACCATCCCGCCGGGAACGCGAGCGCCGATTGCGGTCCGTCCGAGGCCTCAGAGATACCGCTTCAGCTCAGCGGCGGCCTCTTCGGGCGGGCGCTTCATGTTGAACGGCGCGACGAACCTGCCGTCGCGGTCCATCAGGTAGATCAGCGCGGTGTGGTCCATCGTGTAGTCGCCGTCCTTGGTCGGGACCTTCTTGGCGTAGACGCGGTAGGACGTCAGCACCTTGGTGGTCTCGGCCGGATCACCGCTGAGGCCTTCCAGATGCGGATCGAAGCTCGACAGATAGTCCTTCATCGTCGACGGCGTGTCGCGCTCGGGATCGACCGAGATGAAATAGGCGTTCACCTTGTCGGCATCCTTGCCCATCGCGCGCAGCACTTCCGAGATCTCGAACAGGGAGGTCGGGCAGACGTCCGGGCAATGGGTGTAGCCGAAGAAGATCAGGGTCGGCTTGCCGGTCAGGCTCTTGTCGGTGACGGTCTTGCCGTTCTGGTCGGTGAGCGCGAACGGCCCGCCGATCGCGGCCGGCTGTGCCACCTTGCTGACGCCGCCCATGGCCCAGAACATCACGAGCAGACCAACGGCAAGGCTTGCGGCGAAGGCGGTCGCGATCACCAACGGGCGGGCAGTCCGGCTCATCGTGGAGAGAATCCCGTTTTACGGATCAAAAGCAGGCGGACAGGCCGGCTCTGATCACTTCAAAAAACACCTGGTTGCCGTAGTGGAACCACAGCGCCAGCGTGGCGAGCACGGCAAGACCGCCAGCCCCGGCGCCTGCGAACAGCAGCACGGATGGCACCCCGCCGGCAGTGGGCGAATTGTCCGATACGGGATGTGCTGATTGCGTTGGTTGAGCCATGACAATGAGCGGGCGATACGTGCCTGTTTCTGCCACTCAAATAGGCGCTGTCCCGCGCCCGGGCAAGCGCCGTCGGCAAGCCAGGGAACGCCTGCCGGAGATCAGGATGACATCAGTGAAGCAGTTGCCCCCGGGCCGATTCGAGTTCTTCAGCTTGCGGGAGAGCCCGACGCGACGGCCGGTTGGTCGCGGCCTGCACATCCATGTAGCATGGCTTGTACATCGCCTGGAGCTGCTTGCCCCTGAGGAAGATCATGTGGGGGGTGAGACCGCCACGCTGCGAGATCCAGCGTCGCACCTGCGAGGGATACATCGCATACAGCATCTGGGTCGCTTCGGGATTGGTCACGGCGCGGCCGTTGACGCCGAAATCCCAGGCGGCGTGGAAGCCGAGCGTCGCATGCGAGGTTACGCAGATGCGGTCACGCGGGATGGCACCCAGAACGATGGTGCACGCTGAGGCACAGAGCCCGTCGATAATGACGGTCTCGCCGGACTGGCGCAGATCCTGGTATCTGTCGACATAGGTTCCGATACGGCCGCCCCGATCATCCGCGATCCGAACCACCGCGTGAGACACCCCCATACCCGCGAGCAAGAGCACCAACGCGAGCAACCCCGTCAGAACCTTCATGTCCCCCGCCCCAGTCGCATTCGAATCCGCGTGTCAGGTGATGCAAGACGGATGCTAACGTCCGTCGACTCTGTGGTTTTGTCTAGGCGCGCGAGCTGGCTCAAAACAAATTCAAATCCGGTGTTGCGCCCGCGCTGCACTTCGCCGATCACGGCCGCTCCAATCCCAAAGTGGAACAAGTTAACGGATTCTTATGCCGTTCCCCTTGATCTCAGCGACGCCGGCTGACTTCAATCCGGATGATTACAGGGGAACTCAATGGCTGAGCGGGCTGACGTCATCGTCGTCGGTGCCGGACTTGCGGGACTGGTCGCCGCAACCGAGATTGCCGATGCTGGCAAGCGCGTCATCGTCGTCGATCAGGAAGGCGAGCAATCCATCGGCGGTCAGGCGTTCTGGTCGTTCGGCGGATTGTTCCTGGTCGATTCGCCGGAACAGCGCCGGCTCGGCATCAAGGATTCCTTCGAGCTCGCCTTGCAGGACTGGCTCGGCACCGCGGGCTTCGATCGTGACGAGGATTACTGGCCGCGGAAATGGGCAGAAGCCTATGTGGCATTCGCGGCCGGCGAGAAGCGGTCATGGCTGCGCGCTATGGGCCATCGCATCTTCCCGGTGGTCGGCTGGGCTGAACGCGGAGGCTATGACGCGATGGGGCACGGCAATTCAGTGCCGCGCTTTCATGTCACCTGGGGCACGGGGCCCGGCATCGTCGAGCCGTTCGAGCGCCGTGCGCGCGAGGCGGCCAGAAGCGGCAGGCTGACTTTCAAGTTCCGTCATCGCGTCGATGCCTTGAATGTCACAAACGGCACGGTCGACGGCGTGAGTGGAAAAATTCTCGAGCCTGATCATGTCGAAAGGGGCAAGAGCTCCTCGCGCAACACGGTTGGCGACTTCGCGCTGAAGGCGCAGGCGGTGATCGTCGCCTCCGGCGGCATCGGCGGCAATCACGATCTTGTGCGGCAGAACTGGCCGAAGCGACTCGGCGAGCCACCAAAGTTCATGATTTCCGGCGTGCCCGAGCATGTCGACGGCCGCATGATCGGCATCACGGAAGACATCGGCGCACGGCTGATCAACCGCGACCGCATGTGGCATTACGTCGAGGGCATCCAGAACTGGTCGCCGATCTGGCCGCGCCACGGCATCCGCATCCTGCCCGGCCCCTCCTCGATGTGGTTCGACGCCACGGGCACGCGGCTGCCGACGCCGCTGTTTCCAGGCTCGGACACGCTCGGCCAGCTCGAGTACATCATGTCGACCGGCCATGATTATTCCTGGTTCATCCTGACACAGAGCATCATCAAGAAGGAATTTGCGCTCTCGGGCTCCGAGCAGAATCCGGATCTCACGGGAAAAAGCTGGCGCATGACATTGCGCCGCGCCACCAACAAGGGCGCTCCGGCACCTGTGGAAGCGTTCAAGAGCCATGGTGTTGACTTCATTGTGCGCGACAACCTCCACGAGCTCGTGGCTGCCATGAACAAGCTCGCCGGCAATGATCTCCTCAGGCTCGACCATGTCAGAATGCAGATCGAGGCGCGCGACCGTGAGATCGCCAATCCCTTCGTCAAGGACGCGCAGGTGATGAACATCCACAATGCGCGTCGTTATATCGGCGACAAATTGATCCGTACCGCCGCACCCCATCGCATCCTCGATCCCGAGCACGGGCCGCTGATCGCGGTCAAGCTCAACATCCTGACGCGCAAGACGCTCGGCGGCTTCGAGACCGATCTGGACTCGCGCGTGTTCGGACAAGTGGGCGAGGTCATTCCCGGCCTCTACGCGGTGGGCGAAGCCGCCGGCTTCGGCGGCGGCGGCCTGCACGGCTATCGCTCGCTGGAAGGCACCTTTCTCGGCGGCTGCCTGTTCTCGGGCCGCAATGCCGGGCGCGCGGCGGCGAAGGCCGTGGGGTAGCCAATGTTGTGGCGGGTGGGCATCGGAGTTCTTGCTGCGGTGCTGCTGTTCGCCGCCTCGGCACGGGCAGACACGATCGACGTCAACGGCGTGACGCGCACGTTCATCGTGATGCCGGCGCCGACGAAGCCGGCACCGCTCGTCATCGTGCTGCACGGCAAGACCCAGCGCGGCGCCGACATGGTGACACGGACATCCTGGCCCCTGGTTGCCCGGCGCGACTCCTTTGCCGTGGTGTTTCCCGATGGACTGAACAACGCCTGGGCCGATGCGCGACCCGACGCACGACGCGCGGGCCGCGGACCGCCCGAGGGCACCGACGACATCGCTTTCATCGCAGCCCTGGTCGACAAGCTCGTGAAGGACGGTACGGCGGACGCGCGCCGCGTCTACATCACCGGCATCTCCAATGGCGGCGCGATGACCATGACGCTGGCCTGCAACCGCGCCGATCTGTTCGCGGCCGCCGCCAGCGTGATCATGAACCTCACCGAGGAATCGGCCGCCGCCTGCCATCCATCACGTCCGCTGCCGATGCTGATCATGAACGGCACGGTCGATCCGCTGATCCCCTATGACGGCGGCCGCGGCACGAGCTATTTTGCGGCTGACGGTTTCTGGTCGACCACCAGGACGCTGGCATTCTGGCGCGGCGTCGATGGCTGCGAAGCTGGTGATGCCACGGCAACCGACCTGCCCGACAAAAATCCTCACGACGAATCCACCGTGACGCAGATCGGCTCGCGCTGCCCGAAAGGACACGACGTCGTGCTCTATCGCGTCAATGGCGGCGGCCATCGCATGCCCGGGCATTTCCCCGACGCGCATTTCCCAAAGCTCGCGAACGGCCTGCTCGGCCCGCAGAACGGCGACATCGACGGCGCCGACACGATCTGGGCGTTCTTCAGCCGCTTTCCTTGAAGCCGTCGATTTGCATCGGCCACGACGCATGCGTGCCTGGCAACGTATGCGCGCCCGGGGTGGCAGAGCACCGGGCGCTGCGCTAGACAGGGCCGCCATTCCAACAGGAGATCCACATGAGCATTCAGCGTTTTGAGACCGGCCCGCGCATGAGCCAGGCCGTCGTGCACGGCAACACCGTCTATCTCGCCGGTGTCGTCGCCAGCAACGCCGCCGGTGAAAGCGTGACGAAGCAGACCCAGGACATTCTGGCGACCATCGACGGCCATCTCGCCAAGGCCGGCACCGACAAATCGAAGCTGCTGTCGGCGACGATCTACATCACCGACATGAAGACGTTCCAGGAAATGAACGCGGTGTGGGACGCCTGGGTGTCGCCCGGCAACACGCCGGCGCGCGCCACCGTCGAAGCCAAGCTCGCCGCCCCGCAATACACCGTCGAGATCATGGTGACCGCGGCGAAGTAGCACGCGGTGAGATGACCGTTCGCCTGAAGCGCGATGAAACATCATCGCGCTTCAGTTTTTTGCTGGCGCATGACCTTCGAGGTAATCGATTGGCGCACGCAAACCTTCGATAGTCAGGGACAGCCGAACCATCCGGCGCTTTTCGAAGGAGAGCCACATGACCGACGTCACAACCATCGCCCGCCGCTATATCGATCTCTGGAACGAGCGCACGCCAGGCAAACGACGCGAGCTGCTCAGCGAGAACTGGACGGCGGATGCCAGCTACGTCGATCCCTTGATGCGCGGTGACGGCCATGACGGCGTCGACGCGTTGATCGCCGGCGTGCAGCAGCGCTTTCCCGAGTTCAGGTTCAAGCTGATCGGCGAGCCCAATGGTTATGGCGAGCATTTGCGCTTTTGCTGGGGCCTCGGCCCCGACGGCGTCGATAGCCCGATCAAGGGCACCGATTTCGCTGTGCTAAAGGACGGCCGCATCAGGAGCATCACGGGATTCCTGGATCAGGTGCCCGCGGGCGCGTGAGGGGCCGCTGCTGCCACGAGCTCGTCATGGCCGGGACAAGCCCGGCCATGACGAGGTGGAGACATTGCCGCCGAAGTCCATCGTGCTGTTGCGCGGGCGCCACAACGCAGTGGCGGGAATTGCAGGGCGTCAGGCAGCCAACAACCGATACGCCCGCTGTGCGTTCGTCCCAAACGCCTTCTCGCGCACGTTCCCACCAAGCTTCGTCAGGCAATCATCTAGCGCGCTCTTGATCTCGCCGTAGCTTCCCGCGAGCAGGCACACCGGCCAGTCCGAGCCGAAGATAAGCCGATCCTCGCCGAAACATTTGGCGGCGTGCTCGACGTAAGGAAATAGCCGCTCCGTGTCCCAGTCGTTCCATCGGGCCTCCGTCGCAAGGCCCGAGATCTTGCACCAGACGTTGCCGCAGGCCGCGAGCGCGGCGATGCGGTCGGCCCAGTCGCGACTGAAACCTTCTGCGATCGGCGGCTTGGCGGCGTGATCGAGCACAAAACGCGCTTGCGGAAACGCCTGCGCCGTCGCGATCGCGGCCGGTAGCTCGCGGGTGCGGACCAGGAGATCGTAGGTGAGGTCATGCGCGAACACTGACGCAAGACCGCGCTGCGCGTCCTCGCGCAGCAACCAGTCGGGATCGGCCTCGTCATGAACCTGGTGGCGAATGCCGACCAACCTGTCGCCCGCCGGCGCGGCGCGCAGCCGGTCGAGCGTTGCGCCGACCGCAGCGTCGGTCAGATCGACCCAGCCGACGACTCCGACGACGAAGGGTGTCGCGGCAGCAATATGCAAGAACTCCTCGGTCTCTGCGACAGAAGAGCGGCACTGCACCAAAATGCTTGCATCGATGCCGTTCTGTTTGAGAAGTGGCGCAAGATCGGCCGGGCCGAAGGCGCGGCGGATCGGCGCGAGCTCGGCCGCCGCCATCCAGGGATAGTCGGCGCGCGCTGGGTCCCAGAAATGCTGATGCCCGTCGATCACCATCATTCATCCTCCACCCATCAGTGGCGTAGCCTCTCCCGCCTGCGGGGACGCAGGCGGGAGAGCAAGCGCAGGAACGCCGGGGCTGGTAGACGTTCCTACTTCAGGAGTTGCGCGACGTTATCCTTCGTCACGAGATCGAGACCGGTGTAGACGATCTCCGGCACCTTCTGGCCCTTCTTGATGGCGAGGAGCGTATCCATGGACTTCTCGCCCATCTCGAACGGACGCTGGCCGGTGAGCGCGTTGGAATAGCCGTCGCGCAGAAGCTCAAGCTGCATCTTGAGCGTATCGGCGACGACGAGTGTCAGCTTGCCGGAGTCGATGTCCTTCTTGTTCTTGTTGACGAAAGCCTTGAAGCCTTCCGGCGCGAACATCGGCCAGCCGCCGACCGGCACGATCGCGGCGAGGTCCGGCGTCGCGGTGCGCAGGTCCGCCATCTGCTGGACCGCGAGCGTGGAGTCGTCGTTGCAGAAGGTCGGCGAGCCCGCGACCTCGACCCATTTCGAGCCCTTGAGCGCTTCGCGGACGCCATCGACGCGCTCGGCGAGGTTCTTGGCACCTGGACCGCCGGAGACCATGGCATACTTGCCACCCTCGGGCCGGAGCTGGAGCAATTGCTTGCCGAGCGCGAGGCCGAAGTCCTTGTTGTTGGTGCCGATATAGGCGATGCGCTTGGAGCCAGGCGCGTCCGCGTCAAACGTGATGACGGGAATGCCGGCCGCGGCCGCTGCCTCGATCGACTTGGTCATCGCCGCGACGTCGGCAACCGAGATCGCCAGCCCATCCACCTTCTGGGTGATGAAGTCCTGGATGATCTGCGCCTGCGTCGCCGGCTCGTGCTCGATCGGGCCCTTGTAGATGCATTCGACGTTGCCAAGCTCCTTGGCGCGCTTCATGCAGCCGTCGCGCGCGACGTCGAAGAAGGGATTGTTCATCGCCTTGGGCACGACCGCGAACTTGTAGGTTTGGGCAAACGCCGGGCTCGCCATCATCGCGATAGCCATGCCCGCGAGTAGTATCTTCCTCATTACTTCCCTCCACACTTTTAAATGCCTATCCTTTTGAAAACTCCGGAAGGCGGATAGACGATGCATTCGTTGCCCTCCCGGAGTAACTCTTGTCAGGCCATGCGCGAGCGGATCCGGTCCACCAGCACGGCCAGGATGATGATCACGCCGACCAGCGTCTGCTGCCAGTAGGAGTTGACCTGCGCGAGCACGAGGCCGTTGCGGATCACCTCGAGCAGCACGCAGCCGACGATGGCCCCCAGCGGACCGCCGATGCCGCCGGCAAGATTGGCGCCGCCGATAACGGCGGCCGCGATCACGTTGAGCTCGTAGGACGTCGCCATGTTCGCCGGCGCCGACCCAAGCCAGCCGGAGATGATGATGCCCTGAAGCCCTGCGGCGAGCGCGCAGATCACGTAGACTTCGATTTTCACGCGCACCACCGAGATGCCGGTCAATTCGGCCGCCTTCTCATTGCCGCCGAGTGCGAAGACGTGACGACCGAAGGTGGTGTGATGCAGCACCACCGCCATAATGAGGGCGAGGATCACGAGGTAGATGAACGGCGCCGGCACGCCGAACAGGTCGCCGGAGGTGAGCGCGTAGAAATAGTCGGCATCCGGCCCGCCCGGAAAGCTGCCGCGACCATTGGACACGACATAAGCGAGCCCGCGCACGATCGAGAGCATGCCGAGCGTCGTGACGAATGGCGATAGCCCCAGCATCGCGATGCAGAAGCCGTTGATGAGCCCGACGACCAGCGCAACGGCCAGTCCCGCCAGCACGGAGATCACAAGGATCAACCCCGGCACGTTGGCAAGCACCGTCTTGCCGTCCGCGGCCATGTGGACGAACATCGATCCCGGCGCCGACAGCTCCGTCATGACCATGGAAGTGATCATTGCGGAAAAGCACATCATCGAGCCGACCGAGAGGTCGATACCCCCGGTGATGATGACGAAGGTGATTCCGAGGGTCGCGATGGCGATGAAGGAGAAGTTCTTCGCCACATTCTGCATGTTGCCTTCGGTGAAGAAATAGGGGCTGGCGAAATGCATGATGGCGAGCAGCACCAGGAGCGCGAGCAGGACGTAGCCCGTCTGCGTCGCAAACAGACCGCGCTGCCACCATCTGGACTTGCCGACATTGGTGAAGGTGATCGGGGATTCGATCTGGATCGCCATTACGCCGCCTCCTTCGCGCCGGTGATGAGGGCGGTGACCTCCTCGGGACTGGTATCGTGGATCGCCTTGTCCGCACGCTTCTCGCCACGGCGCATCACGACGACGCGGTCGCAGACGGCGAACACGTCCGGCATGCGGTGGGAGATCAGCATCACGGCGACACCCTGCTCCTTGAGGCGATGAATCAGGCTCAGCACCTGCTCGACCTGCCGCACCGAGATCGCGGCGGTCGGCTCGTCCATCATCACGAGCTTTGCGTTCGACAGCCGCGTCCGCGCGATCGCGACCGCCTGGCGCTGGCCGCCCGACATCTGCTTGACGAGATCATGCGGCCGCGTCTCCGAGCGCAACTCGCCGAACAAGTCCAGCGCCCGCGCCGCCATCGCCTTGTGATCGAGCAGCGAGATGGGGCCGAATTTGCGCTTGATCTCGCGGCCGAGGAAGACGTTCGCCGCCGCCGTCAGATTGTCGGCGAGCGCGAGGTCCTGGTAGACCACTTCGATGCCGACGGCGCGGGCGTCGATCGGCCGATAGAAATGCACCGCATTGCCGTCGAAGCGGATCTCGCCGTGGCTGGGACGGAAATTGCCGGCGATGATTTTCACCAGCGTCGACTTGCCGGCGCCATTGTCGCCCATCAGGCCGACCACCTCGCCCGGATAGACCTGCATGTCGACGTCATGCAGCGCGCGGATGGCGCCGAACTCCTTGCCGATCCCGGTCAGTTCGAGGACCGGTTGCCGTGTTGCTTCAACGCTTGTCATCAGGCCTCGCTCAAACGTACCGGTTGACCAGGGATTCCAGATATTCCTGCCGGCCCGACCGCGGCTGCGGATCGAAGCCGGGGGCCAGCGCGCGATCGGCGAGATCGGCGAGCGAGCGCTGGCCGGCCAGGATGGCGCGGCCCTCATTGCCGGCCCAGCCCTGGTAGCGCTCCGCGAGCGGCGTCGTGAGCGCGCTCGCATCCAACAGGTCGGCCGCAGCGAGGAAGGCCCGCGCGCAGGCATCCATCGAGCCGACATGGGCGTGGATCAGATCGTCGGGGTCGATCGATTGTCGTCGGATCTTGGCGTCGAAATTGAGACCGCCCGTGGTGAAGCCGCCGCGGTTCAGCATCTCGTGGAACACCAGCGCGAGCTCGCCCACGTTCATTGCGAACTGGTCGGTGTCCCAGCCAAGCAGATCATCGCCACGGTTGATGTCGAGCGAGCCGAACACGCCAAGCGCCTCGGCAAGCGCAACCTCGTGCTGGAACGAATGGCCGGCGAGGATGGCGTGGTTCTGCTCGATGTTGAGCTTGACGTCCTTGAGCAGGTCATAACGCTGGAGAAAGCCGTAGCAGGTGGCGACGTCGAAATCGTACTGGTGCTTGGTCGGCTCCTTCGGCTTGGGCTCGATCAGGATCGGGCCCTTGAAACCGATCTTGTGCTTATGCTCGACGACCAGGGAGACGAAGCGGCCGAGCTGGTCGAGCTCGCGCCCGATATCGGTGTTGAGCAGCGTCTCGTAGCCCTCGCGCCCGCCCCAGAGCACGTAGTTCTGGCCGCCGAGCCGGTGCGTGACCTCGAGCGCGGCGCGCACTTGTCCGGCGGCATAGGTGAAGACATCAGGATCGGGATTGGTCGCGGCACCCGCCATGTAGCGGCGGTTCGTGAACAGATTGGCCGTGCCCCAGAGCAGGCGCACCTTGGCGGAGGCCATCTTCTGTTCGAACAGATCCGCAATCGCATTGAGGTTGGCGACGGACTCGGCGAGCGAGGCTCCTTCCGGCGCCGCATCGACATCGTGGAAGGTGAAGAAGGGCACGTCCAACAGGCGGAACAGCTCGAAGGCGACATCGGCCTTGGCGCGAGCCATTGCCATCGCATCGCTGCCGTGATGCCACGGCCGCAGGAACGTCTCGCCGCCGAAGGGATCGCCGCCCGGCCAGCAGAACGAATGCCAATAACAGACGGCAAAGCGCAGATGATCCTCCAGCCTGCGGCCGTGGACGATGCGGTCTTTGTCGTACCAGCGGAACGCGAGCGGGCTCTTTTCGTTCGTGCCGCCGTAGGCGACCGGCGCGGTCGCACCGAAGAAATTTGCGGATGCGTTCACAAGGAGAACTCCTTCAGCGCGGGATACAATTTTCGCCACTGATGATAGGCGTCGTCATAGGCGGCAGCGGTGGATGCGCGCGGCACAAAGCTCGCGAGGCGCCGCGGACGGGTGCAGACTTGCGCCGGCTCTTCACCCGTAGCTGCGAGCCGGCCGAGCCGCGCGGCGCCGAGCGCAGCCCCGACCTCACCTTCCTCGACGCGGTGGACGGGAATGCCGAGCACGTCGGCGCAGATCTGCGCCCATAAGGCCGAGCGCGATCCGCCGCCGACCAGATCGACCTCCGAAATCGCCGAGCTCGCGCTGCCGAGCGCGGCGAGATTGTCGCGCGCGGCGAAGGCGACGCCTTCGAGCACGGCCTGGACGATCTGGTCGCGTCCGCTGGCGCCGCGCAGGCCCACGAAGGCGCCGCTCGCCGCAGCATCATTGTGCGGCGTGCGCTCGCCATCGAGATAGGGAAGGAACTTGATCGGGCTCGGACCCTCGACTTTCTCCCCGAGCGGCGCAAGCAGCGTAGTCGTCGGCGTTGCCATCACGCTCGAAAGCCAGGCGAGCGAGGCAGCCGCCGAAAGCATCACACCCATCTGGTGCCAGAGGCCGGGCAGCGCATGACAGAAGGCATGCACAGCGGAGGCCGGGGCCGGCGCGAACCGGTCGGTGACGCGAAAGATGACGCCGGAAGTGCCAAGAGACAGGAAGGCATCGCCGGGCGCGATCGCACCGAGCCCGATCGCGCTCGCCGCGTTATCGCCGGCACCGCCCGCAACCACGACATTCTTCGCCATGCCCCAGCGCGTCGCATATTCCGGCGCGAGCACCGCAGCTACCTCGCTGCCTTCGACGAGGCGCGGCATGTGATGCAGATCGAGTCCCGTGGCGTGCAGCAGCAAAGCAGACCAGCGGCGCTGGCCGACATCGAGCCACAGCGTGCCGGCGGCATCCGACATGTCTTCGACCATCTCGCCGGTCAGGCGATAGCGCACATAGGCCTTTGGCAGCAGCACCTTTGCGACGCGCCTGAAGATTTCGGGCTCGTGCCCCGCGACCCACAAGAGTTTTGGCGCGGTGAAGCCGGGCATCGCCAGATTCCCCGCGATCGCATGTAACGACGGGCAGCGCCGCTCCAGCTTGGCGCATTCGGCATGCGAGCGGCCGTCGTTCCAAAGAATGGCCGGGCGCAGCGGACGGCCGTCATCGCCGAGCAGCGTCGCGCCGTGCATCTGGCCGGAGAGACCGATGCCGCACACTTGCGCGACCTCGCGCGGGTGGCTGGCCGCGAGATCGTCGACCGCGCCGATCGCGGCCTCGATCCAGGCGTCCGGATCCTGCTCGGACCACAGCGGCGCGGGATGCGACAGCGCAAGCTCGCGCGCGGCCGTCGCGACGATCGCGCCGGCTTCGCCCATGAGCACCGCTTTCACACCGGACGTGCCGATGTCCATTCCGAGAAACACTTGTCGTCCTCCCTCTCCGGCCCGGCTGGCGATCTCTGTCGCCTGTCCCGCACGGGCCGTCCTCACACATCCGTTCTGCCTGCTAAAGCGCGATGAGATCAGGATGAACCGTCATCGCGCTTTAGGTTGTTGTTTGCGCATGATCTTTTCGGAAAACCGCTTCACACTTTTCCGGATCATGCTTCAGGGCAAATTGTCCCGCATCACGATGTCGATGCGGATTTTCTCCTGTTCGCTCAAGATCGGCTCGCCGCGCGCCAACGCCAGCAGCACGCGCACGGCGGCGCGCGCCTCGTGCCCGGGGTTCTGCGAGATCGCGGCGTCCATCACGCCCTGCAGCAGCAGTTTTCGCGTGAGCACCGTGACGTCGTGTCCGACGAACACGATCTGCTTGTCCCGGCCGGACTCGACCAGCGCCCTGGCCACGCCCTGCGTGCCGGCGCCGACATTATAGAGGCCGACGATATCAGGATGCTTGGCGAGCAGCCGCGCCAATAGCTGCCAGGAGCGCTCGTCCTCGTCGCGGCCCTCCAGCACCGGCAGCACGCTGAGCTCGATGAACTCCGAGGCCATCACCTGGTTGAAGCCGAAGATACGCTCGGCATGATCGCGCAGGCCCTGCGAGCCCGCGATGATCGCGACCTTGCCGGAGCTCAAATCAGATCTCGGGCCCACGAGCCGCCCGACCAGCGCGCCGGCGGTGCGTCCGGCCGCGATATTGTCGATGCCGACATAATGGTGGCGCCGCGACGACGGCACGTCAGAGACCAGCGTCACCACCTTGGTGCCGCCATCGACGAGATCGTTGATCGCCGCCCGCACGCCGGGATGATCGAGCGCCACGACGGCGATGCCGTCATACATACCGACGAGAGCTTCGAGCGAAGACGCGAGCACGGATGCGTCGAACACGTCGGTCGCGATCATCTCGACCGCGAGGCGGCGTGCCGAGAGCCAGGCCGTCATCTCGCCGAGATAGGACTGGATCTGCTGCATGAACAGGTTCGGCCCCGACGGCATCACGAAGGCGAAGCGCCGGGCGCGGCCGCGGGCGAGCTCGGCGGCGGCGACATGCGGCTGGAAGGAATTGCGCTCGATCGCCTCCTTGACGCGCCGCACCGTATCGGGCCGCACGCCGGGCCGGTTGTGCAGGACGCGATCGACCGTGGCGAGGCTGACGCCAGCCTGGCGGGCGATGTCCCTCAATGTCAGCGCGGTGGGCGCGTCCTGCGTCATGGGCTGAAGGCTAGCAGAGGTTTTCTGAGGTACGCAACTCATTTTGAGGAACGGATTGGGGACGGGCCTGCGTCCCATGGTGGCGAGCCGCCGCGGGTCTCAGCGCCCGGACAGATAGAGCGTCAGGAACAGGCTGTTGCGATCCTCGACATAGCCCTCAAACGGATCACACGGCACAAACCCGTGCGCCCGGTAAAGCGCGTGCGCGGGCTTGAAATAATCCCACGAACCGGTTTCGAGGCTCAGCCGCGCCATGCCGCGGGAGCGGGCTTCTCCGATGATGTGGCCGAGCATGAGCGCGCCAAAGCCGCGCCGGCGCGCGGTTTGAAGCGTATGCATCGACTTCACCTCGCCATGGGAGACGGAGAGCGCCTTCAGCGCGCCGGTGGCAACCAGCGTCTCATCATCCCAGCCGGTCCAGAACGCGACGTCCGCCGCACGCAGGCCGGACAGATCGAGCGCATGCGCGCTGCCCGGCGCCGTCTGCGCCGCCGCGCTCGTCCGGTGATAGTCGAGCAGCGCGATCACGCGCGGATCATTGGTGTCGCCGGTACGGATCTGCATGGCACTTCTCTTTCTCAAGGTTCGGCGACGCTTCAGCATGAACACGCAGCGGCATCAGACTTTTCCGTAGCTTGTGCCGCGCCGGACGACGATGACGTAGCGCGCATCCTGCCGGCTTTCATTCTCGAATGTCACCGCACGCATGACATCGAAGTCGAGGCAATCGCCTTCGCGCAGCCGCAACGCCTTGGCGTCGATATGGACGCAGATCGCCCCTTCAAGCATCAGGAGCTGCTGCGTGAAAGCGTTACGGCCCCACGGGCTGTAGGACACGCGCGCGCCGGCCGGAAGGTCGACGACGATGGTCTCGATGCCGGAGGCAGCATCGGCCGGCGAGGCGTGACGGCGGCGATAGCCGCTCTCGGGATCGCGCCATTGCGGCTGGTCGGCGAGCCGCACCAACCGCTCCGGCGGCTTCTCAGCGAGTGCGACGACGTCGCTCAAGGAGACGTCGAGCGCCGCGCAGAGCTTGTTGAGCAGAGCCGCCGTGGCGCTGCTCTGCGCACGCTCCACCCGCCCGATCATCGCGCGGCTAACGCCGGAGCGTGCGGCGAGTTCGTTCAGGGTCATGCCGGCTTGCATCCTGAGCGTCTTCAATCGGCGACCGATCGCCCGGTCGAGCTTTTGCTGATCCATTGCCTCTCATCCAAACCTTGCCTGGCAACGGACCGCACCCGCCAAGGCATGAAGGAGCTTAACGGGATGCGCGGCGAGCGCCGGGATCGAGAGACTAATATATTAGAATCTTTTGTGCGCGCGAACGACGCACAGCGCGATGGCGCCGGATGGAGATCAGACGCTGGCCAAAGACAGCTTGGAGCAGGCGAAAAGGGGATCGAATCCTCGTATACAGCTTTGAGCTGAATCCCAAAGCTTTGGTCGCGTGCGGAATGCGGCCGATCAATACAAGTTTAGCAAGCTTGTGCTGTAGCAGCAGAAGCCGGCCCTGTGCGAGCACACGAGCGTCTCAGGCCGAACATGATGCACTTCTACGATGCGCGGCTCAGTTGCCGGTCGAGAAAGTGAACCAGCTCATAAACTCTGATCGAGATGTGTGATAGCTCGTTACACACGGTGTGAAGTGTCGTCTCGCCTCTTGAGGAAGCAGATGCCGACGCGATCTTCTAGTCTTCACAAAGTGCGCGCGGCCCTAGTCGTCGTTGGGCTGGTGCTGTTCTGGAATTCGACTGCAGCGCCGCAGCAGGATTCGAGCCTCCTGCAGCAGCGGGAAGCCGGAAGCCTGCAGCAGCGCAAGGCCAAGCTCGAAGTTCAAAAGCTCGAGCTCGAGGCTAAAAAGCTTGCGCTTGAGACCAGAAAACTTGACGATACGCTTGGCTTTTGGGGTCCGCCGGTTCTCACAGCTATCGTTGGGCTTTTTGCCGTTTGCGCTTCCATGTTGGTGGCTCGCCGGAGCGCTCGCGCTGCTGAGCTGGCTGCTCACCGGCAAGCTTTCGCTACTTTGAAGGCAGCCCGTCGGAATCAGAAAGCCGACCTGGATCGAACCACTCACGAAAAGAGGCTCGAAAGTTACCCAGAACTTGTGGCGGCTACTTCACCATTGGCTATCTACTTCCCTGACCTCGCCTCCCCTGTCTCGGCCAATATGAGATCACTCGATCCGCACAAATGCGAAGCTATCGGTCGCGCAATCTCGAAATGGTACTTTCATTCGGGCCTGCTCTTGAGCGGTGAGGCTCGTGATGCCTACTTTCGGGTCGCGTATGCCCTCACACTCGCGTCATGCGCGGAGAAGCTGTATGTCCCGCTCTTCCCCGATGACGCCAAAGAAATAAGTACCGTAAACGTTGATCGGTACCGTGATCTTTTGGGCATCAAGGAACCCGACGACGAGACTGTCGAGAAATGGGGTTTTGGGGCTCCGCCGACGGCAACGGTTGGCGACAGAAAGCTAGAGCCCGCGCACTACAAGTTCAAAGATTATGTGTTTCTGCAGACGTTGAGCAGCCGGCTTCGAACCGCGCTTTCGGAGGATATTGGCAGCCGTCGGCGACCTGCAGAGAAGCCCTCCAGCCGACGCCTCTCAAAAGACGCACTTGCGGCATCACCAATTTAGCACTCTTCCGTGTGGTGCGCTCTATAAGCTCCGATGTAAACCAGCGTAGCCCGGATTGCACTCCGGTGCATGCGGCTACGGCGGATGAGCAAGGCTTTGGAGCGGGCGAAGGGAATCGAACCCTCGTATGCAGCTTGGGAAGCTGCCGTTCTACCATTGAACTACGCCCGCGGAGACGCGTGGTCTGCGCCCTCCTGATTAGCCGAGACGGCGCTTCGCGCCAAGCGCTTTGGCGCCTCTGCCCTCACGCTTCTTAACGTCTTGGCAAGAATCCAGGTGCGCCGGATTGTGGCGGTGTTATGATCCCTGTCCGGGCTAAGGCGTGCATGAGTGGGGCGTGCACATGGTGGGGCGGGCTTACGCGATATTCGATACGGCGATCGGCCGCTGCGGCATCGTCTGGAGCGGCGCCGGGGTCGTGGCCGTGCAATTGCCGGAAGCGCGGGAGCTCGACACCCGCCGCCGGATTTTCCAGATCCATCCTGAGGCGCGCGAGCAGCGGCCGGACGGCAACACCGAGCTTGCGATCGAGGCCATCGCGGCGTTCCTGCATGGCGAGGCCGCCGACCTCCCCGACGTCAGCCTCGATATGAGCGGCGTTCCCGGCTTCAGCCGGCGCGTCTATGACTTCGCCCGCGCCATTCCGCGCGGAGAGACGCGCACCCATGGCGAGATCGCCAAGGCGCTGGGCGCATCCGGCGCCTTGCATTCGGTGGCGCAGGCCATCGGCAAAAATCCCTTCATGATCATCGTGCCGTGCCACCGCGTGCTCGAGGTCGGGAACTATGCCGACCGGATCTCGCCTTATGGCGGGGTGATTTCAAAACGCCGGCTGCTCTCGCTCGAGGGCGCCCATCCGGTCGCCAGCAAGACGCTGTTCGAGGTGCTCCTGCCGGTTGCCCCGCCGCGCGCACCTACCTAGATAGCCTGGATGGAAGCGACCACGCTGAAGACGACGCCTGCGATGACGGTGTCGCGGTTTCGCTGCGATGCGGGACCGGACGACAAGCCGTTTGCCGAATACCGTACCGGCCATTCGCTGGCCTATGTCCGCGAGGGCAGCTTCGGCTGCCATTGCCGGGCAGGCTTCTTCGATCTGGTGGCGGGCTCGGTGCTGGTCGGCGCTCCCGGCGAGGAATACACCTGCACGCATGAGCATGTCAGCGGCGACGAGTGCCTGTCGTTCTTCATCAGCGAAGACCTCGTCGAAGCGCTGGGCGGACGGCGCGATGTCTGGCTGGTCGGCGCCACGCCGCCACTGCCCGAGCTGATGGTGCTAGGCGAGCTGGCCCAGACGGCAGCAGATGGCAACAGCGATCTGGGCATCGACGAGATCGGACAGATCTTAGCGGGCCGCTTCGTCGAGGTGGTCTCGGGCAAGCCGCGCAAGCAGGTTTCGCCGACGGCACGCGACCGCCGCCGCGCGGTGGAGAGCGCGCTGTGGATCGATGAGAATTCGGCAGACGAAATCGACCTCGACGAGGCCGCGCGGCAGGCCGGTCTCAGCCCGTTCCACTTCCTGCGCCTGTTCTCGGGCGTGCTCGGTGTCACCCCGCATCAATATCTCGTGCGCTCGCGGCTGCGCCACGCAGCGCGCCTGTTGAGCGATGATGACATCGCGGTCACCGACATCGCCTATGACGTCGGCTTCGGCGATCTCTCCAACTTCGTCCGCACCTTCCATCGCGCCGCCGGCGTGTCGCCGACGAAGTTCCGCCAGGCCTCTCGGGGGATGCGCAAGATTTTCCAAGAGCGGTTGGCCCTCAACTGATTAGTTCGTCTCCGGCGCGTGCCACCAAGCGGCGCGCTTTTGCAATGGAGACGATTATGTATGACCACATCGGATTGCGCGTTGCCGACCTCGACGCGAGCACGCGGTTCTATACCGCGGTGCTCGGTCCCCTCGGCTATGTCCTGTGTTCGAGCGGCGACGGCTATGCCGGCTTCGGGCCCAAGGGCGAGCCGGCGCTCTGGCTGCATCTGAACAAGGGGCGCAAGGCCGACGGCGCCCATATCGCGTTTCGGGCGAAAGACCACGACGCCGTGAAGAAATTCCACAGCGAAGGCCTGAAATCCGGCGGCCGCGACAATGGCGGCGCCGGCCCGCGCAAGGACTACAGCCCGACCTATTATGCGGCGTTCTTGATCGACCCCGACGGCAACAATGTCGAGGCGGCTTGCACGTGAGGTGGCAACCACTAGCGCCCCACGCACGCTGTCATGCCCCGGCTTGACCGGGGCATCCAGCACGCTGCGGCTTCTCGATTCAATCACACCCGTCTCTGGAATACTGGATCGCCCGAACAAGTCGGGCGATGACACCTGAGAGTGTGGCATGCACCTGCCCCGGGCTCATCTCTCCCCAATCAAGGACACATCCATGGCCTCCATCCACAACGACATCCCTCTCAATGCGACTGCGCGCGACGTGTGGGATGCGGTGCGCGATTTCGGCGCGTTGCACGAGCGTCTCGTGCCGGGTTTCGTCACGGCGTGCCAGCTCGATGGCGATGCGCGCATCGTGACTTTCTCCAATGGCTCAGTCGCGCGCGAGGTCATGGTCGATTGCGACGAGGCGCGGCAGCGGCTGGTCTATGCGATCAGCAACGAGCGGCTGAAGCATTACAGCGCCTCGGTGCAGGTGATCGCCGACGGCGAGGCGAAATGCCGGCTGGTCTGGACCATCGACATGCTGCCGAACGAGCTCGCAGCTTACGTGCAGGGACAGACCAAGGAGGCCGTGCACGCCGTGCACAAAGCCTTTCCGGGCTAGCAGTTCCTCTGTGACAATTTTCACAGAGCCCTCCCCGCGGCGGCTCTAACTATGGCGCCATGCGTCCGTGTGGCTCTGTCTCCGGGCGCCACGCATGCAGGAAGCCAGCCAAGGGAGCAAGCCATGAGAGGTGCTGACAAGGTGATCTGCCAGGCAGCCGTCGTGCTGCTGCTGTTTTCCATCACGAGCACGCCCGCGCGCGCACAGTTCGCAGGTCTCGGTGGCGGCGGAGATGCCGGCGGTCAGGACATCATGACGCAGATGGCTCCGATGCTGGAGATGATGAAGGCGAAGATGGGCAAGCGCCGCTTCGCCATGCTGATGCAGACCATGGGCCCGATGATGAGCCGCATGATGGAGAACGGCGGCTTTAGTGGCATGATGGGTGGCGGTGGTTTTGGCGGCCCCGGTTTCGGCGGCGGCTATGGCGGCTACGCGCCGATGGGCGGCATGGGTGTGGGCGGCGGCGATATCATGGCCATGCTCGGCGGTTCGGGCGGCGGCGACATGATGGCGATGATCCCGCAATTGATGCGGCTCGCGAATGTCGGCGGCGGCGGCCATCGCCGGCACAGGCATCACTAATCGGCAACGCCGGACAGAGCCGGCCGAATGTCCGGCTTGCCTGCACGCGGTCCCCAGCGCGTCAGCACGACGCTGGAGCACGAGAGCGTCCCAAGTACGACCATCGAGCTCGCCGCGAGCCAGAAGAAACTCTGCGCGGTCGCCGCTTGCGTTGACAGCCACCAGCCGCAGACCGAAATGAACAGGAGGCGCACAGTCTGTGCCAGCACCGGCCCCAGCACTTTGGCCGCGCCCTGAGATGCAAAATACATCGCGGTGGCGAGGCCCATGAAGGCGTAGAACGGCGCGACGGTGGACAGATATTGATGACTGGTCGCCCGCACGGTCGCGCTGTCGGTGAAGATGTTGACCCAGAGATCGGGGAAGATGGCGACGAGGCTCGCGGGTGTGCCGACGGCGAGAAACGCGGCCACGCCGGCCGTCCAGGCAATGCGTCGCGCGCGTGCGATCTTACCGGCGCCGATCGCCATGCCGACCATCGGCACCGAGGCGATGCCGAATGCGAACGCGATCGAGATCAGCAGGAATTCGAGCCGCGCGCCGACGCCGTAGCCGGCAAGGATCGCGGTGCCGAATTTCGCCAGCATGTGGGTGAGGATCGAGACGGTCAGCACCGATTGCAGCGGCGAGAAGCAGGCGATCGCACCCACTTTCAGGATGTCGAAGAACATCGCCCACTGCACCCTCAAGCCGGCCAGCCTGGGCACCACGCGGGCACGGCCGGAAAACAGGTACCAGCCCATGACGCTGATGTTGATCGTGTAGGCGATCAGCGAGCCGGCGGCGACGCCGCGCATCCCGAATTGCGGGACCGGCCCAAGCCCGAGACCCAGCGTGCCACCCAAGATGACCTGGCACACCGCCGAATTGAGCATCAACAGCGACGGCAGCTTCATGTTGCCGGTGCCGCGCAGCACGCCGGCCAGGGTGTTGAGCAGCCATGGCAGCACCGCACCGCCGAAAAACACCTGCGTATAGGCGATCGCCTGCGTCAGCACATTGCCGCGGCCGCCAAGCAACTCGAGCAGATGCGGCCCGAAGATCAGCATGCCCAGCATGAAGACGAGACCGAAGGTGATGCCGATCAGGAGCGCATGCGCGGCAAGCGTGCCGGCACGATCGCGGTCGCCTGCACCGAGCGCTCGCGCGATCGCGGAAGCCACGGCGCCGCCCATGGCGCCGCCGGACATCGTCATCATCAGGATCACGCAGGGAAACACCAGCACCATCGCGGCGAGCGATTCAACGCCAAGGCGGCCGATATAGGAGGTTTCCGCGATCACCACGCAGGTGCCCGCAGACAGTCCGATCACGTTCGGCCAGGCGAGGTTGAGCAGCGTGCGCAGGATCGGCCCATCGACCAGCGCGCTGCGTGGCACAGCAGGCTTCGCCGGCTGCGGTGGTGGCGCCAGCTCCTGCTCATCGACCGGAAGCTCGGCGACGCCGACGTCGGACATTTCCTCTCCCGAAAAGCCTTTTGAACCGCTACGGCGATTTGGCCGCTGCGTCTGTGAGCGCGATCACGTTCACCGTCAATTGACCGGCTTCAACCCCTGAACGAACGATATGAACGGCCTGTGTTAGCACGCCACGAACTGATTCCGCCTGCGTCCGGCGCACGGCCCCTCTGCGGTAGCGCATTTCGGCGCGTGGAAAAGTGCTTCACTCCCTCTCCCCGCAAGCGGGGCGGGGCGAGGTGAAGCGCGCGGGCAGGATCTTCGCTAACCTATGCTCCGCAAGAACGGCGGCTTGCCGGCTGCACCCGCTGGCAGCCGGACACCGTGCACGAGCGCCTGCCCTGGTCCGCTTCGCGAATTCTACGGCGAGGACGCAGCCTTTGCGGCACGCTCGCGCTCGACCCGCTCTGTCACGTCGCGCGCCATCGCCACCGAACCCTGCACGGCGCCGCCCGCATCCCGCACCAGCGCAAACGTCATCTCGATGTAGAGTCTGCGTCCGCTCTTGTGCAGCGCGCGGGTCAGCGTGGGCCGGCCCGCGAGCTTCATCGTGCCGCTTGCGATCGCGGCCTCAAAGCCCTTCCAGTGCGCGGCGCGCAAATGTTCGGGAATGATGAGGTCGAGATTTTGGCCCAGCGCTTCCTGCGCCGAGAAGCCGAACAGGGCGCTCGACCCACGATTCCATCGGACGATCGTGCCCGCCCGATCCGAATAGATCAGCGCATCCGCAACGTCGTCGAGGATACGTGCGTCGAGTTGGGATTGATCTGTCATCGCGTTTCATCCGCTACAGAGCTTATCGTTATCGTGATGCCGCAACACACTACGCTGTCGTCCCGGGCAAGCGAAGCGCGACCCGGGATCCATAATCCCAGGAGCAGTTTTAGCGCATAGCCCTCAACCCGGAGTCTTCGCCAAACTACTCCCTGGGGTTATGGGTCCTCGCCCCCGTGCGCAATTGCGCAACTAGGCCAGGACGACACCGGGGAGCAAGGCTAGCAGCTACACCCGGAAATGCTTGCTCAGCTTCAGGCCCTGCGCCTGGTAGTTCGAGCCGATTCGCTGGCCATACATGGCATCGGGCCGCGCCAGCATCTTCTCGTAGACGAGGCGGCCGACGATCTGGCCGTGCTCGAGGATGAACGGCACTTCGCGCGAGCGCACTTCAAGCACGGCACGTGCCCCCTGCCCGCCGGCGCCGGCGTAGCCGAAGCCGGGATCGAAGAAGCCGGCATAGTGCACGCGGAATTCGCCGACCAGGGGATCGAACGGCACCATCTCCGCAGCGTAGTCCGGCGGCACCTGCACCGCTTCCTTGGAGGCGAGGATATAGAATTCGCCGGGATCGAGAATGAGGCTGCCGTCGGGACGCGCGGAGATCGGCTCCCAGAAATCCTCGATCGCGTAGCCGGCGCGGCGATCGACATCGACGACGCCGGTGTGGCGCTTGGCGCGATAGCCGACGAAGCCGCCGCCCTTCTCGCCGGAGAGATCGACGGAGACGGCGACGCCGCCGGTGAGATCCGCCTCGTCGATATCGACGAGACGCTCGGTCGCATGCAGCGCCTCGAGCTCCTCGATGTTGAGGACGGCATCGCCGGTACGGAAGCGCACCTGCGAAAGCCGCGAGCCCTCGCTCACCAGCACCGGGAACGTCTTTGGACTGATCTCGGCATAGAGCGGACCGTGATAGCCCGCGCCGATCATGTCGAAACGGCGGGTGCCGTCGGCGATCACGCGGGTGAAGACGTCGAGCCGGCCGGTCGAGCTTTTCGGATTGGCGGCCGCGACGATCTCCGGCGGCAGCGCGAGGCTCTCGAGCAGCGGCACGATGTAGACGCAGTTGGTCTCCAGCACCGCGCCGTCGGCGAGGCTGAACTCATGCAGCTTCAGCTCGTCGATGCGCTCGGCGACGGTGGCGCCGGGCCCGGGCAGGAAGCTCGCGCGGACGCGGTAGGCGATATCACCGAGGCGCAAATCGAGGCTCGCCGGCTGAATCTGGCTCTCGACGAAGTCGTAGGCGGGCAGGATGAGCCCGCCATCCGCCATCGCCGCGATCATGCGGTCGGGCAGGATACCATTGGCGTTGGCGGCGACCGTGAACGTCAACCGGTGGTCCTCATCTCGGGTCAAACGCATCCAAAAATGCGAGAAAACGAACCTTTTATCGCTATCCGATGGATGCCTTGACGAAAAGGGCATGACGGAATAAGAGCATGACTTATCCCGTGGTGATTTGAGCCGGCCGGCTTGCAGCCACGTTAAATAAGTCGCTAAACAGGCCGGGGACCTCTGTGATCCCGGCCAGTGGAGATATCCAGGCCGGTTTTTTTGTGACCATTTTCGCATCAATGGTCATGTCGGAGGTACCTATGTCGAAGTCGCCTGCCAACTATCGCCCCGAAACCCGGCTGGTTCATTCCGGCACCCTGCGCTCGCAATATGGCGAGACGTCCGAGGCGCTATTCCTGACTCAGGGCTACGTCTACAACAGCGCCGAGGAATGCGAGGCGCGGTTCAAGGGCGAAGATCCCGGCTTTATCTATTCGCGCTATTCCAATCCGACGATCGCGATGTTCGAGCAACGCATGATCGAGCTCGAGGGCGCGGAAGCGGCGCGGTCGGCGGCGACCGGCATGGCGGCGGTGACGACCGCAATCCTGGCACCGCTGAAGGCTGGCGACCACCTGGTGGCATCAAAGGCGCTGTTCGGCTCGTGTCTCTACGTGGTGCAGGATCTGTTGCCGCGCTACGGCATCGAGACCACGCTGGTCGACGGACTCGATCTCGATCAGTGGCAGCGTGCGGTCAAGCCGAACACCAAGACGTTCTTCCTGGAAAGCCCGACCAATCCGACGCTCGACGTGCTCGACATTCCCGCCATCGCCGAGATCGCACACAAGGCCGGCGCGCGGCTCGTCGTCGACAACGTGTTCGCGACGCCGATCTGGCAGAGCCCGCTCGCGCTCGGTGCCGATGTCGTGGTCTATTCCGCGACGAAGCATATCGACGGCCAGGGCCGGTGCCTCGGCGGCGTCATCCTGTCCTCGGAAGCCTTCATCGCCGAACACCTCCATAACTTCATGCGCCAGACCGGCCCGTCGATCTCGCCGTTCAACGCCTGGGTTTTGCTCAAGGGACTGGAGACGCTGGGCGTGCGCGTGCGCGCGCAGACCGACACCGCTGGCCGCATTGCCGAGGTGCTCGCCAGCCATCCCAAAATCTCGCGGCTGGTCTATCCCGGCCGCGCCGACCATCCGCAGGCGGCGTTGGTGAAGAAGCAGATGCGCGGCGGCTCGACGCTCGTCGGCTTCGAGGTCAAGGGCGGCAAGCAGGCCGCGTTCCGCGTGCTCAACGCGCTCAGGCTCGCCAAGATTTCCAACAATCTCGGCGACGCCAAGAGCCTGGTGACGCATCCGGCCACCACGACGCATCAGCGCCTGAAGCCGGAAGACCGCGCCGCGCTCGGCATCAGTGAGGGCTTTATCCGCTTCTCCGCAGGGCTCGAGCATTGCGATGATCTGATCGAGGATCTCACCGCGGCGCTGGAGAAGGCGTGAGGCAGCGAAGCGCGATGAGATTGGGATGAATCGTCATCGCGCTTCAGGTTATTGTTTGAGCATGATCTCCGCGCAGACGCGTTCCGCGTTTGTCGCGAGGGAAAACCGCTTCACGCGTTTCCGGATCATCTCAGGCCTGACATGACCGATACATCGCCTTTAACGGCCTTCCGCGCAGGAAGATCGTTCGGGGCGTCAGGCCGCCGCGGTCGGTGATCCACCGTCGTACCGGCATCGGATACATCCAGTAGAGCATTCGGGTCGCGCCGGGATTTGTGACGGGGCGTCCACGCGGGCCGAAATCCCACGCTGCGTGGAAGGCGAGTTCCGCCTGCGACGTCACGCAAATTCTGTCCGCGGGGATGGTCGCCAGGACGATGGTACAAGCCGAGGCACAGAAACCATCGATGATGACAGACTGGCCCGAAGCGCGCAGTCTTTCATATCGGTATACATATTTCCCAATTCGCCCGCCGGGATCATCCGTAATCCGCACGGCGGCATCACTTGCGCGCGATCCGAGCAGCAATAGCGCAGCGGCCACCAGCCTCGCCCAGCACTTCATCGCATCGCCCCGACAGGTTGCACCACCCCGCGCTGCGTCATCAGCCTGTTGGATCAGCCTCGATCCGGACTTGATCTAGATCAACGAGGCGCCCCGTCAGCGCGAACGCACCTTGATCCAGATCATGGCTTGTCGACGCGCCCCCTCATCACACTACCGCAGCAAGCGAGGCCCGACGATTTCGTCGGCGCCGCCCGTCGCATGCGCACGTGGAGCAAGCCGATGTGGATTTTGATGTACGTCTTCTCCTACTCAGTCAGTCCGGCCGCGACAAGCGACAGGGCGGAATGGAGGCTCCTCCCAACAGTGGTGTTTCAGGAATTCTCGAGTGAAGAGCGATGCAAGGCAGCCAAGTCGACGCTCGAAGCCAGCTTGAGAGACGCGGGAGCCAAGCTGAGGAGCGGCTTGGAAGATCTGCGAAGCATAGGCAAGGCTGACCCGGAGCAGATCATCATTGCCTTCAATGTGGAATGCCTTCCGAAATAAGGTCGGCGCAGGGTCGTGGATGTCGAGAACGGCGCGAGCGAGCCGGTCGCGCCGCGAAGCCTCCGCGAAGGGCCAGGCATCTCGAACGATAGCTCTCCCCCTGCGAGAGAGAGGCAAGATTGCTACATCGGCCGGTACGTCCGCACGTCCGCAGGCACATTGACGCCGAGCTTGATCTGGCCGACTGAGCGGATGATGTCATCGCCGAGGAGCTGCGCGAAGCAGGCGTAGCCCCAATCATTCATGTGCAGGCCGTCGGAGATGACGAAACTCTCGACCGGAATGGCCTGCTTCTCGTGCCAGTCGCGCATCACCTCGAAGCGAGGGAAGATGCCGACGTGGCGGAGCTCGGCAACGCGGCCGAGCAGCTTCACCATCTTGCCGGCGCTCTCGGGACGCTCGGTGACACGCGGCGAATATTGCGGATCGACCAGCACGACGTCGGCATCGCCGGCTGCCTGGATGCGCGTGATGCCGTCCTCGACGAGCTTTGCGGTATCGCCGGGATCGAGATTGCGCAGAACCGCATTGGTGCCGACCTGCCAGATCACGAGATCCGGATGTACATCGATCACCTCTTTCTGGAGGCGCTTCATCATCTCGGGTGCGTCCTCGCCACCGACACCGGCATTGATGACGGCAATGTTGGCGCTCGGATATTGCCGGTGGAGCTGCGCAGCGAGGCGGTTCGGATAATTGAAATCAGGCGAGCTTGCACCGAAGCCCGCGGTCGACGACGATCCGAACGCAACGATCACCACCGGCTTGCCCGCGATCAGCTTGCTCGCGACATGCGGCAGCGAGCCCATCGATTTCGCGCCGTCTTTGGGCGGCAGGCACGGCACGCGGCTGAAGATGTCGCCGGCCGACTTGGCGACCTGCTTGACCTTGTCGATGGCCCGCGCTGTGAGGCCGCGCTGCTGGGAAGATTCTTGCTGGCTGGCGGTCGCTGTTTGCGGCCCCGGCGCCGGATTGGCGGCTTGCGATGCCGTCGGCGCGGCGGCCACGGCCTGCGCGCGCGCGGACGACAGTGGCACGGGCATCAGCAGCGCGGCCGCCATGGGCGCAGCCAGCCATGCCGTCAGGCGAAAAGGGCGGAAAGAACTCATTTACGCTAAACCTCAATTTTGCTGCTGGGCCGGACCGAGATGGGCGGCATCGACGACGAACTGCGCCAGCGCCCGGCCAAGGCAATCATGGACCTGTTTCGCCAACTCCGGTCCGCGCGCCGGATTGAACAGGTCGAACTGACCCTGATCATTCCATTGACGCATGATCGCGAAACGATCGAACAGCGGGATATCATGCTCCTGCGCCACCACGCGCATATTGTCGAGATAGGGCGGCACCGAGATCATGGTTTCGGTCCGCGGGCTGTACTGCAAGTTCATCAATATAACGTCGGCCCCCGCGTTTTGCAGCGCAGTAACGCCATCGGTGACGGCACCGCGGAACTCATCGGGATCGACAGATCGGATAGCATCCACGGTCCCGGTCTGCCAGATGACCAAAGTAGGCCTTTTCGCTTCCATAAGCTTAACGAAGGTCGATGCGGCCTCTTCTGCGGTCTTCTTGCTCTGTAGTTCTACGGAGACGTGCAGCGGTTCCGACGGCAGCTTCTCCTTCAAGATCGCCTGAAGCCGGGCCGGATAGGAGCTCTCTTCCGACGACGGGATGGTGGTCGACCGGCTGCCGATGACCAGGATTTCGAGCGGTTTTGCACTGCTCACAGCCTCGGCGACCTTCGGAAGCTTGCTTTCGGTGGCGAGCAGATAGGACGGCACCTCGCACGCCGCAGGCCCTGCGGGTGCTTGAGGCGCAGCATTATCCTCGGCGCGCGCGGAAGGCGCGGCGAGTGCACCGCATAGCAGGATCAGGCTCAGGAGAACCTTCGCCTTCATCAGCCCCCTCCCGCCAGATCGGCGTTGCCGACGGCGTTTTTGGTTTTAGAACCGCTCTTGTCAGCCACCTGCTTGTACCACGAAATCACCCAGGCCATGGCCCACATGATCAGGATTCCGCAGAGACTAATCAGCGCATGCATGCCCGGGCCGCCGGACACCTCGGCCAGGATGAAATGGCCGGCAAAGGCCAGGAACACGCCGAGGCAGAAAATCTCCAGAGAATGCTGGCCGCAGATGATCAGCGGCCTCAGGAGCGGCGATTTCAGACCCGGCCAATCCCGCGGCAGGAAACGGACGGTGAGCGCGGCCAGCGCCAGGAAATGCGTGAAACGCAGCACGTCCAGATCGGTCTTGTCGATCGGATACATCCACTGCTCGATCCGCTTCGGCATGAAGTGGGAAAGTTGCGGCACGTACCACGTCAGCGTCACGTAGAATGCCGCGGCCAGATAGGCGATCGAGATCCACATCGTCACGGGAGATGCCAGGATGCGCGACATGCGCCGCGCCCCGCCGAGCGCGCACCAGGCACCGAATACGAACAGCAATTGCCAGGCGAGCGGGTTGAAGGCCCAGAAGCCATTCGGATAGGCCGAAAAATAGAGATCGAACTGCCAGGTCACCGCATAGAGCACGACCGACAGGCCGAGCGTGAGATCCGGCCTCCATTTCATCAGCCAGAGGATCAGCGGCAGCGCCAGCATCAACACGATATAGAGCGGCAGCACGTCCATGTTGACGGGCCGGAAGCGCAGCAGCAGCGCCTGCACGATGGTGACGTCGGGCTGCTTGAGGAAATCCATGATCCCCATCTCTTCCGTGTAGAGCGGGTTCTCGAAGCTGGTCGCGACGTAGGAGATTTCCGCGAGGAAGATCGTGAACAGGAAGACGTGGGCGACGTAGATCTGCCAGACCCGGCGCAGGATCCGCGCGGTGGCGATGACGAAGCCGTTTTCCAGCATCGCGCGGCCGTAGACGAAGGCCGCGGTGTAACCCGAGATGAAGATGAAGATCTCGGTGGCGTCGCTGAAGCCGTAGTTGCGGATGGTGAACCAGGTCAGCAGGTTCGGCGGCAAGTGGTCGATGAAGATCAGCCACAACGCCAGCCCGCGGAACAGGTCGAGCCGCAGCTCGCGCTCGCCGATGACGGGCAGCGTGATGGCGGGCGCCGCCGCGCGCGGCTTCTTCTCCACGGAGGACTTCGCGTCCGCGGTTCCGGCGACCGGCGATCCCGTCACTTGGTCGGCAATGGTCATCGGGGCCAAAACCCTTGCGCAAATCGCAGCGTTTGAGGAGTGTACCGGGCCAGTGGCCTGCTCGCAAAGCGACCGGATCACATTGGAGTGTAACTAGGGTGCCAATTCGGGCGGCACGATGTCGCTGACGTCGCGGACCACGATTGGTTCCCGGCAAGCTTTTCGTTATGATGGCAACATGTACCGTGCTGTGACCCGCCAGATCGAAGTGACCGTCGAGCCGAACTTTGTGCCGGAGCAGTCGTCGGGCTCGCGGTACTTCTGGTCCTACACCATCGTGATCACCAATTCCGGCGATGAGACCGTGCAGCTCAAAACGCGGCACTGGATCATCACCGACGCGACGGGGCGGCAGCAGGAGGTCAAGGGCGAAGGCGTGATCGGCGAGCAGCCGATCCTCGCGCCCGGCGAACGCTACGAATACACCTCCGGCGTCCCGCTCTCGACTGCCTCGGGCTTCATGACCGGCCGCTACCAGATGGTCAACGAAAGCGGCGAGCGTTTTGAGATCGACGTGCCGACGTTCTCGCTGGACAGCCCGGACAACAAGCGCGTTTTGAACTGACCGTCCCTGCTCTGCTCGCACGGCGCAAGAGAAAGGTTCAGCGCCTCGCGCAGTTACATCACCCGGATTGGCAGAGTGACTCTGACAGCACGTCCAGCAGGATACAGAACATCGAGCACGACCATGTCCGAGCCAAGATAGCCGCGCTGCGAGACGTAGGTGGCCTCAACTCCGGGCACGCGACGGCGATTGCAGACGTTCCGGACATTGCCTTCTGGAAAGTTCGGAAATACGCCGGAATGCCGAATCGAGACACGGCCGTGCTCGGGCGCTTGAGCGACCCGCAACACCACCGCGCCCGCAGAGGTGCAATCGGGATTGGTAGACCAGGCTCGGTAAAGCATCAGCGGATGTCCCGAAGCGACGATCTTTTCCGCCTGTGCGATCCCAGCCGACAGCAACAACGCCACCACGCTCAACGTAAACCGCATTCCATCCCCCACCCCACAATTGGCGAGGGAACCATACACGCTATAATTGCCCTGCGTCGAGCGAGCACGCGCGCCTCCAACGTATTTTTCGGTCAATTGCGCAAAACGGAAGCAATGGCGCTAAGCGTTCTCCACGCCCGCCTCGTGCGGCGTGAATTGATACACCGAGCTGCAGAATTCGCAGGTCACGACGACCTTGTCTTCCTTGACCATCGCGGCACGGTCATCCGGCGAAAAGCTCTTCAGCATCGCCGCCACCGCATCGCGCGAGCATGAGCATTGCGCTTTCAGGCTCTGCGGATTGAACACGCGCACGCCGCGCTCGTGAAAAAGGCGGTAGAGCAGCCGCTCGCCTGAGAGATCGGGATCGATCAGTTCGACGTCCTCCACCGTGCCGATCAGCGAGCGCGCTTCGGCCCACGCATCGTCCTCGGCAACGGTATGCGGCGTGGTGCCTTCGGGCGCGTCGCCGGGATGCAGGTCGGCCTGCCGCGCACGCTCCGGCGCCTTCGGCAGGAATTGCATCAAGAGGCCGCCGGCGCGCCAGCGGTGCTTGCCGCCGTCGCTCGAGCGCCATTCCTCGCCGACGGCGAGGCGCACCTTCGTCGGGATCTGCTCGGAGCGCAGGAAGTATTCATGCGCGGCGTCTTCCAGGCTGCCGCCGTCGAGTGCGACGAGGCCCTGGTAACGGCTCATATCCGCGCCCTGGTCGATTGTCATGGCGAGATGGCCGCGGCCGAGCAGCGAGCCGGAGTCCTTGGCCTCGCCAAGCCGCGAGGCGTCATAGCGGGCATAGGCGCGCAGGCGGTCGGGAGCCTTGAAGTCGACCACCAGGAACGACACCGGGCCGTCCGTCTGGGCCTGGAGGATGAAGCGGCCTTCGAATTTCAGCGCCGAGCCGAGCAGCGTGGTCAGCACGATGGCCTCGCCGAGCAGCTTGCCGACCGGCGCGGGGTAATCATGCTTGGTGAGGATATCGTCGAGCTCGGGCCCAAGCCGGGTCAGGCGTCCGCGCACGTCGAGCGCATCGACCTCAAAGGGCAGCACTGCATCGTCGACGGGAACGGAAGATGGCGCGCGAACCGGGCTTTCGAGCCCGGCCTTGATATCAGGGGATTGGGAGACCATGGCGCTCTATCTGGGGTCGGAGGGGGTGAAATGGAAGGGGGCGGGGCAACCCAACCCGGACGCTGTTTTGATCGCAAACGATACCGCAAATTCGGTGTTGCCCCGGGGCGCGCATAGCGCGAGCCCGGGGCCCATAACCACAGGATTGTGTTGTGGCGCGAGATGACAACTCCGGGTCGTCACCAAACCACCCCTGTTGGCTGTGGATCCCGGATCTGCGCTCCGCTTCGCTGCGCTTGTCCGGGACGACGACCGAACATGAGGCGAAAGCAACTCCATACTGCCGTCGTCACGGATTTCTCACTATCGTCCGCCGGACGACAACCAATCACTTCACCGCGTCAAAGCACCAGGCCAGAATGCCCTTCTGCGCGTGCAGGCGGTTTTCGGCCTCGTCGAACACGACCGACTGCGGACCGTCGATCACCTCGTCGGTGACCTCCTCGCCGCGATGGGCGGGCAGGCAGTGCATGAACAGCGCATCGGGCTTGGCGAGCGACATCAGCTTGGCGTTGACCTGGTAGGGCTTGAGCACGTTGTGGCGGTGCTCGCCTTCCTTGTCCCCCATCGAGACCCAGGTATCGGTGACGACGCAATCGGCGCCGCGGACAGCCGCCTCCGGATCGGTGCCGAGCATGATCGGGGCGCCCGTCGCCTTGACCCAATCGCGCATCGGCTTTTTCGGCGCGAGCTCCGGCGGGGTCGCGATATTGAGGTTGAACTTGAAGCGCTCGGCGGCGTGCGCCCAGGAGGCAAGCACGTTGTTGTCGTCGCCGGTCCAGGCCACCGTCTTGCCCTCGATCGGACCGCGATGCTCCTCATAGGTCATGAGGTCGGCCATCACCTGGCAGGGATGGGAGCGCCGCGTCAGCCCGTTGATGACGGGCACGGTCGCGTTCGCGGCAAGCTCGAGCAACGCATCGTGATTGAGGATGCGGATCATGATGGCATCGACATAGCGCGACAGCACGCGCGCTGTGTCGGCGATGGTCTCGCCGCGGCCGAGCTGCATCTCGGCACCCGTGAGCATGATGGGCTCGCCGCCGAGCTGTCGCATGGCGACATCGAACGACACGCGCGTCCGCGTCGATGGGCGCTCGAAGATCATCGCCAGCGTCTTGCCCTCGAGTGGCTTGACCGGCTGATGCGCCTTCTGCTTCGCCTTCATCGCGGAGGAGGCGGCGAGCATGCTCCTGAGCTCGGATAGCGGCAGCTCGTTAATGTCGAGAAAGTGCTTGGGCGTCTTGCTCATCAGCTTGCCGCCCGTGCCTTGAGATTCGATTCAATCGCCGTGCAGGCGCGCTCGAGCCGTGTGACGCCCTCCTCGATCTCCGCTTCCGTGACGATCAGAGGCGGCAGGAAGCGCACGACATTGTCGCCGGCGCCGACAGTCAGAAGTTTTTCCTCGCGCAGCGCCGTGACGAGATCGCCAGAAGGCACCACGGCCTTGATGCCGACCAACAACCCCTCGCCGCGCACCTCGCTGACGACGTCGGGGTGACGGTCGATCACGGCGGCGAGCTTCTGTTTGAGCAGCAGCGACATCTTCTGCACGTGATCGAAGAAGCCGGGCTTGAGCATGACGTCGAGCACGGCGTTCGCTGCCGATACGGCGAGCGGATTGCCGCCGAAGGTCGAGCCGTGCGAACCGGGCGTCATGCCGGAAGCAGCCTCGGCCGTCGCAAGGCAGGCGCCGATCGGAAAGCCGCCGCCGAGTGCCTTCGCAAGCGACATCACGTCCGGGGTCACGCCGAGGCGGCGATGCGCAAAGAGATCGCCGGTGCGGCCCATTCCGGTCTGCACCTCGTCGAACGCGAGCAACAAGCCATGTTCGTCGCAGAGCTGGCGCAGCGCGCGATAGAAGGCAGGAGGCGCCGAGCGCACGCCGCCCTCGCCCTGGATCGGCTCGATCAGGATGCCCGCGGTCTGTGGGCCGATCGCCTTCTTGACGGCTTCCAGATCGCCATGCGGCACCTGGTCGAACCCGTCCATCGGCGGACCAAAGCCTTCGAGATATTTCGCGGACCCCGTGGCGGCGAGCGTTGCCAGCGTGCGGCCGTGGAAGGCGCCCTCGAAGGTGATCATGCGGTAGCGCTCGGGATGGCCCTTGGTGGCGTGATAGCGGCGCACCACCTTGATCACGCATTCCATCGCCTCGGCGCCGGAATTGCAGAAGAACACGAAGTCCGCAAAGCTCTCGTTGCAGAGCCGGATGGCGAGCTTCTCGCCATCCGGGCTCTGAAACAGGTTCGACATGTGCCAGAGCTTCGTGGCCTGCTCCTGCAGAGCCTTGACCAGGGCGGGGTGCGCATGGCCCAGCGCATTCACAGCGACACCCGATGTAAAATCGAGATAGCGCTCCCCGTTTGTCGCGACCAGCCAGCAGCCTTCGCCGCGCTCGAAGCCGAGCTCGGCCCTGGCGAAAACGGGAAGCAGATGCGTCGCGGCGCTCTTGTTCATGGCGGTCACTTGGATGTTGAGGCCGGCTCACGAGACTGCCTTGCGCAGCGCATCATTGACCTGCCCGGAAAACGAAACGTGCCGCCTTTTAAGGGCGGCACGTGTCACTATTTTATGCCTGGAAAAACCGCTGTCAATGCCGCCAGAAGGCCCTGCAAGGCACGCGATCCGTAGTCTTGCGGTGGCGATTTTAAGTTCTTTTAGCGACGGAACATGTGGACGCGGAGCCGCAGACTCTTGCGCGGGAGTCACGCCATATTGTAGCGTTTCCCCCGTCAGATACGACATCTCGTGCAGCAGTTCTGATCCTCTGAGTCCTCTTGTACCGGCGTAACGTTCAGGTGCGTTTTTCGCGCCCGGCGAGCCTTAAGGGATTCTGATGGCACGGGTTTTTCGAAGCTTAGACATCGCCACGCGGCCCCAAGGATTGAGGGTGCGCGGCGAGGGGAAGGGTGCAATGACGGTTTTGACCTGGTCCGACGATCGCGTCGAGCAATTGAAAAAGCTCTGGGAAGCCGGGCTTTCGGCCAGCCAGATCGCTGCCGAGCTCGGGAACGTGACGCGCAACGCCGTAATCGGCAAGGTGCACCGGCTGGGCCTGTCCGGCCGCGCCAAGAGCCCGTCCTCGGCGGCTCCCCGGCCGCGCAAGGCGCGCCCCGCACAGCACATGATGCGGGTGAGCCGCCCGATCTCCCGCGGCAACACCGCCCTCGCCCAGGCCTTCGAGGTCGAGGTCGAGCCCGATCCGATCACCTACGACAACGTCGTTCCGATGAGCCAGCGCCTGTCGCTGCTCGAGCTCAACGAGGCGACCTGCCACTGGCCGGTCGGCGATCCCTCGAGCCCGGATTTCTTCTTCTGCGGCGGCAAATCGCTCTCGGGCCTGCCCTATTGCGCGCAGCATTCGCGCGTTGCCTACCAGCCGGCCGCCGACCGCCGCCGCGCACCGGCCAAGCCGGGCACGCGCTGAGCTCAGCCACAAACGACAACGTCCCGGCGCAAGGCCGGGACGCCTGGTCGAGGAATGTCAGCGCGCTATCCGGCGCGTTTTTTTTACGTCTGTTCCGCCTTCGCAAACCGATCATCCAGCGCGTAGCCGGCGCCGCGGACGGTGCGGATCGGGTCCTGCTCGCGGCCGAGATTGAGCAGCTTGCGCAGGCGCCCGATGTGGACGTCGACGGTGCGCTCGTCGATATAGATGTCGCGGCCCCAGACACTGTCGAGCAGCTGCTCGCGCGAGAACACGCGGCCGGGATGCTCCAGGAAGAACTCCAGGAGGCGATATTCGGTCGGACCGAGGTCGATCGGCCGCCCGGAGCGCGCGACGCGGCGCTTCTCGCGGTCGAGCTCGATGTCGCCATAGGCGAGGATGGACGCAAGCCGCTCTGGGCTCGCACGCCGCAAAAGGCCTTTCACGCGTGCCAAGAGCTCCGGCACCGAGAACGGCTTGACGATGTAGTCGTCCGCACCGGTCGCAAGTCCCCTCACCCGCTCGCTCTCTTCGCCGCGTGCGGTAAGCATGATGATCGGGAGCTGCTTGGTGTCGGGACGGGTGCGCAGGCGGCGGCACAGCTCGATGCCGGACAACCCCGGCAGCATCCAGTCGAGCACGATCAGGTCCGGAATGTGCTCCTTGAGGCGGGTGTCGGCGTCGTCGCCGCGCATCACCGTCTCGACATCGTAGCCGTCGCCTTCGAGGTTGTAGCGCAACAGCTCGGTCAGCGCTTCCTCGTCCTCAACAACCAGAATGCGTGCGCCCATGGCGTCGTCGCTCCTTAAGTGTTCGGCACAGTCGTGGCGAAGGTGGTCATGTCGCCCTTCGGACGCTTGTCCGCGATGGCCTGACCTTCGATCATGTAGAAGACGGTTTCGGCGATGTTGGTCGCATGATCGCCGATCCGCTCGATGTTCTTGGCGCAGAACATCAGGTGGATGCAGAACGAGATGTTACGCGGATCCTCCATCATGTAGGTGAGGAGCTCGCGGAACAGCGAGGTGCAGATCGCGTCGACTTCCTCGTCGCCCTTCCACACCATCATCGCCGCCGGCAGGTCATGCGCGGCATAGGCGTCGAGGACCGACTTGACCTGCTGCTGCACGAGGTCGGTCATGTGTTCCAGGCCGCGGAACAGCTTCAGCGGATGGAAATCGGTCTCGAGCGCGGCCACGCGCTTGCCCATGTTCTTGGCGAGATCGCCGATCCGCTCCAGATCGGTCGCGACGCGCATGGCGCCGACGATCTCGCGCAGGTCGACCGCCATCGGCTGGCGGCGCGCGATCGTGAGCACGGCGCGCTCCTCGATCTTCTTCTGCAGCGCGTCGATCTCGGCGTCGGTCGCCACCACGCGCTGGCCGAGCGCGACGTCACGGCGGATCAGCGCATCGACGGAATCGACGATCATGCGCTCGGCAAGGCCGCCCATCTCCGCAACGAGCCGCGTGAGCTCCTGCAGGTCGGTGTCGAAGGCCTTTGCGGTATGTTCAGAAGCCATTTCCTGTCTCCTCAGCCGAAGCGGCCGGTGATGTAGTCTTGGGTACGCCGGTCGCTGGGCGACGTGAAGATCTTGCTGGTCTCGTCGAACTCGATCAACTCGCCGAGATACATGAAGGCGGTCTTGTCGGAGACGCGCGCCGCCTGCTGCATGTTGTGGGTGACGATCGCGATCGTGTAGTTCTCGGCAAGCTCCTGGATCAGTTCCTCAACCTTGGCGGTCGAGATCGGATCGAGCGCCGAGCACGGCTCGTCGAACAGGATCACCTCGGGACGGACCGCCACGGTGCGGGCGATGCAGAGACGCTGCTGCTGGCCGCCGGAGAGCGACAGGCCGGAGGCGTTGAGCTTGTCCTTGACCTCGTTCCACAGCGCGCCGCCGCGCAGCGCCTTCTCGACCCGGTCGTCCATCTCCGACTTGGAGATCTTCTCGTAAAGGCGGATGCCGAAGGCAATGTTCTCGTAGATCGTCATCGGGAACGGCGTCGGCTTCTGGAACACCATGCCGACCCGGGCTCGCAGCAGGTTGAGGTCGAGCTTGGAGTCGAGGATATTGGTCTGGTCGAGCATGAGTTGACCGGTGGCGCGCTGGCCCGGATAGAGGTCATACATCCGGTTGAAGATGCGCAGCAGGGTCGACTTGCCGCAGCCGGACGGGCCGATGAACGCCGTGACGCGGTTGGTGCCGAGCGTCATGTTGATGTTCTTCAGCGCGTGGTGCTCGCCGTAATAGAAATTGAGGTTGCGCACCGTCACCTTGGCCGGAGCCTCGGGCAGTATCGGCGAGGCCTGACGCCCTGTGGAACTTACGGAAACGGACAGATCGCTCATTTTGCAGTCCTCTCGGCGCCTAGAATGCGCGCGCCAATGTTCAGGGCAAGCACGGTCAGGGTGATCAGCAGCGCCCCACTCCAGGCCAGCTGCTTCCAGTAGGCGTAGGGGCTCTGCACGAAATTGTTGATGGTCACCGGCAGGTTCGCCATCGTCTTGTTCAGGCTGAGGCTGAAGAACTGGTTCGAGAGCGCGGTGAAGAGCAGCGGCGCGGTCTCGCCGGCGACGCGGGCAGTCGCCAGCAGCACGCCGGTGATGAGGCCGGAGCGCGCCGCGCGGTAGGCGATCCGCTTGATCACCAGCGAGCGCGGCAGGCCGAGCGCGGAAGCCGCTTCGCGCAGCGCGTTCGGCACCAGCAGCAGCATGTCCTCGGTCGTGCGCAGCACCACCGGGATCACGATGACGGCGAGCGCCAGCGCGCCGGCGATTGCCGAGAAGCCGCGCATCGGCACCACCACCGCGCCATAGATGAACAAGCCGATGATGATCGAGGGCGCAGACAAAAGGATGTCGTTGATGAAGCGGATCACCGAGGTCAGCTTGTCGTTGCGGCCGTATTCGGCGAGATAGGTGCCGGCGAACAGGCCGAGCGGCGCGCCGATGCCGACGCCGATCACGGTCATGATGATCGAGCCGACGATGGCGTTGCGCAGGCCGCCCTCGGTCGAGCCCGGAGGCGGAGTGTCCGCGGCGAAGATCTGAAGGTTCAGACCGGTGAGGCCGTTGTAGAGCAGCGTGATCAGAATCAGCGCGAGCCAGGTGACGCCGAAGGCGGCGGCACCGATGCAGAGACCGCGGATGACGATGTCCTTGCGGCGGCGGCGTGCATAGATCGGGTTCATGTTAGTTCCCCGCCTTCTTTTCCAGCCGCAGCAGCATCAGCCGCGCGCCTGCGAGCACGAAGAACGTCAACACGAACAGAAGCAGGCCGAGCAGGATCAGGCCGGACTGATGCAGGCCGTCGCTCTCGGCGAACTCGGATGCGATCGCCGCCGAGATCGTGGTGCCCGGCGCGAAGATCGAGGACGAGATGCGGAAGGAGTTGCCGATGATGAAGGTCACCGCCATGGTCTCGCCAAGCGCGCGGCCCAGCGCCAGCATGACGCCGCCGATAATGCCGACGCGGGTATAGGGGATCACCACGCTGCGCACGACCTCCCAGGTGGTGCAGCCGACGCCGTAGGCAGCCTCTTTGAGCACCGGCGGCACGGTCTTGAACACGTCGACCGAGATCGAGGTGATGAAGGGCAGCACCATGATCGCGAGGATCAGCGAGGCGTTGAACAGGCTGAGATAGGATGGTGGGCCGGCGAAGATCGCTCCCAGCACCGGAACGCCGTCGAACAGCTTGATCATGAAGGGCTGGAAAGTGTTGGCCAGGAACGGGCCCAGCACGAAGAAGCCCCACATACCGTAGATGATCGAGGGAATGCCGGCGAGCAGTTCGACCGCCATGCCGATCGGGCGGCGCAGCCATTGCGGGCAGAGCTCGGTGAGGAAGATCGCAATGCCGAGTCCGACGGGAATGGCGATCAGCATCGCAATGAAGGAGGTGACGAGCGTGCCGTACATCGGCCCGAGCGCGCCGAGCACCGGCGGATCGGCCGACGGCGCCCAGCGCTGCGTCCACAGGAAGGAGAGGCCGTATTCTTTCATCGCCGGGAAGGCACCGACGATCAGCGACAGGATGATGCCTCCCAAGATCAGGAGCACCGAGATCGCGCTGAGCCGCGTGATCCAGTAGAAGGTCACGTCGCCGAGCTTGAACGCGCTCAGGGCCTTGGCGCGATCATACGGTCCGGCGTCGTCGACGATATCGCTCTGAACGGCCATCTCTGCCACGCCGATCCCCTGTACCAGTTTACTTACGCTTATTGTCGGTCTCGTGCCCCGGATGCGGCGCAACGCGAAAGCGGCACGACGCTGATCCGGGGCATCAAGGTCTACCGGGTCCCGGCTTAGCGGTGCGTCATTTCATGCCGCACCGCATCCGGGACACGAGAGCCGTTTCGATCAGCTCTTGATCTCAGCAGCCCAGGTCTTCTCGATCAGCTGGACGACGCTGTCGGGCATCGGGATGTAGTCGAGCTCCTCGGCCGCCTTGCCGCCGTTCTTGAACGCCCAGCGGAAGAACTTGATGGCTTCCTGCGAGGCGGCCTTGTCGGTCGCATCCTTGTGCATGAGGATGAAGGTCGCCGCGGTGATCGGCCAGGACTTGTCGCCGGGCTGGTCGGTCAGGATCACGTAGTAGCCGGGCGCCTTGGACCAATCGGCGTTGGAAGCGGCCGCCTGGAACGCCTCGACCGTCGGCTGCACCGGCTTGCCGGCCTTGTTGACGAGGCCGGTGTAGGTCAGCTTATTCTGCTTGGCATAGGCGTACTCGACATAGCCGATCGAGTTCTTGGTCTGGCTGATGTTGCCCGACACGCCTTCGTTGCCCTTGGCGCCGACGCCGACCGGCCATTCGACCGCCGTGCCCTCGCCGACCTTGCTCTTCCAGTCCGCGCTGGCCTTGGAGAGGTAGTTGGTGAAGTTGAAGGTGGTGCCCGAACCGTCGGAGCGGCGCACGACCGTGATCGCCTCGGAAGGCAGCTTCACGTTCGGATTGAGCTTCTTGATCGCGGCATCATCCCACTTGGTGATCTTGCCGAGATAGACGTTGGCGAGCGTCTCGCCGTCGAACACCAGCTCACCGGCCTTCACGCCCTCGATGTTGACCACGGGAACGATCGCGCCCATCACCATCGGCCACTGCGCGAGGCCATCCTTGTCGAGCTGCTCGGCCTTGAGCGGAGCGTCGGTCGCACCGAAGGTCACGGTCTTGGCCTGGATCTGCTTGATGCCGCCGCCGGAGCCGATCGACTGGTAGTTCAGGCCGTTGCCGGTCTCCTTCTTGTAGGCGTCAGCCCACTTCGAATAGATCGGGAACGGGAAGGTCGCGCCGGCGCCGGTGATGTCGGCAGCGAAGGCCGACGTCGATGCGGCCATCAAGCCAGCAGCGACGATGGTTTTGATGAAATTCATGCTGGTCTCCATAGTGGGGAGCGAAGCGCCATGCGCGCCCGATCGCGCTCCCGCGCCGCCCCTTTAGGAGCAGTCGGTAGTGCTTTTACGAAGGTTTCATGACAGTCGGATGACAGGCTCAAGCGACTGAAAAGGCTTGCTTTTCAGCTTGAGGCGGGGGGCCTGACCTGGGGAAAACAGGCGGTGAAAGTGGCGCCCTGCTTGAGCACGCTTTCGATCAAAAGCCGGCCGCGATGCCGGTTAACAATATGTTTCACCAGCGATAATCCAAGGCCCGTCCCGCCCTGCGAGCGGCTATCGCCGACGTCGACCCGGTAGAAGCGCTCGGTCAGCCGCGGCAGATGTTCCGGCGCAATTCCGGGTCCGAAGTCACGCACCATGACGCGGATTTCCGGCGAGCCGTCGGCTGCCGTGACCATGGTGAGCGAGACGATCACCCGCCCGCCCGAGGCGCCGTATTTCAGTGCGTTCTCGATCAGGTTCTCGAACAGACGCAACAGTTCCTCGCGGTCGCCCGCGATCATCACCGCCGTATCCGGCAAATCGATCTCGACGACCACCTGCCGCTCGCGCGCCAGCGGTTCGAGCCCATCGGCGACCTGGCGGATGATCGGCACGACATCGACGAGCGTATCGGGCCGGACATGCGCCGACAATTCGACCCGCGACAGCGACAACAGGTCGTCGATCAGCCGGGCCATGCGGGTCGCCTGGGTGTGCATGATGCCGAGGAAGCGCTCGCGCGCCTTCGGATCGTCCTTGGCCTGGCCCTGGAGCGTATCGATGAAGCCGGAGAGCGCAGCGAGCGGCGTGCGCAGCTCGTGGCTGGCATTGGCGACGAAATCGGCGCGCATCTCCTCGACCCGGCGCAGCGGCGTCTGGTCGTGGAAGGTCATCAGCATGCATTTGTCGGCGCCGCCGAACGTGGTCGGCACCGGCACCGGCGTGATGATCAGCTCCATCCAGCGGTCGACCGGCACATGGTCGAGATAGTCGGCGCGGCGCGGCTCGCTGGTTGCGATCGCCTCGCGCAGCGCGGTGATGATCTCCGGCGAGCGCAGCGCGAACTGGGCGAGCTCGTTCTTGCGCAACGCCGGCGCGAGCTGGGCTGCAGCGGCATTGAGATGGATGACACGCCCTGCGCGGTCGAGCAGCACGGCCGGGTCCGGCATGCCCGAGACCACCGCGGCGACTGCCGCGCTTTCCACGGGGTTGATGCGCCGAACATCGTCGCGCGAGGCTGCGGTGTCGTGCAGCCGCCAAGGGATCAGCGCCGCCGCCGCGATGCAGAGAAACACCGCCACAGCCCGCGTGACCGACAGCTCCCCGAGCGAGACCACGACCGCCAGCGCGAGCGCCGCCGCGATCAGGATGATCGCGGAATGCCGCAGCCGATCGGACCAGGGCTGGACCGAGGGAGAAGGGTGTGCGTCGATCGCCATCGGGGCAGGCTTCTCCTTGGGGATTGTCGGCCGGTCAGACGCTCTTGTCGCTGCGCTCTCTCACATAAGCGGCTTCGCGCGCGGGACCGGGATCGAGCTTGAGGGCAGCCTGCTGCAGGCGTTTCGATCGAGCGCCGATGATAACCTCCCGAAACGTCAGCAAGATTACAGATATGACAAAAGGCGAAAGATAATAGAGGACGCGGAACAGCAGCATTCCGCCGAGGAGTTCCTCGCGGTCCATCTGCCACAGCCCGACCAGCATGGCGGCGTCGAACACGCCGAGGCCTCCGGGCGAATGGCTGGCGAAGCCGAGCAGCGTGGCGGAGACGAAGATCACCGCAACGACGACAAAGCCGAGGTTGGGCTCGTCGGGGACCAGCACGTACATTGCGAGGGCACAGAAGCCGAGATCGACGATGCCGATCGCGATCTGGAGCAGCGTCAGCGGACCGCCCGGCAGCACCACCGTCCAGGGACCACGACCGACTACGCGCGGCTGGGTCCAGACCCAGACGACATAGGCGACCAGCGCCACGATGATGGCCATCGCGACCAGCCGGTTGAGCCAGGGCGGGAGTTGATCGATCGAGGCCGCAGCCTCGGGGTGATAGGTGATACCGAGACCGAGCACCGCGGCGTTGCCGAGCCAGAAGGTCAGGCCGGCGAGGAAGCAGATCTTGGCGACGTCGATCGCATTGAGGCCCCAGGCCGAGTAGATGCGATAACGCACCGCGCCGCCGGTGAAGACGCTGGCACCGACATTGTGGCCGATCGAGTAGCTGGTGAAGGCGGCGAGCGCATTGATGCGGTAGGGCACATGGGCGTGGCCGATCGCGCGCGTCGCAAACAGATCGTAGAAGGTCAGGGTGAAATAGCCGGCGGCCACGAACAGCGCCGCCATCGCGATCTGGCTCGGCTCGGTGCTCTTGATCGCCTCGACCACCTCGTTGAAGTCGATGCCGCGCAGCATGTGGTAGAGCACGTAGCAAGCGATGCCGATGACCGTTACGCTGATCACGACGCCAAGCTTATGCAGGATTTGCTTCTGGCGCAGAAACGTCATCGCCCTGCGTATGGCTTCCAGCATCTAGACCTCGAACTACGCTTCCGCGGCCGTGTCGGCCGGCGAATTGGCGGACGTGCAGGTGGTCGGCAACCCCTTGGCACCGGCTCCAGCTACGCGCATGCCCCCCGTCCCTCCAGTAGCGCGTTTTGGGCCGGAGTGGAATTCGCCAATAAGCACAAAAACGCGTTTCTTCAATATTTTAGGCGGGCGTCCGCGCTTGTCTTGCACCGTTTGGCTCTTTCTCGCCGCGGCCTCTGCCGAATCTCTATCGTGATCCTGCGTATGGGCCGTGAAGTTTTGATGATTTCAGGCCGGCAATGTTCCACCGCGGCTTAAGCCGGCGTCAATCTTTCGGCCCGCGATCGGCGGTGGAAAGGCAGGCGGGAGCGCTGGTTTGGCATGCGCCGAAGCGCCGCGGCCGTGTGCGGCGCCCAAGGTGCAGTCACCAGGGCAGTCAGCACTGCCTGGCGCATAGGCAGCGCGCAGTCGCAAGGCTCAAGCCGCGGGTGCGCTGCGAGAGACGACCCAGTCGCGCAGACATGCACCAATGGTGCAGCCGACGAGATAGCAGCCGAACATGACGAGGCCGAGGTCGAGCCAGTAGCCGAAACGGCCGGGGATCACGCGGGCGAGCGAGGCCGCGACGAGGGCGGCCACGAGGACAGCGAGCCAGCGCGCCAGCACTTTCGAGGTGCCGTTGCCGCGCTGGACCACCGAGATCCAGCCCATCGCCAACCCGAGCAGCAGCGATCCGACCAGCCAACCCCAATGGAACGACAACAGAAAGGACATGTCACCTCACCAGAAATTCGATGCGGCGGTTTTGCGCCTTGCCTTCGTCGGTATCGTTGCCGGCGACCGGCTGCGTGCTGCCATAGCCAACCGCGGTGAAGCGATCGGCCGGCAGGCCCGCCTTGACGAGATAGTCGATCACGGCTTGGGCGCGCTTTTCCGACAGCGCCTGGTTGAAGGCGTCCTCGCCGTCGGAATCGGTGTGGCCGGCGACTTCAATCGTGGTATTCGGGCAGCGCAGCGCCGTTTCGATGAGGTGATCGAGCAGGCCCGCGGAATCCGGGTCGATCGTGGCGCGCTTCGGCTCGAAGCGGATGTTGCCCTTGGTCAGCAGCTCGGAAAACAGCTGCTGGCAGACCGTGCCATCGACCGGGCCTGCGGCGGGCTTCACGGTGATTTCCGGCTTGTACTGCCAGGTCTTGGGAAAATCCTTGCCGAGGCCTGCGCGGATGTCGGCGGCCGCGCCCTCATAGAGCGCATCACCCGACAGTTTCACCTCGCGATCGGTCACCACCAGCGTACCGGTCGACAGCCGTGACAGGGCCCCAAGCGCGGCGACCACCGAATTGCCGAACGAAGCAGGCGCGCCGATGCTGGCCTTGAGATTGTCGACGACCTTCTCGCCGAAGAATTTTCGCCCAGCCGCCGTCGCGATGGCCGCATGGATATTGTTGTCGGGGACGTAGCCGGTCAGCGTCACGGTCGCGGCGACCGGATCCTTGTAGGCCTGGAAGATATAGGGCGGTGCCTTGATGTCGTTGGCGGCGACCGAAAAGCCCTCAGGCAAATTCTTCAGCGCCGCCGCAATGGCCTCGCGGCCGCCGAGCTCGCGCGCCATGCCGGACAGGCTGACCTGGCTGTCGGAGATCGTGATCTTTCCGTCCTTGAGCTTGCCGACCTGGTCGAGCAGGAGCATCGCGGCAGTCTCGAAGCGTGGTGGCGCGCCGCGCGCCAATCCCATCTGATCGGCGACCTCGATGCCGCCGAGGTCTTTGCGGGCGGCCTCCACCAGGCGGCCCTTGACCCCCGGTAGCGGCGCGCTGCCGGACAGCGTGACCCGAACGACGTCCCGCTCGGCGTTCCAGACGAAGGGCTTGGCCTCGGGAACCAGCCGCGTCTGGTCATCGACCAGGCGCACGCCCGGCACGGTTTCGACCGCCATGACGGCGTCGCGGCGGCCCTCCTCCGAGAACGCTTCGGCGGCAAAGCCGACGTCGCGGCCGGCCACGGCAATCCGGGCCTTGTCCAGGACGGTATTCTTGAGCGCGGCGGCCGAGCGGGCGGACAAATCGGCTTCCAGCGGCAAGGTGTTATTCCAGGCCGCAATTCCCCACATGACGGCCAGGGGGATCAACCCCGGCCACCATTTGCTGGCCCACCTGAAAAGCTTCTGCATTCGACGACCCGAACTCTGGAACCGGAGACAAAACAAACCCTTGGCGGGCTGTCAAACCGGAAATGGCGGCCATGTGAAGGCTCCGGGTAAGCAACCGGACTAACTTTTTCTTCAAGGGTTCCCCCCTAGGTTGACCACGGACTGCCGGGGGTCGACCAGCCTTCAATGAAACAACTGCGCAACAACGTCATCCGCGTCGGGCTGGAAGCACTCTATTTCAGCGGGGCGCACCATCTGCTGCGGCCGCTGCTCGCCGGCGTCGGTGCCATTTTCATGCTGCACCATGTGCGGCCGCCCCGGGAGGATGCGTTCCAGCCCAACCGGCATCTCGAAGTCACGCCGGACTTTCTGCGCGCCACGCTGCGCCATCTGCGCTCGCACGACATCGACATCGTCTCGATGGACGAATTGCACGCGCGGCTGGCGCAGGGGCGGTTCACCCGCCGCTTCGCTGCCTTCACGTTCGACGACGGCTATCGCGACAACCGGGATTTTGCGCTTCCCCTGCTGCGCGAATTCGGCGCACCTTCGACCATCTATGTCGCGAGCGATTTCGCCGAGGGCACCGGCCGTCTCTGGTGGATCGCGCTTGAGACCATCATCGCCAAGGCGAGCGATATCGAGGTGCAGATCGGCAACGCCGCATTACGGCTCGATGCCACGACCGCACCTGCAAAGCAGGCGGCATTCGACCGCCTGCATGACTGGCTGCGCGCGTTGCCGGGCGAGCACGACCTCGAGCGCGAGATCACGGCGCTCTGTGCGAAGTACGATGTCGACATGCCGGCGCTCTGTCGCGACCTCTGTCTGTCCTGGGACGAGCTAAAGGCGCTGGCCGCGGATCAGCAGGTCGCGATCGGCGCCCATACCATCAGCCATTGCAACCTCGCGAGGCAGACCGAGGAGATCGCAGCGCAGGAGATGGCGGTGAGCCGCGTGCGGATCGAGAACGCAATCGGCCGCCCTGTGCAGCACTTCGCCTATCCCTATGGCGACCGTCATGCCGCCGGCGAACGCGAATTCGCGCTGGCCGCGGCCAGCGGCTTCAAGACTGCGGTGACGACGCGCCCCGGCATGCTGTTCGCCGAGAATGCCGGCCACCCGACCGCACTGCCGCGCGTTTCGCTCAACGGCAACTACCAGGACGCCCGCATCCTGCCGGTGCTGACCTCGGGCGCTGCCACCGCAATGTGGAACGGCTTCCGCCGGTTTGCGGCGGCGTAACTGTCGTCCTGGCTTTCGCCGGGACGACATCGCGGGGGTTCCTTGACTCCCCTTCCCGCCCCGCCCACAACGAGCGGCAACCAAGGGAGGCGTCATGTTCACGGATCTGTTCTCACTCAAGGGCCGCGTTGCGCTCGTCACCGGCGGGTCGCGTGGCATCGGCAAGATGATCGCGGCAGGCTTCCTCAGCCAGGGCGCGGCGAAGGTCTACATCACGGCGCGCAAGGCGGCGGCGTGCGAAGCGACTGCCAACGAGCTGTCCGCGCAATATGACGGCGAATGCATCGCGCTGCCGATCGACATCTCGACCGTCGAAGGCTGCAACAAGCTCGCCGGCGAAATCATCAAGCTGGAGCCGAAGCTCGACATCCTCGTCAACAATGCCGGCGCCGCCTGGGGCGCGGAATTCGACGATTTCCCCGAGAGCGGCTGGGACAAGGTGATGGACCTCAACGTCAAGTCGCTTTTCTTCCTGACCAAGGCGCTGGCGAAACCGCTGCGCGCGTCGGCCTCGCACGAGCGTCCCGCCAAGGTCATCAACATCGCCTCGGTCGACGGCATCTTCGTCAATCCGAGCGAGACCTATTCCTACGCCGCCAGCAAGGCCGCCGTGATCCACCTGACGCGTCGCATGGCGACGAAGTTGATCAAGGACAATATCAACGTCACTGCGATCGCACCGGGCGCGTTCAAGTCCGACATGAACCGGGCCGCGCGCGACCATTCCGAGGATGTCGCCAAGCGCATTCCGTCACGGCGTATCGGGACCGACGAGGACATGGCAGGCGTAGCGATCTATCTCGCCTCGCGTGCGGGCGATTACGTGGTCGGCAACACCATCGCGGTCGATGGCGGCGTGGTGTACGCCAATGCGGGGCTGGAGATCGCGGGATAAGGCGGGGCAGTTCGGCAAATAACCGCCTCACACTCCGCCGTCATGCCCCGGCTTGGCCGGGGCATCCAGTACGCCGCGGCGTCTCGATTTATCTCTGCCGTCTCTGGAATACTGGATCACCCGCTTTCGCGGGTGATGACCCCATTCGTGCTGCGCGGTCGTCGCGCCTCGGTGGCAGTCCCTACGACTCGATCTTCACGTACTCGAAATCGCCGGGCTTGTTGTCGATGCCGACTTTCGGCGGCGAGATCCAGGAGGCGAACTGGCCGATCTCGGTGACGGGCTTCATCAGGGACGCGATGAAGTCGCCATCGTTCGCCGACGGCAGCCAGTCGTCCTTGCGCTTGGCCCAGTTGGCGTCGTCGATCAGGATGCCCTCGGGCGTCGCCTGCACGTCCTTGAACTCGCCAATGTGGCGATTGAAGGCAACGTGGGGCACCGTCAGCCTGAAGTCATAGCCGGCCGTCGAGATCACCTTGTTCCAGCGCAGCATGCCCTTGACGCAGTCCTGGGTGTAGTCGTCGCGCAGGCGCATGTTGAGCGCGGTGAGCGCGGGCTCGTCGACCATCTTGATCTGGCCGTCGACGTACTTCATGACCGGGTAGGTCGCACTCTTGAGCTGGTGATCGTCCTCGATCGAGGTTTCCTTGTAGCGGCCCTTGATGCCGGCGTTGAACGCGTTGGCGGCGTTGGTCGACACTTCCGAGCCGAACAGGTCGAGCGACAGCGAATAGTGCAGGTTCAGCTTCTTCTGGATGGTCGGCAGGTCGATGACGCCGAGCGCTCGCACCTTGGCGATCTCGGTGGGATCGGAGATGCCGGCCTCGCGCATCGCCTCGCAGGTCCGCTGCACGACGCGGGTGATGCCGGTCTCGCCGACGAACATGTGGTGCGCTTCTTCGGTCAGCATGAAGCGGCAGGTGCGCGACAACGGATCGAAGCCCGACTGTGCGAGGCTGTGCAGCTGCATCTTGCCGTCACGGTCGGTAAAATAGGTGAACATGAAGAAAGACAGCCAGTCCGGCGTCGCCTCGTTGAAGGCGCCCAGCATGCGCGGCGCATCCGCATCGCCCGAGCGACGGCGCAACAATTCGTCCGCCTCCTCGCGGCCGTCGCGGCCGAAATATTTCTGCAGCAGGTACACCATCGCCCAGAGGTGACGGCCTTCCTCGACATTGACCTGGAACAGGTTGCGCATGTCGTAAAGCGAGGGCGCGGTCTTGCCAAGATGTCGCTGCTGCTCGACGGAGGCGGGCTCGGTGTCGCCCTGGATCACGATCAGGCGGCGCAGCATCGCGCGATGCTCGCCTGGGACCTCCTGCCAGGCCGGCTCGCCATAGTGCTCGCCGAACGGCACGACGCGATTTTCTTCCTGCGGAGCAAGCAGAATGCCCCAGCGATAGTCGGGCATGCGCACATAGTCGAACTTGGCCCAGCCGCGCGGATCGACCGAATAGGCGGTGCGCAAGTAAACGAGCGATTCCTGGAAGCCCTCCGGGCCCATGTCACTCCACCAGTCCATGTAGCCGGGATGCCAGCCCTCCAGCGCCTTGAGCACCTGGCGATCTTCGGCGAGATTCACGTTGTTGGGAATCTTGGTCGAGTAGTCGACGTTCATGATGTTCATGTTCATGGCCGTGCTCCTTGCGATCTCTTTCCGTCATGCCCGGCCTTGTGCCGGGCACCACGTTCTTGCTTCCTTGAGCCAAGCACGTGGATGGCCGGGACAAGCCCGGCCATGACGCAGCAAATTCGTTACACCCGCGTCATATCGAATTTCGGCTTCTGGCCGCTGCCGTAGCGGCGCAGCGCGCCTTCCTCACCGACCGCGTTCGGGCGCTGGAAGATCCAGTTCTGCCACGCGGTCAGGCGCGCGAAGATTTTTGACTCCATCGTCTCCGGACCAACGAAGCGCAGGCTCGCTTCCATGCCCGTGAGGCTGTCGGGCGAGAAGCTCGCGCGCTCCTCGAGGAAGACGCGAACCTCGTCGTCCCAGTCGATGTCATCGAGCGCGAAGGTGACGAGGCCGAGCTCCTCGGCCGCCTCGGCGTCGAGGCTGGTACCGACGGTGGCTTCCGCGCGCTCCACATCGGACGGATCGGCCTGGAAGCGCGATTGCAGGCGGGTCAGCCCGTGGCTCATCGGATAGGGCCCGAAATTCATCGCGGAGAGCTCGATCGACGGAGGCGGACGGTTGTCACCCTGGCGCGCGCCGATCAGCATGTAGGAGCGGTCGGCAGCGAAGACGAGCTCGGCGAGCGTGCCGGCAAAGCAGGAACCCGGCTCGACCAGTGTCACCAGCGTGCGCGAGGTGACGTCGATTCGCTTGAGCACGCGCTTCCAGTAATGCCTGACCTCGTTGACCAGCCAGTGCGCCTTGTTGGCTTCGAGGAAGGCATCGGACGCAAGCACATGGGCGCGCTCGCCGTGGCTCTTGAACACGAGCATCGCGATCTCGAGTTCGTTGATGCGCAGGTGCAGGATCGCATCGTCGAGCTCGCGCGCCACCTGGAGCGGCCAGAAGGACGGGCCCTGCGCCATCATGCCGTCGATATCGCCCGGCGGCGCGGCCTCCGGCGCCTTGATCGAGATGGTCGCAATGCGTGCGGCGCGGTCGATATCGACGCTGACGAAGCCGTAGCGGATACTGGTCTCATCGATGATGCGCTCGAGCGGCGTCAGTGCGATGCCCTTGCCGCTGCCCTTGCGTTTCGAGGCGACAGCAAATTCCTTGGCTCGCTCGGTGATCTTCGCCTCGAGCTTGGAGTTCGGCGCGATCTCGTCGACCAGCCGCCAGGCGACGGCGCGCTTGCCCTTCACGCCTTCCTCGATGGTACAGAAGAAGTCGGCGTGATCGCGGCGCACCTTGCGCTTGTCGACGACGCGCGTAAGCCCGCCGGTGCCCGGCAGCACCGCGAGCAACGGCACTTCGGGCAGCGCCACGGCAGAGGAGCCGTCATCGGCGAGGATGATGTGGTCGGTGGCGAGCGCCAGCTCGTAGCCGCCGCCGGCAGCCGAGCCGTTCACGACGGTAATGAAGCGCTGGCCGGAATTCTCCGAAGAGTCCTCCATGCCGTTGCGGGTCTCGTTGGTGAATTTGCAGAAGTTGACCTTGTGGGCGTGGGTCGAGCCGGCGAGCATGCGGATGTTGGCGCCGGCGCAGAACACGCGGTTCTTGGCCGAGCGCATCACGACGACCTTCACGTCCGGGTGCTCGAAGCGCAGCCGCTGGATCGCATCGGCAAGCTCGATGTCGACGCCGAGATCGTAGGAATTGAGCTTGAGCTGGTAGCCCTCGAACAGGCCGCCATTCTCGTCGACATCCATGGTCAGCGTCGCGACGTCGCCCTCGACCGCGAGCTTCCAGTGCCGGTAGCGCGATGGATCGGTCTGGAAATCGATGAATGTCGCACCGCCTGCGAGGCGACGATCTTCCCCGGCCATGAGCCACCCTTGAGTTTTGATTATGCGCGTCTGTTTTTAACCGTTATATGCACAATAATGCATATTTTGGCGCGCGTCTAGTCCTTGATGGATCTTACATGCATTTTGCTTCATGATGGTCGCTCAGGCGCGCGGGATCGTCTCGAGCGGGACCCAATCGGCCTTGGAGAGCAGGGGACGACCGAGCTTGGCCTGGAGAAGAGCGACCAGCGCCTCCGTCGGAAAACGGTCGACGAAGCCGCCGCCTGCGGACGCCTTGCGCGTCCGCAGCTCCCGCAGCTCCTCCAGCGCCTCACCGAACAGGCGCGAGGCCGAATGCGGCCTGACGATGCGCAGCCGCAGGTTCGCATTGGCGACATAGATGCACGCGCGAAGCAGGATGCGCTCGCGGCCACGCTGGGGAGCCGCCGCCCACACCGCTTCCAGGATCTCCTGCGATTCCCAGAAATAGCCGCGATCGTTCAGCGCGAGCCCATAGCGCAGCGCCGGATGCCGTGCCGGCACATGGCCCCGGAACGCCGGCGGCACCAGCGCCTTGACCACGTCAAGCGTTTCGCAATCGGCGTCGAGATCGGTTTCACCGGGCACATAGGCCCATTGCGGCCACGGCAAGGAGCCGGCCACGAATGGTCGCGCAATCATCGGAGCGGAGCCTCCGATGATTCATGCGGCATGTCCCTCAAGGCCCCGGTCGGCGCGCAACGCCGCCTGGGCAAATTCTGCAATAGCGTCAAGCGTCGCCCTCGGCGCTTCACGATGCGGAGCGTGCCCCGCCTCTGAAATGACTTTCAAATCTACCGGACAATAACACTCTTCCTGCGCAATCTCGACCTGTCGCATGGTCCCGTATTGGTCATCCACACCTTGCACGATCAGGATGGGCACGCGGATATAAGCGAGGTACTCGGAAATATCCCAGTTGCGGAATTTTGGATCGAGCCAGGCGCCGTTCCAGCCGTAGAAGGCATTGTCGGCGTCCTTGTGCCAGCGCTCCAGTTTTGCCTTGAGATCGGTGGTCTCGTAAATCGTCTTGATCTCGGCGATCGACTTCACCGAGATGTCCTCGACGATGAAGTGCGGCGCGACCAGCGCGATGCCTTGCAGGCGATGGTCCTGATGTGAACCGGCGTAAATAGTCGCGATCGATGCGCCGTCGGAATGGCCGAGCAACAGGCCCCGGTTGAAGGGAATCGTGTCGAGCAGCTTCGGCAGCACATCCAGCGCCTCGCGATGCATGTAGTCGAGCGGCCGCGGCAGGGTCACAGGGCTCGACTGGCCATAGCCCGCGCGGGAATAGACGAAGATGCCGGCGCCGGTCGCCGCTTGCAGCTTTTCCGGAAAGTCTCCCCACAAGCCGACCGAGCCGAGCCCCTCATGCAGCAAGACGATGGTGGGCGCATCAGCGGATTTCGGCGCAAGCCATTTGTATTCGAGGCTGGCGTCGCCGACGGTGAGGAAGCCTGTTGCGGTGAGGTTGGTCATGCTGTCACTCTTCTCCGTCGTCATGCCCGGGCTTGACGACCTGTAGCTAGTTCGCCCCTTCGCGCAGCTTGAACCGCTGGATCTTGCCGGTTGCCGTCTTCGGCAAGGACTCCACGACGTCGATCCAGCGCGGATATTTCCAGGGGCCGATCTTCTGCTTGACGTGCTCTTTCAGCATCTCCTGCAAACCCACCGTTTTCGTACCCGGACGCAGCACGACGAATGCCTTTGGCTTCAACAAGCCTTCGGGATCGGCTTCGGGCACGACGGCGGCTTCCAGCACGGCCGGGTGCGTGATCAGCGCACTCTCGACCTCGAAGGGCGAGACCCAGATGCCGGAAACCTTGAACATGTCGTCGGAGCGTCCGCAGAAGGTGTAGCGGCCGTCGGCGTCGCGGACATATTTGTCGCCAGTGCGCGTCCACGGACCTTCGAAGGTGCGACGGCTCTTGTGGCGCTGGTTCCAGTAGCCTTCACCGGCCGAGGGTGCATCGACCAGCAGTTCGCCAACCTCGCCGTCGGGCACATCCTGGCCGGCTTCATTCACCAGCCGCACTGCATAGCCCGGCACGGGCTTGCCGGATGATCCGTATTTGATGTCGCCGGGCGCGTTCGACAGGAAGATATGCAACAGCTCGGTCGAGCCGACACCGTCGAGGATGTCGACGCCGAAGCGCGCCTTCCAGGCATTGCCCACCGACTCAGGTAGTGCCTCGCCGGCGGAGGTGCAGATGCGCAGGGCCTTGCCGCCGCGCTCCTGCTTGCCGGCTTCGTCATTGAGCATGGCTGCAAATAGCGTCGGCACACCATAGAAGATGGTCGGGTTGTATTTGTTCATCAGCTCGAACATGCGCGCTGGCGTCGGCCGCTCGGTGTTCAGCACAGTGGTGGCGCCGACCGACATCGGAAAGGTCAGCGCATTGCCGAGGCCATAGGCGAAGAACAGCTTTGCAGCCGACAAGCACACGTCGTCCTCGCGGATGCCCAGCACCTTCTTGGCATAGGTATCGGCGGTCGCCTGCAAGTTCGCGTGCAGATGACGCACGCCCTTGGGCATGCCGGTCGAGCCGGACGAATAGAGCCAGAACGCCGGCTCGTCCGGATGCGTTGCCGCGGTCGCGAAATCGTCGCTCTCGCCCGTGAGTTCTTCAGCAAGTTGCTTGTGACCGTTCTGCTTCTGACCCGACACGACGACATGCTCGAGATCCGGCATCCGGCCGACGATGTCCTTGATGACGGGATAGAGCGCCTCGGAGACGAACAGCACACGTGCGCGGCAGTCGGCGAGGATGTAGGCGTATTGCTCCGCGGTCAGCAGCGTATTGAGTGGCACCGGCACGATGCCGGCGCGGATCCCGCCCAAAAACACGATCGGAAAATCGATCGTGTCCAGCATGATCATCGCCACGCGCTCCTCGCGGCGGACGCCGAGACGGCGCAGCATGTTCGCCGCGCGCCGGGTCTGTTGCTGAAGCTCGGCATAGGTCAGACGGGAGACGGTGTCGTCGAAGACGAGCTTGCTACCCCTGCCCTCGCTGACGTTACGGTCGAGCAGCCAGGTCACCGCGTTGTAGGATGCCTCGCTCACGGACTTCTCCCCCGATTTTTGAATTATAATTCATAGAAAGACACTCTGTCGGCTTGCTGTCAATGCCATCAGGCATTATGTTTCCGATAATTGCGCCGCCGGACATCCGCTAAAGAAAGCAAATGACCGAAAGTCCCGACGCCGAATCCCAATTCCTCGAACAGCTTGGCCAGCGCGTGCGCACTATGCGCGCACTGCGTGGCATGTCGCGCAAGGTGCTCGCCAAGGTCTCAGGCATTTCCGAACGCTACATCGCCCAGCTCGAGAGCGGCAAAGGCAATGTCTCGATCGTGCTGCTCAGGCGCGTGTCGAATGCGATGGGCGCGCATCTGGAAGATTTGTTGCCGACAATCGAGCCTACGCCGGACTGGCAGATGTTCCGCGATCTCCTGCGCAAGGCGACGCCCGGCCAGATCGCGCAGGCCAAGGACCTGCTCGCCGGCGGCAGCGCGTCGGCGCCGCGGCGCGCGCCGTTCTGCGGCATCGCGCTGATCGGCCTGCGCGGCGCCGGCAAGTCCACGCTCGGAAAGATCCTGGCGAAGAAGATCGGCTGGAGCTTCGTCGAGCTCAACAAGGCGATCGAGGAGCAGAACGGGCTGTCGATCGCCGAGATCATCGCGCTCTACGGCCAGGAAGGCTTTCGCCGCATGGAGCAGGCGGCGCTGCAACAGCTCCTTGCGCGCAACGAGCTGATGGTGCTCGCCACCGGCGGCGGCATCGTCTCGGAGCCACTGACCTTCGACCAGATCCTGTCCTCGTTCTACACGATCTGGCTGAAAGCCGAGCCCGAAGAGCACATGGCCCGCGTGCGCCGCCAGGGCGACCTGCGCCCGATGGCCGACGACCGCTCCGCAATGACGGAGCTGCGTAACATCCTGCTCAGTCGCGAGCCGCTCTATTCGCGGGCGACGGCGGTGGTGGATACGGCAGGGCTGAGTGTCGACGCCGCAGCAGCGCGGCTGATCGATGCGGTGCGGCCCGTGCTTCAGAACGAAGCGCGGTCATTTGGGCTGCGCAGCGTGGCGCTGTAGGGTGCGCGACGACGAAGGTCTCGCTGACGCCATATCGTCATTGCGAGCGCAGCGAAGCAATCCAGAATCTTTCCGCGGAGACAGTCTGGATTGCTTCGCTGCGCTCGCAATGACGGAGATGAGTAGACTGCGTACGTCATACAAGCGCCGTCGATTGCGTCCCGGGCCTAATCCACCTCGAGATAATCCACACCCGGCAATTCCGGGAACGGGGCCGTCGGCAGTGTCTGGTACCAGAACGCGACTGAGGCGACGTCGTCCTGCAACGGCAGGTATTTCGGCTCCTTCACGCCGGAGCGCCAGCCGAGCGCCTGCATCGTCACGCGCAGATCGCTCTGGAAGCGCACGGGATCGGGGATGTGCCAGCGGTACATGCCAAAGCGCTGTTGCGATTTGTAGACGCCGTCGGGACGGATCACCTGCGGCAGGCCGGCATAAGGCGTGGTGAATTCGAGATAGCGCGACGCTGGCCCGCTGCTCGCGCCGGGATTGGCGAGCTGCCACGGCACGCGCGGATCGAAATTATAGGCGCCGCCAAAATAATCCTCGGTGCCGGTGCCGCAAATGGTCGGGAATTCACCGTCGCCGTCGATGAAGAATTTTATCTCGCCCTCGCCCCACCAGCCATTGTTGTTCGAACCCCAGGCCATGTAGGTGCCGATATAGTGGCCGTGCCCGGCGACACCATCGAGCAGCGTGTGGACCTCCTTGTACGGCACCGGATTGCTGCGGCGGAACTGGGCGTGGAAGTAGGCGCAATCTTCCGGCACGTCCGTCAGCGTGTAGTTGATCTGGTAGTAGATGGTCTGCGCCTCCTCGTTGCGATTCTCCAGCGTGATGCGGGCGCGCCTGCGAAACGGCATTTCCCAATAGCAGTTGAAGCCGCGGCCCGGATTGACGCAGACCGCAAGCGAGGAGACCTGCGCAAATTCCTCCCAGCCACAGGCAAAGAAATCGCCGACCGGGCATTCGACGCTGGGTTGCGTTTGGTCATCCCAATAGATGCGCAGGATGGAGCGGCGCAGACGGCCGCGCGAAATCGTCATCCAGATCTGCTGGATCGCGCCCGCGCCTTCGATATCGGCAAGCGCGAAGGTCGCGCCAGGCTCGATGACGACATAGGGCGAGATCTTCCAGCCTCGTCCGAGGTCACGCGCCTGCGGCGCCGCCGGGCCATCGACGGCCATGCCGCCCTTGCCTTTCTCGCCGGTGAAATTTTCCGGGCTGATCGAGCGCGACTGCGCGTTCGACAGCCGCGAGAGGTTGCCGAGATGGAGGCCTAGTCCGGAGAATGTCATTGTGGGTCTTACCTTGCTGCACGTCGGTCGGTCATCGAGGCACGAAACTAGCCTAGTCAGTGCGGCAGCATGCAAACAGGTCGTAGGGTGGGTTAGCGAAGCGTAACCCACCTCTTTCGTTTCCGCGTTTACAGAAGTGGTGGGTTACGCCTTCGGCTAACCCACCCGACACAGCCCAGCTACACCGACCAGTAGTTCGGGTGCTGATAGGCTCGCGACCGGTCGCCCCAGTCGAACTCCTCGCCGTCGAACTCGCACGGGCCGGCGCTCAGCTCATCCAGCGTCACCTCGACCTGGAAGGCCTGGCGACGCGGATCGTATTTCAGCGCGCTCCACTGGACGGGGTAATGGTGATGCGTGCCGAGCAGTCCGCCGGTCTTGATCACGGCGTAGGCGACCGTTCCGCTCAGCTTGTCGAGCATCAGGCGCTCGATCGTGCCGAGCTTTGCGCCGTCGCGTCCGAAGACGGCGACATGCTCGACGCGATCGCTGGGAACCATGGTATGCATGGCATGCTCCCTGGGGTTCTTGTGTCGTGCGCATTATAGCACAGGCAGCGGGAATGCAGGGTGGGTTAGCGCCAGCGTAACCCGCCTCTTTTTGCATTCAACCGGGAGAGGAGCAGTTTGCGAGGACCCGTTGGGTAGTGCTTGCTGCCAAGCCAGGGCGTGCCATAATTCACCCATTCGTTCAACAGGCGAGCATTAGAGTTCGGTTAGGCGGGCGTGCTCGCGCACTCCCACCCCGCACGCGGGGAGAGGTAAGGAAAAGTGCACCCACCGGACTTGCTTGCTCGAGCAAAGAGGACGCGAACGCCATGATCAGCCAGGAGCAGAACGACCTGATCACCCGCACCGGGCCGAAAGACCCCTGCGGCAGACTGATGCGGAGCTACTGGCAACCGGCGGCGCTGGTGGATGAGCTGGAGGGCGCACGACCGGTGCGGCCAGTCAAGCTGCTTGGCGAAAACCTCGTGCTGTTCCGCGACGAGAGCGGCCGCTACGGCCTGATCGACCGACACTGCGCGCATCGCGGCGCCGACCTCGCTTTCGGACGGCTCGAGAATGGCGGTCTGCGCTGCGCCTTCCATGGCTGGCTGTTCGATGCGGCGGGGCAGTGCATCGAGACGCCGGCCGAGCCGAAGGATTCAAAGCTCTGCCAGAACATCCGCCAGCGCTCTTATCCCGTGGTGGAGAAGAGCGGCATCCTCTGGGCTTTTCTCGGCGAGGGCGCCCCGCCCGCTTTTCCGGAGCTCGACTGCTTCGTCGCGCCGGGCACGCACACTTTTGCCTTCAAGGGCCACATGGCCTGCAACTGGCTCCAGGCGCTGGAGGTCGGCATCGATCCCGCGCACGCCTCCTATCTGCACCGCTTCTTCGAGGACGAGGACACCTCGACCGCCTACGGCAAGCAGTTCCGCGGCGCATCTGCCGGCAGCGACCTGCCGATGACCAAAATCCTGCGCGAATACGACCGCCCGATCATCAATGTCGAGCACACCGAGTACGGGCTGCGGTTGATTGCGCTGCGCGAGATCGACGACGAGCGCACCCATGTGCGCGTCACCAACCAGCTTTTCCCGCACGGCTTCGTTATCCCGATGAGCACGGAGATGACGATCACGCAGTGGCACGTGCCGGTCGATGACGAGAACTGCTACTGGTACGCGATCTTCACCAGCTACACGAATCCGGTCGACAAGCAGAAGATGCGCGACCAGCGGCTCGAACTCTATGAGCTGCCGGATTACAAATCACGCAAGAACAAGGCCAACGATTACGGATTTGATCCGCACGAACAGCAGACCGCGACCTATACCGGCATGGGCACCGACATCAACGTCCACGACCAGTGGGCGGTGGAATCGATGGGCGCGATCCAGGATCGCACCAAGGAGCATCTCGGGCAGAGCGACAAGGCGATCGCGCAATATCGCCGCCTGCTGCGGCAGGAGATCGAGAAAGTTATGGGCGGCGAGAAGCCGATGCTGTTTCTCGACGACGGCAACGCACGCAGCATCCCGGGGCCGGCGACCATGGACGGCATCGGGCCGACCCAGGGCTGGGAGACCTACTGGATGGAAGTCGACGTCAAGCGCAGGCGCGGCGCCCCCTGGATGGCCCCGGTGCCGAAGGACATTGCCGATAACGTGCACCGGCTGACGGCGGCGGAGTGACGATGCCGTTTCGCGTCGGCGGGACACGACGGAGGCTCCACGTTCTCCGCTGGCATGCACCGCGAAAGCGGGGCATCCAGTATGCCGCGGCTTCTCGTGGACACACGACCGTCTCTGGAATACTGGATCGTCCGCTTTCGCGGACGATGACAGCGCGGGCTATACTTTCGCCGAGCGAGAAGGAACTATCAAAGTGACTTTCGTCGCGCGTCACGGGCTTTGGTCGGCTGAGCAGAAGGACGCCGCGCTGCGTGTGCGGCGGATGATCGAGGAGAAGAACCTCGAAGTCGTCCGCCTCGCTTTCCCCGACCAGCACGGCATCCTGCGCGGCAAGACCATCATCGCGGCCGAGGCGATCGCGTCGCTGGAGAGCGGCTGCTCCATCACCACGACCATGCTCGCCAAGGACACCTCGCACCGCACGGTGTTTCCGGTGTTCACATCGGGCGGCGGCTTCGGCATGAAGGAGATGGAGGGCGCGGCCGACGTGCTGATGGTCGCCGATCCCACCACGTTCCGCGTGCTGCCCTGGGCGCCGACTACGGGCTGGCTGCTGTGCGATCTCCATTTCAATGACGGGCGGCCGGTGCCGTTCGCAACGCGCGGGCTTTACAAGCGCGTGCTCGACGAGCTCGGCGCGCGCGGTCATGATTTCGTCGCCGGCCTCGAAGTGGAATTCCACATCTTCAAGCTCGACGACGCACATATGCGCGCTGAAGATGCCGGCCAGCCCGGCACGCCGCCCTCGGTGAGCCTGCTCAGCCACGGCTATCAATACCTCACCGAACAACGTTTCGATCAGATGGAGCCGGTGCTGGAGATCCTGCGCCGCGATATCGTCGCGCTCGGGCTTCCCTTGCGCTCCGTCGAGGTCGAGTTCGGGCCGAGCCAGTGCGAGTTCACCTTCCAGCCGAAGAAGGGCATCGAGCCTGCCGACAACATGGTGCTGTTCCGCTCTGCCGTGAAGCAGATCGCGCGCCGTCACGGCTATCACGCCACCTTCATGTGCCGGCCAAAACTGCCGAACGTGTTCGCGAGCGGCTGGCATCTGCACCAGTCGATCGTCTCGCGCGCGACGGCCGAGAACCAGTTCATGGCGGAAGAGACCGGTCAGCCGCTGAGCGAATTCGGCCGCGCTTGGCTCGCTGGCCTGCTCGATCATGCCCGCGCCTCCGCCGTTTTCACCACGCCGACCATCAATGGCTACAAGCGCTATCGCTCCTATTCGCTGGCGCCGGACCGCGCGATCTGGGGCCGCGACAATCGCGGCGTGATGATCCGCGTGCTCGGCGGTGCAAATGATCCGGCGACCCGGCTGGAGAACCGCATCGGCGAACCCGCCGCCAATCCCTATCTCTACATGGCATCGCAAATCCTCTCGGGGCTGGATGGTGTCGACCGCAAGCTCGATCCCGGCCCGTCGGCTGACACGCCCTATGAGACCAAGGCGCCACCGTTGCCAAAATCCCTGCGCGACGCCGTCGGCGCGCTGAAGGACGACCCATTCTTCCGCGAGAAGCTGGGGGCCGAGTTCATCGACTACTACACCCACATCAAGAATGCCGAGATCGACCGCTTCCTGGCCGAGGTGACCGACTGGGAGCATCGCGAATATTTCGAGATGTTCTAGCCTAGTGACCGTCATTCGTGGCGGTCCCCAGGACCGAACCCGGAAAGAGGGGACGGAGAGCGCCAAGCCTCACACGCCTGTGAAGCGACTTCGTCCCGACTGTTCCGACGACATCACGTCGCCGCCGGACGAAGCCATTTTCCGCATCCCTCGAAAACCGGCTGAAAGACTGTAGCGCTAGCCTGCGATCATGTGATCAGACCATGGAGTTCGGTCATGTGGGGTCAATTGTTCAGCCTGATTTACCGCCTGTCCTGCCGCACCACCCTGATCGAAATCGGCGTGCACCGCCTGTCGCGCTGAGGGCCACGAGCGTCCCTTAGGTAAGAGGGATTGACCCGATGTCAGGGTTTCGACCCGGAGGCTCATACTGGCCGCCGGACCGAAACGGTCCATTCACCAGCGGTAGCCGAGCGTCGCGATAACGGTCAGCGGCGCACCGCGGTAGCAATATCCGACCTGGCACGTAGTGTAGTGCAGGTTGAACAGGTTCTTGGCATTGACCTGGAATTGCACGCCCTTCAATTCCTTCGCCGTCTGGCCAAGATCATATTTCAACGCCGCATCGACCAGGGTGACCGCGCTGTTCTTGAAGGTATTCTCGTCGTCGCCAAAGCTCCAGGACATGTAGCGCACGCCTGCGCCGACGCTTAAGCCGGCGAACGGACCGGCCAACGGCAGGGCGTAGTTGCCCCACAACGTCGCGGTGTGCGGGGGGTTGCCGGATGGAAACTTACCGAGCGTCGAGCTGTCCGCAGCCTGCTTGGTGACCATGTCGAGATAGGTGTACGACGAGGTGATATCAAAACCACCGCCGAGACTCGCAAGCCCCTGCAATTCAAAGCCGCGGCTTTGAATCTCGCCGCGCTGGATCGTGACCCCCGTCCCCGTCGTCACGAGGCCGCCATCCTGGGTGAGGTCGAAGACGGCGGCGGTGATGAAGCTCCTGGTACCGGGCGGCTGATACTTCACACCGACCTCGGTCTGCCGGCCGGTGGTCGGCTTGAAGAAGGCGCCGGACGGATCGACGCCGAGATTGGGAAAGAACGACGTCGAATAGGCAACGTAGGACGCGACGCCGGAATCGAACACGTAGGTCAGCCCGGCTCGCCCGCTATAGGCCTGATCGGACTGCACTTGCCGGGTCACCGCGAACAAATCCTCGCCCGCGGTGCGCACCCAGTCACTGCGACCGCTCAGCGTCAGGATCCAGCGATCGAGCTTGGCCTGGTCCTGGACATAGACGCCGGACTGGATTTGCCGCTCTGCCGTCGAGGACGAGATCGCCGGATCAGGAATGGATTCGGGCGCATAGACCGGCGCGGCCAGATTGAGATCGGACACGCCGAAGCCGAATCCCTGCATGTCAGAGAATTTCGACCAGGTGTAATCGGTACCGATCAGGAGGGTATGCTGCACAGGTCCCGTAGCGACCTTGGCCTCGACCTGGTTGTCGACGATGGCGGATTGCAGCCTGTCGTGGACATAGCCGGTATAGCGCGAAACGACGTCGCCCACGGGAGCACCGAGAAATCCGACATAGCGGGTGACCGCGTCCACATCCGTGTAACGGAACTTCTGCCGGACGGTGACGCTGTTGTCGAACGCATGCTCGAAGATGTAGCCGACGCGCCCCTGCTCCTGATCCAGCGAATTGTAGGAGGGACTGCCAGTGTAGATGTCGGTGGTCGTCCCGGTCCCCGAAGAGTAGGTGAACATCGACCCCGGCGTCTTCGATTTCTGGTAGGCACCGAGGACCGTGAAGGACGTCGATTGATCGGGCTTCCAGGTGACGGCTGGCGCCACATAGACGCGATCATCCTTGCCGCCAGGCACGAACACGTCGGCGTCGCGAACGACCCCGGTCAACCGATAGAGAAACTGGCCGCTGGCATCGAGTGGCCCGGAAAGATCGAAATTGCCCTGAAAGCGACTGCGGTCGCCGAACAGGGTCTGCACCTCGTGAAACGGCTGGCTGGTCGGCAGCTTGCTCTGCAGATCGATCAGTCCACCGGGAGAGCCGAGGCCATAAAGCGCTGAGCTCGGCCCGCGAACGACGGTGATGCTGTCAACGCCATAAGGCTCCGTCTTGAACACGCCGAGACCGGCACCGACGAGGCGCAGTCCGTCGAGATAGGTGCCGTTATAGGTGATGTCGAAACCGCGGATTGAGACCGAATCGAAGCGGGGATCATAGCCGGCAGCATCGATACGGACGCCCGGCTCGTAGCCGACCGCCTCCGTCAGCGTCTGCACGGCGCGATCGTTGAGCTCCTTGCGCGTCACGACCGAGATCGACTGCGGCGTTTCGAGCAATGGCGTGTTCGTCTTCGTCCCTGCCGAGCTCGTGCCCGCAACGTAGCTGCTCTCGCTTGACACATTGCCGCGACCGGCGCCGGCCTCACGCGCGTTTGGATTTCTGGTATCCACGGGCCCGGCGTTGCGCTGCGTCGGGTTGCGCCCGCGCGGCGACTGCGAAGCTCGCTGGGCGCGCGGACGCGCCTGTCCGGGTGCATCCACCGTGACGGGAGGCAATGAGCTCCCCGCGCTCGGGCTGGATCTCGACTCGGCTATCTGCGCGATCGACGGCGTTGAATGCAGGAGCACTCCGAGGCCGGCCATCCCCAGGCCCAGGCCTGATCTCACCACCCGCTCCCAAGCCAACTTATGCCCGTCCTCGCGTCTCATCGTCGTCCCCGAGTTCCATCTTCGAACGACTGGGGAGTAATCAGATCGCGGCGCGCACCGCCTTTGCGGGCGCGCAAATCACCTTTGATTCCACGTGGAGCTTCTCAAGCCTGCGAACGGAAAGACCTTCGCTGCCGACGAGATGGATAGGTCGTGCAGACGCATGCAGGTGCGTGCAGAACGTCCGCGCGCTCAGTCGAACTCTGCTACTGGCAGCAGCTCGGCGAATAGCCGAAGCGTCTGCGGAAGGCGGTTGCGAAATTTGCCGGATGGGCATAGCCGACGCGATAGGCCGCTTCGGTGACTGACAATCGCTGATGAATCAGAAGGGCACGTGCGGCATCCAGCCGGCGCGCCCTCAAATATTCGATCGCGCTTTCGCCATACGCCATCTGGAATCTCTGGTTGAACGAACGGCGGCTCAGTCCGGCGTTCCGCGCCAGCTCGTCGATGCTCCAGGGGTGGGCCAGATCGGCGTCCATCCGCGCCTTGACCGACTGCAACCGCATCCGCTGGAGATCGGCTGCCGGATCGATCCGGCCACGCTCACCGACCAGCGCATGAACGATGATCTCCGCGGCGTGTGCCGACAGCAACAATCTTGCGGCGCTTCCGGCGATCGGCGGCGAGAACATTTCGGCCGCGATGGCCTGTATGCGCGGCGATGCCTTCAAGGAGACCGCGCGGGACTCGTCTTTCCCGAACAATGCCCGGACATCATGCTCGAGACCAAGGCCATCGATGGAAGCTTGGGGCAACGCCAGGCCTATCGCTGGCCTTTCATCACACGGGATCAGGCGCGCGACTGCAGTAGCTTCGCGGACGGCGATTGCCGTGATCTGCTTTCCGTAAGCCCGACCGTGCGCCAAATTGCCGCGGCCTTTCCCGTCGCCGAACGCCACCGAGACGAACAAGCCCGGCGTCGCGATCGCACGCCGGTCGACGCCGGCTGCGGCTTGAAACTCACCTCTCACAAACAGGCAGCCTGGGAAGTCCAGCCATTGCGTCGCCATCGAAGCGCCGGGCCGCGTGGCGTCAACGTCGTCCTCACGCCGCCCGACAATATGATCATCGAAGTCTTGCATCGAATTCGCTACGCCGCGAACTTTTACGGGCAGCGACGGCGCACTCAAGACCTCTGCGATCGATTTGGAGGACCTCGAAACTGGAATTCCTCGAAGACGTGCTGCCGGTCCGCGTAGGTGGCAGCACCGAGGAACGCTTCAAATTCCGAGATACCGGTGTTGCAGCTCCGGCTCGGCGGTCAGCTCGTCCGAGGTCCCGCTCCACACTGTCTTGCCGCGCTCGATGATGTAGTGGCGGTCGCAGATACGGGCGAGGTGGTCGACATTCTTGTCGACGACGAGGATGGACTGGCCGCGCTTCTTGAGCAGCGACAGGCAATTCCAGATTTCCTCACGGATCAGCGGAGCTAGCCCTTCGGTCGCTTCATCGAGGATCAGGAGCTTTGGATTCGTCATCAGCGCGCGGCCGATGGCGAGCATCTGCTGCTCGCCGCCGGAGAGCTGGTTGCCCATGTTGGATGCGCGCTCGGCAAGGCGCGGGAACAGAACGTAGATCGCAGCGAGCGTCCAGGGATTGCCGCTGCCGAAGCGATCGGCAGCGGCCGCGACTAGATTTTCGCGCACGGTGAGATTTGGAAAGATCTGGCGTCCCTCGGGCACGAGACCGACGCCAAGCTTTGCGATCCTGTAGGACGGAAGCTGGCGCACCTCCGAACCTGCAAAGCGGATCGCGCCGGCGCGCGCCGGCGTCAGGCCCATGATCGAGCGGATGGTGGTCGTCTTGCCCATGCCGTTGCGGCCCATCAACGAGACCATCTCTCCCGCCTTGATAGACAGCGACAGGCCGAACAGCACCTGGGAGAGCCCGTAGCAAGTCTCGATGGCGTCGACTTCGAGCAGGGTGCCACTATCAGCCATGGCGCGTCACCACATGCTGATCGCCGAGATAAGCGCGCTTGACCTCGTCGTTCCCGCGGATCGCGGCCGGATCGCCGGAGGCGATGACGCGGCCATAGACGAGCACCGAAATGCGATCGGCGAGCGCGAACACCGCCGGCATGTCATGCTCGACCAGCACGATTGAGACTTCTTTCCGCAGATCCTGAAGCAGCTTCACCATGCGCTGGGATTCGGTGACGCCGAGGCCGGCCATGGGCTCGTCGAGCAGCAGGATCTTCGGCTTGCTCGCGAGCGCCACCGCAAGCTCGAGCTCGCGCCGCTCGCCATGACTGAGCCTGCTCACCACGACGTCGGCGCGATGCGACAGGCCGACGCGATCGAGTGCGGCGTGTGCGGCATCGCGCAAGGATCGCTCCTGCCGCGCATTGGCAAAGAAGCGGAACGAGGTGCCGGCATGCGCCTGCGCCGCCAGCGCGACATTATCGGCGGCGGTGAAGTCGAGCAGCAGCGAGGTGATCTGGAACGAGCGCGCGAGTCCGAGCGCGCAGCGGCGATAGGCGGGCAAATAGGTAATGTCGCGGCCACCGAGCGAGACGCTGCCGGAATGCGGCTCGAGATGCCCGGTGAGCTGGCTGATCAGCGTGGTCTTGCCGGCGCCGTTCGGGCCGATGATGGCGTGAAGTTCGCCGGCCGCGACGTCGAGTGAGACGTTGTCCGTCGCGGTGATGCCGCCGAAGCGGCGTACCAGCTTTTCGACGCGGAGCAGCGGTTCAGCCACGGCCGGCCCTCCCCAGCACACCCATGATGCCGCCACGGCCGAACAGCACGATCAGCAATAGCAGCGGGCCCATGATCAGCGCCCAATATTCGGTGATCTGCGACAGGAATTCTTCCAGCAGCAGATACACCACCGCGCCCAGGACAGGGCCGAACAGCGTACCCATGCCCCCCAGGATCACCATCACCATGAGGTCGCCGGAGCGGGTCCAGTACATCACGGCCGGGCTGACGAAATCGGTGTTGTTGGCGAGCAGCGCCCCGGCGAGGCCGCACATGGTGCCGGATATGACGAAGCAGACGAGCTGGTAGCGCTTGGCCGGAAAGCCGATTGCCTGCATGCGCTGCTCATTCGAGCGCAGGCCCTGCACGACGAGCCCGAAGCGCGAATTGACGATGCGCCAGATCAACAAGATGACACCGAACAGGCAGGCGAGGCAGAGATAGTAGAACTGCACACGGCTGGAGAGATCGATCAGCCCGGAAAAATCGCTGCGCTTGTAGACGGTGAGTCCGTCGTCGCCGCCGTAGCGCGCAAGGCCGGAGGCCACGTAGTAGGCCATCTGCGCGAAGGCGAGCGTGATCATGATGAAATAGACGCCGCGGGTGCGCAGCGACAGCGCGCCGATGACGAGCGCATACAGCGCGGATGCGGCCAGCGCGACCGGAAACTGGATGAAGCCGCTTCCGACGCCTTCCTGCGCCAGGATGCCCACCGCATAGCCGCCGATGCCGAGATAGGCGGCGTGGCCGAAGCTCATCATGCCGCCATAGCCCATGATGAGGTTGAGGCTTGCGGCTGCCAGCGCAAGAATGACGATGCGGGTGAACACCGTCAGGATGAAGATGTTACCGGACAGTTGCGAATAGAGCGGCAGCAGCACGAGGCCTGCCAGCAACAGGGCCGTGACGGCCTTGCTCGCGCTCAAAGCCTTCATCGACGATTGGCCGGAAACAGCCCCTCCGGCCGCACCACCAGCACGATCGCCATCAAGAGATAGATCAGCATCGAGGACAGCGCGGGCGCGGCGGTGGAGGCCGCGGCGCCGCTCAGCACCTGCCGCAACAGATTGGGCAGGAAGGCGCGGCCGAGCGTATCGATCATGCCGACGAAGATTGCGGCGAGGAATGCGCCGCGGATCGAGCCGATGCCGCCGATCACGATGATGACGAAGGCGAGGATCAGGATGTTCTCGCCCATGCCGATCTGCACAGTGAGGATCGGCGCCTGCATCAGCCCGGCAAGGCCCGCAAGTGCAGCGCCCAAGCCGAACACCAGCGTGTAGAGCAGCTTGATGTTGATGCCGAGCGCGCCGATCATCTCGCGGTTGGAAGCGCCGGCGCGGATCAGCATGCCGATGCGTGTGCGCATCACGCCGAGATAAAGCAGCAGCGCGACCAGAAGTGCGACCATGATGATGGCGAGGCGATAGGCGGGATAGTGAATGCCGGGCAGAATCGGCACCGGCACCGTGAGCCACGCCGGCAGCGGCAACGCCAGGCCCGCCGGACCCCAGATCAGCCGCACCGCTTCATTGAAGAACAGGATGAGGCCGAAGGTCGCGAGCACATGGTCGAGATGGTCCCGTCCATAGAGATGCCGGAGCGCCACCACTTCGAGCACGATGCCGAGCAGGAGCGTCGCGCCCAGCGCGAGCAGCGCGCCCAGCAGGAAATTGCCGGTCCAGGCCACGAAGGTCGCGGCGAAATACGCGCCCATCATATAGAGCGAGCCGTGCGCAAGATTGACGAGATCCATGATCCCGAACACGAGCGTCAACCCGGCAGCCAGCAGGAAGAGAAGCAGCCCGAACTGCAATCCGTTGAGGAATTGTTCGACGACGAGCAGCATCGAGGCTCTTTCAGCCACGCATCACGTTGCGCCGATGTTCGAACACGGCCGCCATCAGTGAAAGAGCTCCCCCGCCTTTTCAAGGCAAAATCGGTAACGGCAGTATCGTTCCGACGCAAGAGCGATTCTGCGCCCGACATGCACTTTGTTGCATCTCGACCGATGCGCGCTGAACGCGCCTTGCCGGAAAGTGGCTGCAGAGGAATGGGACAACCTGCCGCATCTTGCGGACCGAGGCGTCGGCGATGAACGGTCAGGTTGCCGCTCGCGCACTCTTACAACTCATCGCTCTCCCCGCAGCTAGCGGAGAGAGCGAGAAGAGGTATCGAGCTAGACGATTCAGTGCGACGTCATCTGGTGTGCAAGATCGTCGGTGTCGGCGGTGGAGGCTTCGAGCGCCGCCATGCGGAACAGATAAGCAAGCGTGGCATGACCGGAATCGTCAGCCATCTGCGCGAGCTCGAGTGCCATGTCGGACATGTAGCCGAGATTCTTTTCCTTCGTCTTCATCTTCAGTTTCGCGATGATCTGGGCGTCTCGCATCATGTTCGACATCTCAGGCAATCTTTCGTTGCGCGGCTGCACCGCCGCAAATGTTGGCACGGGCGACGGCGTCAAGGCGTGGGCCGTCCTGGCGTACGATGGCGGTCGTCCCGATGCGCTCGTGGAGGGCATCGAGCGTCTCCTGGCGGATGTCGATCGTGGCCGCCATGGTCCAGGCGCCGTCGACAACCGCCGGCAGTCCCAGTGGCGTGATGACGAAGCCGGCTTCCTGGAACCGCGGCAGCCACCACGTCTCCATGATGGCGCTGACCTGGGCGATGCCCTGGTCGAGACAGAACTCCTGCACCGCCGCCATCAGTTGCAGATTGAGAACACCGTCACGGCGGTCGCGCACGACGAAGTAGCGCGACCACTCCCAGATCAGCGGATCGACGGGGTAGCCGCGCACCGCGGCCAGATGCGGGAACACCTCGCTCATCATCGACGGCTTGGTCGTTGGATAGAGCCGATGGCCGCCAACCACGCGGCGGTCTTCCAGCGCCAGCAAATAGACCGTGTCCTCGTCATCGTAGGAATCGATCTCGCGACCGTCGGGCTTGCGCAGCGTCTCCCACCTTCGTTCATCGACGAAGATGTCGTGGCGCAGGTGGAAGTGCTGCTCGACGACATCTTCGTAGAGGTGACGATTGACCGCAGAAATTGCGTGGATCATGAACGCCCCCCATCCTTCGGAGATGAGGGCAGAGTCCGCGAAAAGGTGGAGACCCGGTATTGGGAAATTTCCCAGTGCGGTGCTTACGGATTGATGATCTTGCTGCGAATTGCCAGCGCGACCGCATGCGTGCGGTTGACGGCACCGAGCTTGCGCGCAGCGGTTGCAAGATGCTCTTCCGCGGTGCGCTGCGTGATGTGCAGGATCTCGCCGATCTCCCAGGCGGACTTACCTTGCGACGCCCAGGCAAGTACCTCACGCTCGCGCGGCGTGAGCAGCGCGGGCGCCGCGGAGCGCGGATCGAGCAGACGACGGATGCGCTCGAATCCGTACATCGCCATCAGATGTAGCGCCGGCTTGCTGCGGGCATTGAGATCAAGATGGACACCGCCAAGCGAAACTGCGGCCTCGTAGCCCGTGAGCCCGTGGATCGGCACGACGAAGCCGCGCGACATCCGGAAATCTCCGGCACGGTTCATGACCTCGGCCGCGGCCGGCTCATCCTCGCTGTCATAGGGCGCTTCCGACCATTCGAACGGATTGACCGATTGCCGGCACATCCGCACCACAGGATCGACGCGGTCGTAGTTCTTTTCGGTGTAGAGCCTGAACCATTCCGGCGGCCAGCGCTTGGCGAGCACCATCTGAGCAAAGCGCTGATCGGGGTTCGGCAGTCCCGTCACGATGATGGTCTCGAAGCCGAACCGACCGAACGCCGTCTCGAGCGCGCCCATGGCATCCGGAACCTTGCTGTAGGCTTCCAGGCCTTCGATGAAATCGAGCGCTTCTCGGCCATAGTCCACGGCGGACATTGGTTCGTTCCTGCCCCCTGGCTGCGTCGATTGCTTTGTAGCCCGACTCGGCCATCGCCTCAATGCGTGCCCCCGTAGTTTCACGGCCGTAGCACGCTCTCAAAGATTCAATCTACTTGTGGAAGAGGGAGGGTCAAGATACAGCTCCATCGTCTGGAGCGGGAAAGCCACGATGGAAGATGAGAACATCGCCCTCAACAGCGTGCTCGGCCTGGAACTCAACCGCGTGTTCTTCGCTGTCCGCGAGACCGCGAACAAGCACAAGATCATCGAGTTCGCGCGCAAGGTGCTGGAAAGCGAACGCACCGAGCTGCCTGACAGCGTTTCGCCCGACGGGCCCGTGCGCTAGAACGCAGTTGCAGCAACCGCACGGTTGAGCGGCTCGCGCAAGCTACGGCCGCTTTTCAATTCGAGCGCACTAATTTTAATCGAAACAATCTCACCACGAATTTTGGCTTTCCCTTCTCGCTCGTGAGAGAGCATTACAGATTCCGAACTTGTGCACGTTGACAGGCATTTCCGCTGGATGACATGACGCCTGTCGTGAAATGATCGACACTCACGATCGTCGGTCGGGATTGTCCTAGAGCATGATGACGCTGCGCCAGGTTGAAGTGATCCGCGCCGTGATGGTGACGGGGACCATTGGCGGCGCGGCGAAGCTGTTGAACGTCTCGGCGCCCGGCATCAGCCGTCTCGTCAAATACACCGAACGCTCGCTCGGTATACGCTTCTTCCAGCGCCAGAACGGGCGCTACTTCCCGACGCCCGAGGCCGAAAACATCTTCGAGCAGATCAACGGCGTCTACAAGAAGGTCGACGATCTCTCCGAGATCATCTCCAAGATCGGCCGCGGCGGATTGTCGGAGCTGCGGATCGGCTCGGTACCGAGCATCTCGCAGGTGATGGTACCGCGCGCGATCGAGCGCGTCCGGCGGCGCTATCCGGATATCGGCATCGATATCAACATCCTGAAGCTCGAGGAGGCGATCGACTATCTCATGCTCGGCCGCGGCGAGTGCGTCGCGATGAGCTACCGCCTCGAACATTCCGGCCTCGATTTCATGCCGCTCGCTTCCGGTGAGCTCTATTGCATCGTGCCGCCCGGCCATGAGCTCGCCGGCCGCAAGCAGGTCTCGGCCGCCGAGATCACGCGCTATCCGCTGATCGGCATCGATCCGAACGATCCTTACGGGCGGATCATGGCCGAGATTTTCGCCCGGCACCGGCTCGACTACAACATCACGATCCGCGCCCGCTTCGGCACCACGGTGTGCGCGCTGGTGAAGGCGGGGCTCGGGATCGCGATCATCGACCAGTTCACGGTCGCCCATGGCGGCTATCCCGGCATCGAGCTGTTGAAGATCACCGAGCCGACGCGGTTCGACACCTATATCGCGGTCAAGCGCGGTGCGCCGCTTTCGCTCCACGTCGAATATTTCATCGAGCAGCTTCGCGCCGAGATGCGCGCGGTCGAGCCCTCGCGCAGTGGACAGAAAGGCACCGCGGCACGCGGGCGCAGAAAATAACATCATGTTAGGTTTGTAGGATGAATGGGTAATTGTGTTAGGCAGGGGACAGGCTATCGTCGGGCTTGAGCTTTGCCGATTTCCGCGCAACACCGCGTGGCAACACACACAAAGACCAATCCGGATCATGTCAACGCGCCGACCCGCCGCACCTCAGAAACTCCTCACCGGCCTGATCGGCGCGCCGATTAAGCATTCCGCCTCCCCCGCCATGCACGAGCGCGCCGCCGAGGCGCTGGGACTGCGCGGCCACTACCAGCTCATCGAGGTCGCCGGCGCGGATGCGGCCGGGCTCCGAATGATGCTCGAGGGGGTGCGGCGCCTCGGCTTTGCCGGCGTCAACGTCACCTATCCCTACAAGGAAGCGGTGGTGCCGCTGCTCGACGAGCTTGCGCCGGGCGCAGCCGCCATGGGTGCGGTCAATACCGTCGTCGTCCGGGATGACCGGCTGATCGGCCACAACACCGACACTACGGGGTTTGCCCGCGCGGTGGCGCCGCTGCTGGCGCAAGCGGGCAATGCGGTCGCCGTGATCGGTGCCGGCGGCGTCGGCAAGGCCATCGCCTTTGCGCTGGCGAGCCAGCAAGTCTCCGACATCCGCATCGTCGACAGCGAGCCGGCGCGGGCCGAGAAGCTCGCCTCGCTCCTGACCGCGAACGGCGCAAGGGTCGCATCGAGCATCGAGGACGCGCTCGAGGGCGCAACCGGCCTGATCAACGGCACGCCGGTCGGCATGCTGCCGAACCGGGACACGCCGGTGCCGACGGCGCTGCTGCGTGCAGACCTATGGGTCGCCGATGCCGTCTATTCACCACTGATCACCCCGCTGCTCGCGGCCGCGCAGGCCAAGGGTGCGCGGATCATGACCGGGCGCGAGCTCGCGATCTACCAGGCTGCGGACGCCTTCGAACTGTTCACCGGCCTTGCCCCATCGACCGAGGTCATGGGAGAGGCTTTTGACGCCGTGATGGCGGCGCGCAGTGCCGCCTATCAGGCAGCTTGACGGAAAGCGGCCGGACACAAGGCCGCTTGCATAACTGAAGAGAAACCGGAGGAGTGAGATGAAATCAACATTACTGGGCGCCCTGTTTGCGGTTGCCATGGCAACGAGCGCCTTCGCGCAGCCGATCAAGCTGGCCGACGTCGCCGAGCTGTCTGGCGGCGGCGCTACCGTCGGCACCAACTGGAAGAACGGCATCGATCTCGCGATCGAGGAGATCAACGCCAAAGGCGGCGTGCTCGGCCGCAAGCTCGAGGTCACGCATGCCGACTCGCAGTCCAACCCGGGCGTGGCGCGCGCGCAGGTGCAGAAGGCGCTCGACGCCGAGCCCTATGTGCTGCTCGGGCCCGGCTATTCCGGCTCGGTGAAGGTCACCGCGCCGCTCGCCGCCGAAGCCGGCATCGCGCAGATCATGGGCGGCGAGGCCGCCGAGCTGACGCAGGCAGGCAACAAGTTCCTGTTCCGCACCTCGTTCGGCCAGCAATCCTCGATGCCGAAGGTCGCAAAATACATCCACGACGACATGAAGGCGAAGACGGTCGCGGTGGTCTGGGTCAATAATGACTTCGGCCGCGGCGGACGTGACGTGATCGTCAAGGAGCTCGACCGCCTCGGCTCCAAGGTCGTCGCCGATCTCTCGACCGAAGCCGGCCAGGCCGACTTCGCCGCCGACGTCGGCAAGATCAAGGCCGCCAATCCGGACGCCGTGTTCGTCTATCTGAATGAAGAAGAGAGCGCGCGCATCCTCAAAGAGCTGAAGCGCCAGGGCGTCACCGCGCCGCTGATGGGCGAGACCACGCTGATCGGCCAGAAGGTGATCGAGCTTGCCGGCGATGCCGCCAACGGCGCGCGCGGCCATGTCGGCCTCACCACCGACGCGCCGGTCGACCTGATCAAGGGCTTCCGCGATCGGTTCTCCAAGAAGTACAATTATGTGCCCGACCACAACGGCCTGAAGGGCTACCTCGCCGTCTACATGGTGAAGGCCACCACCGAGAAGATGGGCAAGGTCGACTCCAAGGCGTTCGCCGACACGCTGCACGGCCTGACCATCAAGGCTTCCGAGGAGCCGGGCATCCTGATGGACGTCACCTTCGACCAGAACGGCGACATCGACCGCCAGAGCTTCCTGGTCGAGGTCGTGGAAGGCAAGCAGGTCGTGAAGCAGGTGCTGCCGAAGCTGAAGTGAGCTTGTGCCCTACCCCTCTCCCCGCGCAGAGCGGGGAGAGGGAGCGATGGACCTGAATTCGCGTCGATCCAGTTCAATCGGGCTCTAAACGATCCAAGAAAACTCATGTCCAATCTGTTCGATCTTCTGGTCGCAGGACTTGCAACAGGCGCCATCTACGCTTTGGTGGCGGTCGGCTTCACGCTGCTCTGGCAGACCTCGCAGACCATCAATTTCGCGCAGGGCGAATTCGTGATGCTGCCGGCGTTTCTGATGCTGGCGGCGATGCATGTGGGGGCGCCGTTCTGGCTCGCCATCATCCTCGGCATCCTGCTCTCGATGATCCTGCTCGGCCTCGCCTTCAAGATGCTGCTGGTCGATCCGATGATGCGCCATGGCGTGCTGCCGCTGGCGATCGCCACCATGGCCCTCGCAATCGGCATCAAGGAAGCCGTGAAGCAGTTCTTCAGCGCCGAGGCGTCGCCCTTCCCCTCGATCGTCCCGACCGGTGACATCTCTGTCTTTGGACATGCCGTCTCGTTGCAAAGCATCGGTGTGCTCGTCGTCGCCATTCTCGCGGTGGTCGGGCTGACCGCGCTTCTGAACCGCACTTCGCTCGGCCACCAGATGCAGGCAGCAGCGCAGAACCCGACGGTGGCGCGCATCATCGGCGTGCCGGTCGAGCGGATGATCCTCCTGACCTTCCTGATCAACGCCTTCCTGGTCGCGCTGGCTTCGCTCCTGATCACGCCGATCTATCTGGCGAAATTCTCCTCCGGCGAGGTGCTGGGCCAGGCCGCCTTCATCGCCGCGATCGTCGGCGGCTTCAACCAGGTGCGCGGCGCGATCGCCGGCGGCCTCCTGATCGGGGTGCTCGACAATCTCGCGGCTGCCTACGTCTCGACGCAATATCGCGCGGCAGTGCCGATGCTCGTTCTGATCATCGTCATTCTGTTCCGCCCCCAGGGCCTGCTCGGCCGCGCCGAGGAGCGCACGGTATGACCGGATTTGCCAAGCCTCTGAAGATTGCACTCGGGCTCATCGTCATCGCCGCGCTGATCGTCGTTCCCATGAACTTCAACCGCTACGGCCTGTTCATCCTGAGTCAGTGGGCCGTGATGACGATCGCGGCGATGGGGCTCAATCTCACGCTCGGCTACGCCGGCCAGGTCTCGCTGGCGCAGGGCGCCTTCGTCGGCATCGGCGCTTACGCCGCTGCGATCATGACGACCCATGGCTGGCCGTTGCCTGCCGCGATCGTGGTCGCCATTGCGCTTAGCTTTACGGTCGGCTGGGTGCTCGGCTATCCGGCGCTGCGCGTGCAGCACCATTACCTCGCCTTCGTCACGCTCGCCTTCTCCACCCTCGCCTTCCTGGTGTTCCGCAACGAGAGCTGGCTGACCGGCGGCATCTACGGCATCTCCAATATTCCGCGGCCACATATTTTCGGCATCGCAACCAACAAGCCGCTGCCGTTCTACTATGTCTGCCTCGGCTCGCTCGCGATCGTCTCGCTCGCCGTGTGGTGGCTGATCCGTTCGCCCTGGGGCCGCGCCTTCATCGCGCTGCGCGAGAATCCGCTTCGCGCGCAGTCGCTCGGCGTCGACACCCGCCGCTACACACTGATGGCGTTCGCCATCGGTTCGGCGCTCGGCGGCGTCGCCGGGGCGCTCTACGCGCCGCTGACGCAATATATCGATCCGGTGCCGTTCAACCTGTCGCTCTCGCTCGACCTGTTGATGATGGTGATCGTCGGCGGCGCCGGCTTCTATTTCGGTCCCTTCCTCGGCGCGATGATCGCGGTGCTGCTGCCGGAATGGCTGCGCTTCACCGAGGGCTATTACCTGATGCTCTACGCGATCGCGGTAATGCTGCTGCTGATCTGGTCGCCGACCGGCATCCTGGGGATCCTCGATCGCTACATGGCCGCGCGGCGCACCAAGGCTGCGTCTGCGCTCAGGGCCGTCGCAAAATCCCGCCTGGAGACGGCGCAATGAGTGCGGTGCTCGAAGTCGCTGACATCAAGAAGAATTTTGGCGGCATCAACGCGGTCGATGGCGTCAGCTTCGATGTTCGCGAGGGCGAGATCCTCGGCCTGATCGGGCCAAACGGCTGCGGCAAGTCGACGCTGTTCAACTGCATCCTCGGCCAGCTCACGCCGAGCAGCGGCGAGGTCAGGCTCGACGGCAGGACAGTCACGGGCCTGCGCCCGTCCGAGCTCAACAAGCTCGGGGTCAGCCGGACCTTTCAGCTCCTGCAAGTGTTTCCAAAGCTCTCGGTGCGCGAGAACCTGATCCTTGCCGGGCAGGAGCACCAGGGCAACATGGCATCGCGCCTGGTCGGCCGCTCCGACGCCGGGCTGACTGATGCCGCCAACCAGATGATCGGCTTCTTCAAGCTCGACCATCTCGCCGCCGAGCCGGCCGGCGGCCTGTCCTATGGCCAGCAGAAACTGCTCGACGCCGCCATGGCCTTCATGGGTGGACCACGCCTGGTGCTGCTCGACGAGCCCGCCGGCGGCGTCAACCCGACGATGCTGTCGGACCTGAAGGAGCGCCTGATCGCGATCAACCGCGAGAAGAACGCGACTTTCGTGGTGATCGAGCACAACATGGAATTCGTGATGTCGCTGTGCTCGCGCGTGATGGTGATGGCGGAAGGCAAGGTGCTGGCGATGGGGCGGCCGGACGAGGTGCGCAAAAACCCCGCCGTGATCGAAGCCTATTTGGGACACTAGACCATGAGCGATCCGATCCTCTCGGTTCACAATCTCGTCGGCGGCTACGGCAAGATGACGATCCTGAACGGCACGACGTTTTCTGTGCCGCCGGCCACCATCACCACGATCATCGGCCCCAACGGCGCCGGCAAATCCACCGTGTTCAAGGCGATCTTCGGCCTCTTGAAGCTGCGCGAGGGCAAGATCAGCTTCGCGAACCGCGACGTCACCAACTTGAGCCAGCGTGCGCTGCTCAATGCCGGCATCTGCTACGTACCGCAGGGCCGTAATATTTTTCCCGAACTGTCGGTGCGCCACAATATCGAGCTCGGCGGCGTCGCGGCGGAGAAGGGCATCGACCTGCCCAGCCGTATCGAAGCCGCGCTCGACCTGTTCCCCGCGCTGCGGCGCAAGTCGGCGCAGCAGGCCTCGACACTGTCGGGCGGCGAGCAGAAGCAGCTCGAGATCGCGCGCTCGCTCCTGCTCGAGCCAAAGCTCGTGCTGATCGACGAGCCCTCGATCGGCCTGTCGCCGCTGATGGTGCAGCAGACTTTCGATATCCTGAAATCCTTGCGCGACCGCGGCGTGACGATTTTGATGATCGAACAGAACGCGCGCTCGGCGCTGGAGATCTCCGATTTCGGCATCGTGCTCGAGCTCGGCCAGACCCGCATGGTCGACAAGGCGGAGACGATTCTGAACGATCCGCGCATCGGACAATTGTTCCTCGGCGGCGCCATGGAGGAGACGGCAGCATGAACAAGCGCTCGATCGCAACGGTCTCGCTCTCAGGCGCGCTGGACGAAAAGCTCCGCGCTATCGCGTCGGCCGGCTTCGACGCCGTCGAGATTTTCGAAAACGACCTGTTGTCGTTCGGCGCGAGCCCGCGCGAGGTGGCTCGCCTCTGCAAGGATCTCAACCTCGAGATCTGCGCTTTCCAGCCGTTCCGCGATTTCGAGGGCATGCCCGAGCCACAGCGCTCGCGCAACTTTGCCCGCGCCGAGCGCAAGTTCGATTTGATGCAGGAGCTTGGCACCGACCTCCTCCTGATCTGCAGCAACGTCTCGCCGGCTTCGCTCGGTGGCATTGACCGCGCCGCGGACGATTTCCGCGAGCTCGGCGACCGCGCGGCCAAGCGCTCCTTGCGCGTCGGCTACGAAGCGCTGGCCTGGGGACGCCACGTCAACGACTATCGCGATGCCTGGGAGATCGTGCGCCGCGCCGACCATCCCGCGATCGGAGTCATCCTCGACAGCTTTCACGCACTGGCCCCAAGCTTCCCGACGCGTGCGATGGCCTCGATCCCCGGCAACAAGATCTTTCTGGTGCAGCTTGCCGATGCGCCGAAGCTCGAGCTCGACATCCTCTCCTGGAGCCGGCACTTCCGCTCGTTCCCCGGCCAGGGCGATCTGCCGGTCGGCGAATTCATGGAGGCGATCGCGGCGACCGGCTATGCCGGACCGCTGTCGCTCGAAATCTTCAACGACCAATTCCGCGCCGGCTCCGCCGCGCAGACGGCGACCGACGGCCTGCGCTCGCTGATCCTGCTGCAGGACCAGCTCGCGGCAAAATGGCCGAAGCTCGCCGGCAAGCAGCTAGCACCGAAGGCGAAGACCCGCGGCACCGGTTTTATCGAATTCGCCGTCAACGAGACCAAGGCGGCGGAGCTCGCCGGCCTGTTCTCGCAGCTCGGCTTCCGCAAGACCGGCAACCATCGCAGCAAGGCGGTGGAGCGCTGGACGCAAGGCGAGGTAGAGCTCGTCATCAACTGCGAGACCGACGGCTTTGCGCATTCGCATTACGTCACGCACGGTCCCGGCGTCTGCGCCATCGCGCTCGACGTCGACGATTCCGGCCGCGCCATGGCCCGCGCGGAGGCACTGAAGGCGCGCACCTTCTATTCTCCGGTTGGTCCGGGCGAGCTGGAGATCCCCGCCATCCACGGCGTCGGCGGCAGCCTGCTCTATTTTCCCGACCAGGCCGGCAAGAACTGGGATACCGATTTCGAAGAGGTCGCCAGCAACGCCGGCACCGACCAGCTTCTCGCGGTCGACCACATCGCGCAGTCGATGCCCTATGACGAGATGCTGTCCTGGCTCTTGTTCTACACCGGCATCCTCGATCTGACCCGGCTGCCGCAGATGGAGATCGCGGACCCCCGTGGCCTCGTGCAGAGCCAGGCGATCATCAATGGCGACCTGAGCCTGCGCTTCGTGCTCAACGGCTCCTCGGCCAATCGCACGCTGCCGGCGCGCTTCATCTCGGAGTTTTTTGGCTCTGGCGTGCAGCACATCGCCTTCTCCTGCCAGGATATCTTCGCGACGGTTGCCGCCATGCGCAAACGTGGCGCGGGGTTTCTGGAAATCCCTGACAATTACTACGACGACATCGAGGCCAAATATGATCTCGCGCCCGAGGTGATGGCGCTGCTTCGCGAAAATCAGATCCTCTACGATCGCGAGGGCGACGGCGAGTTCTTCCAGGTCTACACTCACATCTTCGACGAGCGCTTCTTCTTCGAGATCGTCGAGCGCCGCAATTATCAGGGCTTTGGCGCGGCGAATGCCGCGATCAGGCTTGCTGCACAGGCCCGCGAAGTGCGCCCCTCAAGCATGCCGCGCATCTGAGTGAATGCAGTTTGCGTCTGAAATAGAACCGCGCGACATCTCGCGACGGGCCGATTGAATCAATCTGCGCTTGGTGCAACAGCAGGCGCGCAACCTCTGATGTGAAGAACGCTTAATGAGCGCTTAATGCTTTTGCGCAACTAATGGATCATCAGCGCGAAAGTACGTCTTAGTCACAAGTGCGAACCGAGCTCCGCCCCCGAGGAGGCGAATCGGATGGGACTGCTTTTCATTGGTGTGCTGGCCGGAATTTTGATCGGCTTTGGCTTCTTTGCGCCCTCTCAGGGTTACTTCCTGGGCTGCGGTCCGCAACCCTGTTTTGACAGAGTGTCAATGGCTCACCCGCCGGCAGCCAAGCCTGTTGCCCTCGGGCCGGATCCCTTGATTGCCAGAGCCAGTCCTGCGAGCGCGACGCGGTCGAGCAAGAGACCATCGGAGCAGCATCGCGGCCGCGCTAAACTGGCCAAGGCAGCGCCTCCGGCGACACGAATCCATGTCGCGTCATCCAATCCGGCAGCGGAAGCTTCCGATTCCGTATTGAATAAGGCAAAGGCTTCGATCGCAGCAAAGATGGAGGACCCGAACTCCGCCGAATTCAGCGATATGAAGCGGGCCATCAGGAAGAATACATTGGGGCGTTCCGTGGATACCATTTGCGGGCGCGTCAAAGGGAGGAATGCGTCAGGCGAGGAGACCGGGGAAAGGCCCTTTCTCTATCTCGTGAAGGAGAACGACGCCTATGTCGTCGACGGACCGGCAAGCTCGGCGGCGGCGATCGCTTATCGCAACATCTGTAACTAGAGCATGAGGTGGAAAGCGAACCAAAGATCGCAAAGGTTTGCGCGCGATCGAAGACCGGAAGGCCATCGCGAGGCGCGCGCCGTGCGATGAATTGCGTGGAAAGAATTGCGTGGAAAGAATTTCCTGGCAACTGAACTGACAGCTGCGCTCTGACCCAGAGTGCGCAGGCGGGACCGCAAGATGAATTGAAGCATCGGCTTTCCGATGTGCAACGTGTTGCGGTTACGGGAGTGAGGTGAGCTTACAGAGTTCTTTACATTCGAGGACATTATGCACGATAAGGTTCATTCCGCCGAGCGGCTCAACGAAACCCTCCAATTGCCCGTCCTGGTGCTGATCGAGCAACTCACGCTCACACGCACCAGCATTCTGAGCATTCTCAGGCGCGAACTGGCGTCACTTGAGATCGTCGACATCGCGACCACTCAGGGACTGGATTGCGTTCCCGCGCGGGACGTTCGTCTGGTCGCGCTGAGCATCGGGGACAAGGCGCCGGACGATCGCATCGTCGAGGACGACCTTGCGCTGATCGCGGAGTGCTGCCTGAACGCCTCCATCGCTCTCATCTCCAATCGTGACGACGAGGCCAGCGCACTGGCGGCAATGCAGCGGGGTGTGCGTGGTTTCTTCCCCACCTCGCTTCCCATTGAAGTCGCCGTTGCCGGCCTGCGCCTTGTTCTGGCCGGCGGGGTTTACAGGCCACTGCCGGTCATCGAGCTGGGCAAAGCACCCGGGCTCGACCAGCCATATCCTCGCGCACTTGGATCGGCGTACTCGAATGGTGACAGGAACACGCCCGACAGGAATGCGACCGAATTCACACCTCGCGAACAGCAAGTGCTGACGGAGCTGGAGCTCGGTCTGCCCAACAAATTGATTGCCGCCAAGCTGAACCTTTCCGAGAACACCGTCAAAATGCACATTCAGCACATCATGCGAAAATGCGCCGCCCGCAATCGCACCGAAGCCGTTCTTCGCTGGAGCGGTCGATTGTCGGCACACGGTCGCGATAGTGACACGAACGCCTCTTCAATTCCCGAGGCATAGATGCCCGCCCTGCGGCACTCAATCCTCGCGGAACGCGCCATGGAAACTGTCGAGCAGGGGTCTTAGCGCGTAAAGCGCGACTGAGCCACGCCCTGTCGTGATGAAAACCTGAACCGGCATCCCCGGAATGATCTGGATGTCGTTTGCGGCGATCTGCGCGTCGTCAATACGAATTCTCGTCGCGTAATATGGCAGGTCGGTCCGCTTATCGAGAAGCCGGTCGGCCGACACATGCGTCACGATTGCTTTCAGCCGCGGCACACGACGTTGATTGTACGGCAGGAGATGCACCTCGGCATTCAGGCCGGGATGAACCACGTCGATGTCCTCGGGCCTCAGGCGGGCTGTGACGATCAGGCGGTCCTGCCGGGGCACCAAGTCCATGAGCGGGGCACCCGCTCCGATCACGCCTCCCGGCGTATGTACCCGCAGATCGGTCACTACGCCGTCCTCAGGCGCCTTGATCTCTGTTCGTGACAACTGGTCCTGGGCCGCCGGCAACCGCTCGCGCAGCTGGAATATCTGGTTCTGTGCCTCGCGTAGTGCTTGTACGATCTCGCTCTGCCTGTCGCTCTCGAGCTTAACCAGATTTGCCTGCGACTCACTGATCACTTGCCCGGCGCGCGAGATCTGCGCGCCTATCTCGCCCCGACGCCCCTCGATATCCGCCAATTCCCGTTGAAGATTCAAAAGGCGCGGCCGCCGCTCGAGGCCCTTGCTGACGAGCGTGGCAACCATGTCGAGTTCCTCCCTGGCGATGTCGATTCGCTGCGCGACGGCAGCCTCCTGAGCCTTGAGGCCTTCGATCTCCTTTTCGACCTGCCCTCTCCTTTCCCGAAGCACCGCCACCTGCGACTGAAACACCTTCCGCCGCGCAGAAAAGACGGTCTGCTGCGCCGACAGAATGGTGGCAGCGGCCAGATTCGCGCTGGCAGCCTGCTCCAGCGTCTCCGAAAACGAGAGCTTCTCATATCCACGCTGCTCGGCCTCAAGCCGAGCTACACGTGCCATTGCATCCCACAGTTGGCCTTGAAGGCCTTGTACCTCGGCGCGAGCCCTCGTGTCGTCCAGCACGATCAATGCCTGACCGCGACGCACGACGTCGCCATCTGAAACCAGAATCCTCCCGATGATGCCGCCCTCCAGATGCTGGATGGTCTTGCGGCTCGATTCCGATTCCACGACGCCGGAAGCGATCGCCGCGCTCTCCAGCGGCGCAAGGCTCGACCATGTGCCGAGCCCCAGCATGAAGCCGAGCACGAGCAGATTGCCTGCCAGCGTCACGCCGCGGAGCTTCGTGCGTGGCGAGACCGGCGTCGGGGCCGTGCACCATGGAAACTCAAGAGGTTCGTAGTCGTCGATTGCGGTAATCACGATACCGAACCGCCGCCCGGCAGGTGGGGAGCTCAGCGGGGAGCGCGTGGCCTGTTTCCAGATCATGGGCGAACCGCTGGTCCCGGCACCTTGGCGGTCGCGGGTGCGCTCTCGCCCGGCACGACTTGCGATATCACCTGGGGCCTGCTCAGATGCCGCTCGAACATTTCCTCGCTTTCGCCGAACGCGACGACCGCGCCGCCTTCCATGATGGCAATCTTGTCCGTGGCTCCGAGGATTCCCATTCGATGAGTGACGACGACCACCATGGCATTGGCAATCTTCAATTGCTCGATGGCATCCAGCAGCATCCGCTCGCCAGCGTAGTCGAGACTGGCGTTCGGCTCGTCAAGAACGACGAGGCGCGGGCTGCGAAAAAAAGCCCGAGCTAGACCAAGGCGCTGGCGGTATCCGCGAGAAAAGGCCTCGCCCCCGCTGGCGACCACGGTGTCGTAAGCCTGCGGCAACCGCATGATCGCCTCATGTATGCCGACGAGCTTGGCAGTCTCGACGATCTCACGTGGATCGGCGTCTTCAAGCCGCGCGATGATCTCGTTGATCGTTTCGCCAAAAAGATTGATGTCTTGAGGCAGATATCCGAGATGGCGACCACCTCGCCCCTCCCGGAGCAGCGATACGTCGGCATTGTCGAGCAAGACACGACCGTGCGTCGGACTCGTGACTCCGGCAATGACCTGGCCAAGCAGCGACTTGCCCGAGCCGGATGGACCGATGATGCCAAGGCATTCGCCGGGCGCGAGATCGAACGAGACGCCTTGCAACAGAGATCTGTTGGTCCCGGGCAACCTCAGGCTGACGTTGTCGAGGACGAGACCACTCAGCGGCTGCTGGGCCGAGAATCCCGCATTCACTCCCGCGGCCGGGACTTGGGCGAGCATGGCGCCGAGCCGCCGATAGGCTTTCATGGCCGTCGCGAGCGATTTCCAGCTTGCAATCGCACCTTCGACCGGTGCGATGGCACGGCCGGACATCAGTGTCGCCACGAAAATAATCGCCGGGCTCTTGCCGTAGTCGAGCACGAGCCACGCTGCAGCTCCCATGATCACGACCTGAGACAGCGCACGCAACGGCTTGGTCACGAACATGATGAGCGCGTAGCGCGAGAGCGCAACATCGTGCTCTTTGCGTGCTTCTTGTGCATCGTTGTAGATCAGACGCGCCGTGCCATCCAACATCCCCATTGCGCGGATCAATTGAATATTGCCGAGCGCGGCTGCGAGCCGGCCGTAGCTCCTGGACAAGGCGGCGCCGGACCTGACCGTAGCCTCGTCCGTGAACAGGTCGCCTGCAAGCGTGAGGCCGAACAGCAGAACGACGCTGCAGGCCCCCACGACCCCAAGGAGGGGATGAACGAGAAAGAGGACACAGAGAAACAACGGCGTCCAGAGTGCATCGAACAGCAGCGGGCATGCGCTGGATTCAACGAACTGGCGCAGAGCGGTGAGATCACGATATGCGTCCGGCGACCGGACCCAATCGCCGCGAAAGGCGGATTCGAGGCACGCAGAAAGCACGCAGGGACGAAGTCTATCTTCAACCCACGCGCCGAGGCGGCCCAACAGGACGCGGCGCAATGCGTCAAACACTCCACCGACAGCGACCGTGAGCGCAACAATGAGGGTGAGCATCAGCAGCGTGTCGCCGCTCCGGCTCGACAAGACCCGATCGTAGATCTGAAGCAAGTAAATCGAGGGTGCAAACAGCAGAAGATTGTAGCTGCAGCTATACGCGAACACGAGACCAAGCGGGCCCGCGCAGGCCCAAAGCGCAGCCTCCAGGGGTGTCCGGGCTGGCGGCAGAAGCGGCGTTCGGAAGGGCGGCATCAGCATGTCTTGTCACCGCCGGAGATTGGGGTTGGTCCTCACGCCCGCCCATCGATCGACACGATGACGAACTCTTGGCGGAAAATCCGGGACCGGCGGCACGCGACGCCGGTCCCCGCGACACGACGAACAACCGATCAGAGCACGTCGAAGTGGAAGCCGACGTCTCCACCCTCCGCAGAATTGAGGCTTCCACCGTTACCACCGATACCGGCCACCACGTCCTGGTGCTGGTCAACCCAGAGCTTGTTGATCTGGGTCGCATCCGTATTCGCGTATACCTTGGAGGTATCGTTGCCGCTCTCCGAACTCTGGCTTCCGTTCGATGTGGCGGTTCCGCCATGCGCCTTTGCGAACCATGAGGCGGTCGCGTTCGCGCCGCCGGCGTCCCAGTCCGCCGTTTGCTTGACGTGATCGCCGGTGTTGACGTGCACGTCGGCACCTTCCGTCTTGTTGGTCGGGTCGAAGGTGAGCGTCGGCTTGTTGATGATGGCTCCCTTGAACGTGCCGTCACCGCCGTTTCCGACGTTTTGGCCGCCGGTGTCGATCGATTTGAATCCGATTGAATCTGAAATGTTTATCGCCTTGGGCATCATTTGAGGCTCCCTGCGTTTGTTGGCTTGCACGCATCATCCATCCCGATCAGACGGACACGCTCAGCGACTCTGATCCGCGCATGCCGGGCGGCGATAGATGCCAAATCGGGCACCATCCGGTTCGGTGGGCCTACGCACGAAAGTATGACCCCCCTGATGATAATTTGACGTCGCAGAGGTCATGATGCGTCCAGGTGCTTGCATGCGTAGCGCATCGACAAGCCTAAGCCGCGATGCGTTTGGGCGAGCGGCGCATCTCTCGCTACGCCATCAAGTGCAGATCTGACAAAACATGCGCAGCGAGATCGCCGCCCTGCGCGAGATTGCCATGGCCGCCGTCGCCGCCTACCCCCGCGATCTGGACCGCGCTCTGGTCGATGTGAACGTCGTTGGTCTGATCGGCCACTGCCGTCGAATGCGGACCGGCGATCGCGATATTGATGGGAGCATAGATCGCGACGCTGACATCGATCAGGCTCCCCGAAGAGTGGCCACTTCCGCCGTTGCCCGCACCATTTACCCCGGTCGCTATCGCGTCGGAGCCACCCCACAGACCATGGGAGACCAGGTTTCCGATGCCACCCATCGCAACGTTGCCGTTGCCACCGTTTCCTCCGATGCCGGCCAGCTGAAAGACGGACTGATCCACCTGCACGCTGTTGGTCTGGATCGCGTAAGCATTGGAATTGAAACCCGCGACCGCGATGTTGATCGGGTCGTACAGCACGAAGGACGTGTGAACGAGCTCTCCAGAGAAGGAACCATCTCCGCCGTTGCCTGATCCCCAGGCGGGATCGAGCGTCATGACGCTGCCGCCACCGGCGAAGTTGCCGTTTCCCCCGCTCCCGCCAACACCTGCGATCTGGACGACCGATTGATCGATATCGACCGCATTCGACTGACTTGCGTATGCGGCGCCGCCTGGGCCCGCCACCGCGATATTGACCGGGTGGTAGATCACGACTGGTGCGTCGACCAACGCGCCGGAGAAATAGCCGTCGCCTCCGATGCCGGCACTACTGCCGCCCGTCGCGATATTGCCGTTGCCGCCATCTCCTCCGATCCCCGCCACCTGAAAGGCGGATTGATCGACATTCACGTCGTTGGTTTGCTCGGCCAAGGCAACCGAGCCATATCCGACGGACACCGATATGTTGATCGGTTCATAGATCAGAATGGAGGCATGAACGATGCCTCCATAGGAATGACCATCTCCGCCATTACCGGCCACACTGTCTCCGCTTTGGATCGAACCGAGCGCCGGATTGCCCGATCCGGATCCGACTCCAGCGGATGGATTGGCGTGGTGAGACACGGCATCGTGCCGGCTCATCGTTTCGGCGGGAGAGTGCGTCTCCTGATCCGCAAACCAGAGCCGGCCATGGGCGCCAGCTCCATCTTCTCCGATGGTCGGCATGGAGGAAGGCGAAGAGTCCCTCGATGCGGAAGCGAACCTGTCATAGCCATCATCGCCAAGGTGATGGTGGTCGCGGTGAAGCGGTACGATCGCGTCCGACGGGTACCAGAAATTCATATCGCCTCCCTCGTCGCACAACCGGACGGGCCTCTTCCCGACGTCAAGGAGTGTCAGCCTGGGCAGGCCAAAAGCCGAGTCGTCAATTCGAGTGCAGCGTTTCGAATGGAGAGCGTCAGATCGTCTATACCCGTTTGGCTGCGGACAGCTTTTGCGGGAGGTCGTACGACGACGCGATGCGTGTGAGGGCCGTCTCCGCGAGCAGACCGCAGGTGCAGGTCTTCGCCTCGCTCCGCTTGCGACGAGAAGTCGCAGTTCATGCGCAGCGCGAATTGCGGGTGAGCAGACTTCTCCGCGAGTCGGGCTCTCACCGTGATTGTGGGGCAGCCCCCACCCCGACCCTCTCCCCGAAAAACGGAGAGAGGGCAGAACCCGGCCTCACTTCATTGGGCACTTGTCGTGGAAGCGGTCCTGGTCGTCCTTGACGATGGTGGCGACCGTCTTCAGCGCGAGCTGGCCGTCGGCGTCCTTCACCACGTCCTGGAGATAGAAGTTCTGGATCGGGACGTGGTTGTTGCCGTACTTGAACGAACCGCGCAGCGACTTGATGTTGGCCTTCTCCATCTCGGCCTTCATCGCGTCCTTCTTGCTGGTGTCGCCCTTCACCGCCACGACGGCGCTGTTGACGAGCTGGGCCGCATCGTAAGCCTGCGCGCCGTAATAGGTCGGGCGCAGGTTGGTGTACTTCTTGCGGTAGTCGGCGACGAAGCGCTTGTTCTCGTCGTTCGGGAGATCGTTGACCCATTCCTGTGCGCCGGGGATCCCGAGCGCATTCTCTTTCTGCAGCGGCAGTGAAAGCTCGTCGACGGTGAACACCGTGTAGAGCGGAATCTGGGTCTTCAGGCCTGCCTGCGCATACTGATTGAGGAACTGCACGCCGGCCGGGCCCGGATAGAACACGAAGATCGACTCGGCGCCGGACGCGCGGGCCTTCGACAGCTCGGCCGAGAAATCGAGCTGGCTCGGCCACACCGTGTATTCCTCGCCCTTGATCTCGCCCTTGAACGTGCTCTTGACGCCCGCGAGCATGTCCTTGCCCGCCGCGTAGTTCGGCCCGATCAGGAAGACGCTCTTGACGCCCTTTTGATTCATGTACTGGCCCATCGCTTGCGGCGTTTGGTCATTCTGCCAGGAGGTCGAGAACACGTAAGGCGAACACAGCTCGCCGGCGAGCTGCGACGGACCGGCATTGGCCGAGATCAGGAAGGTCTTGGAATCCACCGCGGTCTTGAGCGAGGCCAGCAGCACGTTGGACCAGATGTAGCCGACGATGAAATCGACCTTGTCGGACTGCACGAGTTTTTCGGTCTTCTGCTTGCCGACATCGGGCTTCTGCTGGTCGTCCTCGTAGATCACCTCGACCGGCTTGCCGTCCATCTTGCGGCCGAGATGGTCGAGCGCGAGCTCGAAGGAATTGCGCATGTCGTTGCCGATCACAGCGCCTGGGCCGCTGAAGGTCGAGACGAAACCGATCTTGATGGTGTCGCCGGCCGATGCCGGGCCTGCCAGCGCGAACGTAGCCACACCCGCCAGCCAGAATGCCGTCCTCATGTCCAATCCCCTCCTCATTTTCATTGCCCGGAAATGGCGGATGGCCCGCTTCCGGTTCATTCCGTGTAGGACGCAAAATCGTGAGAGCCGTCAATGGCTCAGCGCCCTCCCCTGCATCATAATTCGCCTCAAACCCGGCTGGCAAGAAATATAGTTCTACCTGCTTTGGCGAGGGCTGCGGCGCTTTTTCGCGGTCTCGTCGATATGCCGACGCTATTCCTCAATTGATGACGGCTATTGGACCAAGACCGCGTCTTCGCTCTTTAATGAGTGCGCACATCCAGCGAATCGAGGGCAGCTTTCATGACTGCAAAACCCCACCGCGTCGTCATCGTCGGAGCCGGCTTTGGCGGGCTTGAGACGACCTATCGGCTCAGTGGCGCGCCGGTCGAAATCACGCTGATCGACCGCCGCAACCATCATCTGTTTCAGCCGCTGCTCTACCAGGTCGCCACCGCCTCGCTTGCGACCAGCGACATCGCCTGGCCGATCCGCCATCTCATGCGCACGAGACCAGAGGTGACGACGCTGTTCGCGACCGTGAGCGGGGTCGATGCCGAACGGCGCGCCGTGCTGATCGATGACGGCAGCGAAGTCCCCTATGACACGCTGGTGCTCGCAACCGGCGTCCGCCACGCCTATTTCGGCCACGACGAATGGGAGCAATGGGCGCCCGGCCTGAAGACGCTGGAGGATGCGACCACGCTGCGTCGTCACATCCTGCTCGCGTTCGAGCGCGCTGAGCGCGAGACCGATCCGGAACGCCGCGCCGCACGCCTGACCTTCGTCATCATCGGCGCCGGTCCGACCGGCGTCGAGCTCGCCGGCACCATCGCCGAGATGGCGCACCACACGCTGCCGGGCGACTTCCGCAACATCGATACGCGCAAGGCACGCGTCGTTTTGATCGAGGCCGGCCCGCGCGTGCTCGCCGGCTTTGCCGATGATCTGTCGGCCTATGCGCAGGCTTCGCTGGAGAAGATCGGCGTCGAGGTCGTCCTCAACCAGCCTGTCACCGAGGTTGACCGCGACGCGGTTGTGTATGGCGGTCAACGGCTGAATGCGAAGACCCGGATCTGGGCGGCCGGCGTGCGCGCCTCGCCCGCCGCCGAATGGCTCAATGCGCCGGCCGACCGCGCCGGCCGCGTCGAGGTCGAAGGCGATCTGACCGTGCCCGGCCATCCGGACGTCTTTGCAATCGGCGACACCATCACGGTTCCCGCCTGGGACGGCAAGCCCGTGCCCGGCATCGCACCGGCCGCCAAGCAGCAGGGGCGTTACGTTGCAAATCTCATCAAGGCACGGCTGCGCGGCGAGAAGCTCGGCCCTTTCAGCTACAAGCACGCCGGCAGCCTCGCCCAGATCGGCAAGCGGCTCGCGGTGATCGATTTCGGTCGCATAAAACTGCGCGGCGCGATCGCGTGGTGGATCTGGGGCATCGCCCACATCTATTTCCTGATCGGCCTGCGCCACCGACTCGCGGTCGCGCTGACCTGGCTCTGGATCTACGTCCGCGATCAGCGCGCCGCGCGCCTGATCACGCAAGGCAGCAGCAAGGTGTCGGGGTGAGCGAACTCTCTTCCTTTCTCTCCTTGCGGGAGAAGGTGCCTTGCCGAAGACAGGGCGGATGAGGGGTTCTATCCGCACGCTCAACTGCATGAGATTTGCGCGGATAGCCCCCCTCACCCGGCTTTGCTTCGCAAAGCCACTCTCTTCCGCAAGGGGAGAGAGTACAGCGCTTGCGGCCCCGCTTACTTCACCAGCGAACACCCACCCTCCGCCAACGGGCGGAACGCCTGGTCCGCCGGGATCGTCGAAACCAGCTTGTAGTAGTCGTACGGGTATTTCGATTCTTCCGGCTTCTTCACCTCGAACAGATACATCGGGTGCACGACGCGGCCGTCCTGGCGGATCGCGGTGTCGCCAAACAGCTTGTCCTTGCCTTTGAGCTTCTTCATCTCCGGCACGACGTCCTTGGCGTTGTCGCTGCCCGTTGCTGCGACCGCGTTGAGATAGGCGAGCGTCGACGCATAGACACCGGCCTGGTTGCCGCTCGGCATCTTGCCGTTCATGCCGGGACGCGCCGCAAAGCGCTTTGCGAAGGCTCGGGTGTCGTCGTTCATGTCCCAGTAGAAGGCTTCCATGAGCTGGAGGCCTTGCGCGACCTTCAGGCCCATGCCGTGGACGTCGTTGATGAAGAGCAGGAAGGCGACGAGTTTCTGCCCGCTCTGCTGAATGCCGAACTCGGCGGCCTGCTTCACCGCATTGATGGTGTCGCCGCCGGCATTGGCAAGCCCGATCACCTGCGCCTTCGAGCCCTGCGCCTGCAACAGAAAGGAGGCGAAATCGGCGGTGCCGAGCGGATGCTTGGCCGAGCCGATCACCTTGCCGCCATGCGCCTCGATGTACTTTTGCGCTTCTGCCTCGATGCCCTTGCCGAGCGCGTAGTCCACCGTCAGGAAGTACCATTCCTTGCCGCCGTGCGAGATCATCGCAGCTGCCGTGGTGTTGCCGGTCGCCCAGGTGTCGTTGACCCACTGGATGGTGTTCGGCGAGCAGGCCTTGCCGGTGAGATCGGCGCTTGCGGTCGAGGACGCCAGAAACGTCATGCGACTGTCGCGCAGCAGCGTGTTGATGGAGAGGCCGACGGCCGAATTCGGCACGTCCACGATCGCGTCCACACCTTCGACGTCGAGCCACTTCCGTGCGATCGCCGCGCCAACGTCGGCCTTGTTCTGGTGGTCAGCGTAGACGATCTCGACCTTGATATTCCTGCCGCCGCCGCTGAAATCTTCCGCGGCCATGCGTGCGGCTTCCACCGAACCCATGCCGTTGGTATCCTGAAAAATCCCGGAAATGTCGTTGAGCACGCCGATGCGCACGACATTATCGGATATCTCGGCGCTGGCCGCGCCGGCGATCAGGCTCCCGGCGAGCGCAAGCGTCCACTTCAAATACCTCATCGTTTCCTCTCCTCACAGTTTTGGCGGCGCGGCCGGTCGTTGCCGGCGGCGGTCGGCCAATCAGATTTGCCGCTCGGGCAGGCGAAGCACCAGCCCGTCAAGCTCGGGCGTCATCTTGATCTGGCAGGACAGCCGGCTGTTGGCCGTGCGCTCGGCAGCGGCGCCGTCGAGCAGCGCGTCCTCGTCGTCTGCCATCGCGGGCAAGCGCGCGAGCCAGCCCTCATCGACATAGACATGGCAGGTCGCGCACATCGCGTTGCCGCCGCATTCGGCCAGAATGCCGTCGAGGCCGTGGCGGGTCGCGGCCTGCATGGCGCTCTCGCCGTCGCTCACGTCGATACGATCGTTCTTGCCGCCGGAATGGATGAAGGTGATCGCTGGCATCAGAGATCCTCAGGCCGGAGTGATGGTGACCGGCAGGCTGTCGAGCCCGCGCAGCGTGTTGTTGAAGCGGCGCTTCGGTTCGCCCGTGATCTCGATTTTCGCGATGCGCCGCGCCAACGCCGACAACATCACCTCGCCCTCGAGGCGCGCGACGAGCTGGCCGACGCACATGTGAATGCCGGAGCCGAAGCCGACATGGCCCGAAGTACGGCGCGTGATGTCGTAGGTGTCCGGCTTGTCCCAGCGCCGTGGATCGCGGTTGGCCGCGCCGAGGAACATCAGGACCTTTTCACCCTCGCCGATGACGGCGCCGCCAAGCTCGACCTCGCGTGTCGTGGTGCGGAAGAAGGTCTGCACGGGGCTCTCGAAGCGCACCGCTTCCTCGAAGGCATTGCGCGCGAGCGTCGGATCATCGCGCAGGCGCTGCCATTGATCGGGAAAGCGCGCGAGGCAGTAGACCGCCGCACCGATGCCGTTGACGGTGGTGTCGAGTCCCGCCGAGAGCAGCGAGCGCACCAGCAGCGGCGCCTCTGTCGCGGTGATCTCACCTTCGTCGACACGGGCGTGGATGCAGGCTCCGAAACCACCGGGCGCGAGGTTTTCGCGCTGGCATTGTTCGGCGATATAGGCCTGATGCGGCGCCGAGCGCTCGATCGCCTCCTGGCGCAACTGGTTCGGCGGGCCGAAGGCGTTGAACACCAGGCTCGCATAGGGGATGAGATGCTCGCGGCCTTCCGGCCTCAAGCCCAGCGCATCCGGAAAGATCGAGAGCGGATAGGCTTCGGCAAGATCGGCAATGGCATCAAAGCTGCGCTTCCCGAGCAGCACATCGACCCTTTCCTCGGCGGCGGCGGCAAAACGATCGCGCACCTGCTTCATCACCGTCGGCGACAGCACGCGCGAGAGCACGGCGCGGGTGCGGGTATGGGCGGGCGGATCGGCTTCCAGGATCAGGCTCGGCGGCCGCCACGGCTTCTCCTTCTTGAAGTCGCTGAGGCCTACGCCGCGGCTGGAGCAGAAGGTCATGGGATCGTTCAATACCGCATGGACCTCGGCATAGCGCGCGACGCCATAGACGTTCCACTTGTCGAGATAGACCACGGGACCGGCATCCCGCAGCACGTCATGAGTGGGGAAAGGATCGGCGAAGAAAGCGATCGCGAAGGGATCGACATCGAGATGCGGGATGGCGGGCGGGTCGCCGGAAGCGGAGCTGGCTGCACTCATTCACATCCTCCCAATTTTGCGCTTGTGGAGCGCGCGCGCATGTCCTTATTTCTGAGGCGCATGAAGCGAGCCTCGATGAGATGACTGCGCCCCCGACCAGAAGCGACAAGACGCCCACTGAGGCAGGGCCGACGCTCGACCTCGACCGTTACGTCCCGGCCTTCATCACCTTCATTGCCAACAAGCTCTCGAACAGCGCGACTGCATTCTATCAGCGCGAATTCGGCGTCAACGTCACGGAGTGGCGGATCATGTCGCTGCTGGCGATCGAGCCGGGCATCCCGGCCTCGCGCATCTGCCTCGTCATCGGGTTCGACAAGGGTCCGGTGAGCCGCACATTGGCGAGCCTGGAAAAGCGCGGGCTGGTGGCGATCCGCAGCGATCCGAACGACGGACGCACGCACTCGATCTCGCTCACCGCAAAAGGCCGCGCCACCCACGACAAGGTGATCGTCGCAGCCTTCGCGCGCGAGCGCCGGCTGCTGTCGTGCCTGTCCAGGGACGAGCAGGAGGTGCTGATAGATCTGTTGCGCCGGCTGCACGAAAATCTCGGCGCGGTCACAGGCGGCGGCGCGTAGGGCCACGCGCTCAACGCGCACCAGATCGCGTTCACCTGGCATGCACCGGCGATTGCCGGCGGCACTATTCCTGCCCAACATGAATCCTCCCGTTTGGGCGCAGCGGTTTTCCCGCCGTCATCCTCCGAAGGATTCTCATAAATTAGTTGCCTAGGCAACAAAATAATTGTGACAATGGCAGTGTGGCAGAACCGCTGGCCTATTGGCGCGCTGCTTCACACCCTCCCCGCTCTTCGCGGGGAGAGGCTAAAGCGTTACGGCGCCTTGCAGACGAAGTTCGCGGCGTCCTCGACGTCGCCCTGCCCCGAGTAGGCCGCATAGGACGGATACGGGCAGAGCGGCCGGGTACGGTTCGCGCTCCACGTCGCCGGAATTTCCTTGTTCGCCGGATTGACCGAGGCAACGATCCGCTCAGGCGCCTTGCCTTGCTCGACCCAGTCGGTCAACGCGGTCAGCGCGTCGAACTTGTCGAGCGTGACGCCGCCACCGCAATGCGTGCCGCCGGGCATGGTGAAGAGACGCGCAAAATTGTTGGCGTTGCCTTGCGCGTTCCTGTTCAACCGGTCGTACCAGCGGATGGTGTCGTTGACCGAGAACACCGGGTCGGCCTGACCGTGATAGATCAGGATCTTGTGGCCGGCCTTTTGAAGGCCGGCGAGCTTCGGATCGTCGACGTCAGGCGGCGTCATGAAGTCCATCGCCGACTCCGTGAACGTGCCGTCCTTGGCAAAGATCTTGGGGGCATCCTTATCGAAATCATAGGCCTTCAGCGAGTCGACGAGCTTATCGCTACTTCCCTCCACCGCGACTGGCGGGGTCGAAAAGATGTAATTCAGCGATGCCGCGCCCATGGTCGCGATGATCGGGAAATTATTCCAGGGCGCGACGGGGCTCTCGACCTTCCATGCGCGCCAGTTGCCGGTGCCGATGCCGCCATCGAGCGGCCAGTCCGAATAGAGTGCTTCACCCTTCGAATTCTTTGGCCCGGCAAGACTGGTCTTCAGCGCATCGACCTTGGCTTCCGAGAGGCAGGCATTGGTCTGGCCCGGCGCACAAACAAGGGTCTTGAGATCGAACGCCTTCTGGCAGGCTGCAAGATTCGACGTCAGGCCATCCTTGGCGCCGTCCAGCGCATCGCAGGCCTCGGTGATGCGCGAGGAGACGAGTTGCGCATCCTCCTTCGTGATCGACTTGCGAAGATCCGGATCGGCCTTCAGGAAAGCCTGCACGTCCCAGGCGTGCTGGACCGCAGCGCGCGGCAGATCAAATCCGGGATTGCCGACGAGGAAGCCGTCGTAATTTTCCGGCATGCGTGAAGCCGCGACCATCGCATGGCGCCCGCCGTTCGAGCAGCCGGCCATGTAGGAGCGATCCGGCTGGCGGCCGTAATGCAGCGCGATGATCTTCTTCGCAACCGGCGAGAGCGTGATGTCCGCGGCATAGCCGTAGTCGCGCCGCGCCTGCGGATCGAGCCCGAAGGCCGAACCTGCGGCGAGTCCGAGCGATTTGTTGGCGGGGTCAGAGCCGGAATGTCCACTGTCGGACGACAGCACCGCGAAGCCACGGGCGAGCGGCACCGTGCCGCCGGAGGTCCAGCCGTCCGGCTTGTCGCCGAGCGCGGGAATGACGACGCCGTCATTGCCGCCGTTCACCTGGTGGAGGAAGCGGCCGTTCCATTCGGCCGGCAGCCTGAGTTCGAACTGGATGGCGTAGGATTTTCCGTCCACACCGGCGCGCTGGTTGGCAAGGCCGGTCACTATGCAATGCCTGGGCAGGCCGTTGCCCGCCTCCTGAAGCTTGGAAGCGACGATCTCGACGCCGGGAATAGCCAGCGAGGCCGTGGTGGCAGGCGAACAGCCCTCGCCTTCGGCGCGGGCAAGCATGGTGGATCCAAGAAGGGCAGCCAACGCGGCTGCCGGTATCAAGCCAGACCTCACGGCGGCCTCCCTATTTGATTATATATCATAATTATTACTCAATATCTCAATTTTAACAAGACCCCCGTTGCACTGCCGCTTCGCACCCTCTTCCCCGTTATTACGGGGAGAGGGTCTGGCGAGGGGCTGCATCCACGAGTGACGGAGCGAGACGAACTCGCGGAGAGTCCCCCTCACCCGAATGCGAGCTCTCCGCGCAAGCGGGACGAGGTGAAGAATTGGCGACCCAGATTCTCAGCTACAGCCGATCCATTCGGCCGACGCACCATCATTCAGCCGCGCTACTGCCTCGGCACGACGCGTCAGCACGGCGCGCTGGTTGATGTAGCCCTTGTCGGTAATCTCGCCACCATCCACCGACGGCGGCTCGGCCAGCAGCAGCGCGCGCGTGGCGTGGCCGGAGGAATTTGCGCCTTGCGCCTTCAGCTTTGCGAGCCCCTGCGCGATCGCGCTTCTCACCTCGTCGTGGCCGAGCACCTCGCTCACGGCGGCGGTGTCTGCCAGCCCTGCATGCGCGCGGCAACCTGCAACGTTGGGGAAAACCAGGAAGCGCACCTCATCGCCGCCGTGACCGGTCACGACGATATCCTGCGCCAGCGGCGCGAGCGCCGCGATGCCGGCGACGCGCAGCGTGCCGACGCTGACCCAGGTGCCTGAGTTGAGCTTGAAATCTTCCGCAACGCGGCCATCGAAGAACAGGCCGCGCTCGGGGCACGCGCTGTCGGCGAATTTCACGGCGTCGCCGATGAGGTAAAATCCCTCCTCGTCGAAGGCCTGCTTCGTCAGATCCGGCGCCTTCCAATAGCCTGGCGTGACATTGGGCCCGCGCACGCGCACCTCCAGCTTGTCACCGGAGGTGACGAGCTTCAGCTCGGTGCCGGGGATCGGCACGCCGATATTGCCGGAGCGTTCGGCGAGGAAATGGCAATCGGTCGCGAGCGGCGACGTCTCCGTCGAGCCCCAGGCCGATACCATCGGCAGCGCGCGACCGACGGTCTCGAGCGAGAGCTCCTTGAGCGCATCCCAGAGATTCTGCGGCAGCGCCGCGCCGGCATAGAAGGCGAACTTGACCGCGCCGAAGAAGCGGCGTCGCAATTCCTCGTCGCTGCGCAGCGCCGTGATCAGCATGTCGAAGCCGCGGGGCACGTTGAAATAGACCGTCGGCATCACGCTTTTCAGATTGGCAAGCGAGGTCGCGAACAACCCGGGCGCCGGCTTGCCGCCGTCGATATAGAGCGAGCCGCCGTTGCGCAGCACCAGATTGAAATTGTGGTTGGCACCGAAGGTATGGCTCCAGGGTAGCCAGTCCAGGATCACGAGATCGCCGCCTTGCGCGAGGAAGGTCCAGGTCTGCGCCTTGGCCTGCTGGCTCGAGGTCAGCATGCGCTGGGTGTTGATCACGGCCTTCGGCGCGCCTGTTGAGCCCGAGGTGAATAGAAACTTTGCAATCGTGTCCGGCGTCACCGCGGCGAAAGCCTTGGCGACGTCCACCGATTCCGGCGTCGCCGCCAAAGCGCGGAAAGACAACGCCTCAGCGTCATCGACACTGCCGCTCACGATCTCCGCCTGATGCAGCGGTCTGATCGCCGCGAGCGCCGCAGCAAACGGTTTTGTGTCGCTGACATGGATCGCGCCGGGCTGAAGCAGGCTGATCATGCTCTTCAGCTTGTCGAAATCCCTGGACATCAGCGAATAGGCCGGCGAGATCGCGGCGGAAGGCACGCCGACATGCTGCGCAGCCAGCGCAAGCAGCGCATGATCGACGCTGTTGTCGGAGAGGATGACGAGCGGACGCTCCGTGCTCAGGCCTTCCGCAAGGATCCACGACGCCAGCGAGCGCACCTGCCGCAAGGCTTGCACGTAGGTGATGCTGGTCCAGGGCGCATCCGGCTTGCCGCGCTCTGCGAGGAAGATCCTCTCCGGCGCTTGCTGCGCCCATTGCTCCAGCCAGTCGCCGATGCAGCGCGCGGCCTCGTGCAACGGCTCGGGCGAGCGCAACAGGATGCTGCCGTCGGCGCGATGCTCGGCGACTGTCTTGGGCGTTGCGAACAGGCCGGAAGCCTCACCGCGTACGGCGGCCGTGGTCATGGGTCGTCCTCCCCGGGAGCGGCCTCATACGGGCCGCTTTGTCGATAATGTTGGACGGCACGAGCACCATGTCGAGGAGAAGATCAGGCAGGATGAAGCGGGAGCGGCTGCTGCCGATGCTCGTCGGTTTTAGCCAAGCTCTCACTGCACAAAAATTGAGCAGATGCACACATCCGGGCGCTACCCACGCACCGGCGCCGGTCAGCGTGGATTCTCGTAACCGACTGATCTTTCGGCTATATCCGGAGCAGACAGCGTGCATGGATTCTGTACACAATGGCACATCGCTTGCTTCACGCCTGGTGAAGATTCGTTGCCGGAGTTTTTGTTGCCATGGGGGCTGATCAGCCAGAGACGGTAGCCGCAATCGTCGCCGCGCACCGCGCTGGCACGACGACGCCGGCTCAGACGATCGCGCGCACCTATCAGCGCATCCGCGACCATGGCGATGATGCAGTCTTCATCAGCCTGCGCGAGGAGAAGGACGCGATCGCGGAAGCGGAGAAGCTTGCCGCGCGAAACGATGCAGCAAACCTGCCGCTCTTCGGCGTGCCTGTCGCGGTGAAGGACAATATCGACGCGCTGGGCTTTCCGACCACAGCCGCCTGTCCGGCTTTTTCCTACACGCCGGCGCATGACTCGACCGCGGTCGAACGTCTGCGCGCGGCCGGCGCCATCATCATCGGCAAGACCAATCTCGACCAGTTCGCAACCGGCCTCGTTGGCGTGCGCTCGCCCTATGGCATCCCCAAGAATCCGATCCGCGATGATCTCATTCCTGGCGGGTCGAGCTCGGGCTCGGCAACGGCCGTCGGCGCCGGCCTCGTGCCGCTATCGCTCGGAACCGACACCGCGGGAAGCGGCCGGGTGCCGGCGATGCTCAACAACATCGTCGGACTGAAGCCGAGCCTCGGCATGATCTCGACGGCAGGGCTCGTGCCCGCGTGCCGCACACTCGATTGCATTTCGGTATTCGCTCTGACGGTGGACGATGCTGCACTTGCCCTTTCCGTGATGGCGGGGCCGGACCAGGCCGATCCGTTCTCGCGCGATCGGCCGCTCGGCGCGATGACGCCGTTCCCGGCCAACCTTCGCCTGGGCGTGCCGCGCAACGGGCAACTGATCTTCTTCGGCGACAAGAAATCGGAGGCCGCGTACGGCGAGGCCTTGAAGCGCTGGACGGCGCTGGGCGCTGTTCTCGTCGAGTTCGACCTCGAGCCGTTCTACGAGACGGCACGGCTGCTCTATGAAGGGCCCTGGGTCGCCGAGCGCTATCTCGTGATCCGCAATCTCCTCGCTTCCGCGCCGGATGCGATCCACCCGGTGACGCGCGAGATCACCGCCGCCGGCGCGCGGCTCACCGCGGCGGAGACATTCTCCGCCCTCTATCGCCTGCAAGGGCTGCGCAAGATCGCCGAGCGCGCCTTCGCGCATCTGGACGCGGTGGTGCTGCCGACGGCGCCCACGATCTATTCGACCGCGCAGGTGCTCGCCAACCCGATCGAGCTCAACAGCCGGCTCGGCACCTACACCAACTTCGTCAACCTGCTCGATCTCTGCGGCCTGGCGCTGCCGGCATCGCTGCGATCCGACGGCGCGCCGTTCGGCATTACGCTGCTTGCGCCTGCCGGCCGCGATGGATTCCTTGCGAGCATCGGACGCGTATTCCATGCCGACACCAGGCTCAGCGTCGGCGCGAAGGGCGTTGCGCAAGCACCGCTCGCTCCGATGTCGGCCAGCAGCGCCGACGAGATTCCGATTGCTGTGGTTGGCGCGCATCTGTCCGGCATGGCGCTGAACGGCGAGTTGAAGGCGCTGAACGCACGCCTGATCGAAGCGACGAAGACAGCGGCCGATTACAGGCTCTATGCGCTCGACACGACACCGCCAAAACCCGGCATGCTGCGCGTCGAGGCCGGCAAGGGATCTGCGATCGAGCTGGAAATCTGGTCCTTGTCGGCGTCCGCCTTCGGCAAGTTCGTCAACGCGATCCCGCCGCCGCTGTCCATCGGCACCATCAAGCTCGCCGATGGCCGCAGCGTAAAAGGCTTCATCGTCGAGCCGGAAGCGCTGGGCGCAGCGCGCGACATCACCTCGTTCGGCGGCTGGCGCGCTTACATGGCGGAAGCTGCGACGGTGTAACCGAGGTTCACGCCGATTTGCGCCAGGCGGCTTCGTTCTTCTTCTCGTAGTCGTCGAAAGCCTTCACAAGGCCCGTCAGCACTTCGGCCGACGTCTCGAACATCGCCGCAAGCTGCGGCTCGTCCACCTTGCGGATGTCCTCGCGCAGATGCGTCACCATGTCCTGCAGACGCTGCTTCATTTTCTGAGTGTGGTGCCGGGGATCTTTTTCGGAAGACGCCATGGTGTTTCTCCTGATCGGATAGATCAGAGAAAACGACACGCACGATGGTGCGTTCCTGGGTGACTCCCTTGTCCCGGGCGCAGCGCATCACGAAGTGGTGCGCTGCCAAACCGGGCCCATGGAGCCAATCCTAATGTGAGTCTTGTACTACACAGACACCGCGTAGATCTCGTATTCCCCGCGCACCAGCTCGATATGCGCGCGCATCGCGGCGGCGGCGCCCTGCTTGTCGCCGCGCATGATGGCGACGACGACGCGGTCGTGCTCGGCTTGCGATTTGGCGAGCCGGCCGAGATTGCGGAACTGGGCGCGGCGGAACGGCTGCACGCGCACGCGCGTCGCTAGCGTGATCTCGGCAATGTAGCCGTTCTGCGAGCCGGCATAGATCGCATTGTGAAATCGCTCGTTGACCTCGTGGAAACGCTCCGGATTGCCGGTGTAGCTCAGCACCCTCAGTTCCTCGTGAATGGCTTCCAGCCCATGGCGCTCGGCCGCCGACATCCGTTCGGCGGCGAAACCCGCACACAACGCCTCCAGCTCCGCCATCGCCTCGAACATGCTCGTCAGTCGCTCGATGGAAGGCTGCGCCACCACCGCGCCGCGATGGGCGCGCGCCTCGACCAGGCCGCTTGCCACGAGCTGGCGCAGCGCCTCGCGCACCGGCGTACGCGAGACGTTGAAGCGCCGTGCGATATCGGTCTCGTCCAGCGGCGCCCCGGGCGGCAACGTACCGCGCACGATCTCGTCCGCGAGCTGAAGCCGCAGCTCCTCCGCGCGCGTGACCTTCTGCACCGACGGCAGCGGCCGGTCGACGCGCGGCACCACCGTCTCAGTCGGCAGGGCTCCGGGCGGAAGGTCGTCAAGCGTCATGCGATCAGGTCTCTTTCGGCTCGTCGATGATGCTGACATGGGCGGCGACGACGCGCCAGCCCTCGGGGAAGCGGATCCAGGTCTGCATCTGCCGGCCGACCCGGCCCGGCATGCTGTCGCGATGGAACAGCGTGGAGGCGACCGCGGTGTCACGGCCGTAACTGGTAATCACGGTTTTCGCCGTGCGGCGGTTCAGGCCGACCGGCGAGCGCGCGGCGCGAAAGCCGGAGATCGCCTCATAGCCGTAAAGGTTCTCGCCGATCCCGTAACGGAGCGTACGGGGATCGTTGCGAAAGAGCTCGCCGAGCACGGCAACGTCGTTGCTGACCAGCGCGGTCTCGTAACGCTCGAACGCGGCTTTGACTTCCGCGATCACGTCGGGGAGATCGATTTCCATCTTACAATCCCCTCGGGCTCGGCGCTGATACCACACCCATCTGTTCCAGGGCGTGTGCGACGCGCAACGCGATGTCCTCGCGCCAGGGCGCGGCGATGATCTGCACACCGATCGGCATCGGATCGAGCGGCACCGGCACAGCCACCACGGGCAGGCCGATGAAGGAAATCGGCTGGGTGTGAACGCCGATATTGGCGCGCACCGGCAATTCGACGCCGTCGAGCTTGAATGTCACCTGCCCGAGCTTTGGCGCCGTGCAGGGCGTCGCGGGCGCGACCAGAACATCCACGGACTTGAATATCTCGGCAAGTTGCGCGCGGTACCAGCGGCGGAATTTTTGCGCGCGGTCGACCAGCGCTGCGGGCACCATGGCGCCTGCGATCAGGCGGTCACGCACCGCGGGGTCGAAGTCGTTCGGGCACTTGCGCAGACGATCGAGATGCAGCGAAGCGCCTTCGGTCGTGGTGATGACATAGGCGGCTGCGCGGGCGCGCGCGGCCTCGGGAATATCGATCACTTGCGTCGCGCCGAGCGCCTTTGCGACGCGGCCGACGGCTTCGACGGCTTCAGGGAAGACGTTCTTCTGGAAATAGCCGCCGGCGATGGCGACGCGCAAACCGGAGATCGATTCAGACAACAGCGGCGCCACCGACTCAACCGGCCGCGTGGTGCAGGCGGCATCGTCCACATCCGGTCCCTGCATCACGTCATAGGCGAGCGCGAGGTCGGTGACGGAGCGCGCGAACGGGCCGAGATGATCGAGGCTCGCGACGAAGGGGAAGGAGCGCGCGCGCGACAGCCGCCCGTAAGTCGGCTTCAGTCCAAAGATGCCGCAGAACGAGGATGGCACGCGGATTGAGCCGTTGGTGTCCGACCCCAGGGCGATCGGCACCAGCGCGCCGCCGACGGCGCTCCCCGAACCGCCGGAAGAGCCGCCGCTCATCCGAGTCGCATCATGCGGATTGCGCGAGGGGCCGTCGTGAACGTTTTCACCAGTGAAGTCATAGGCGTATTCGCCCATGTTGAGCGCGCCGACCAGCACGGCGCCGGCCGCTTCCATCCGCTCGATCAGCGTCGCATCGCGCGCGGCGGGCGCACGGGCGCGGTTGATCTTCGAGCCGGCGCGCGTCGGCAGGCCCGCGACGTCGAACAGGTTCTTCACCGCGAACGGGACACCTGCGAGCGGGCCGACCTTCTTGCCGGCCGTGATGTCGGCATCGATCGCGCGCGCTTTGGCGCGAGCGCGATCGGCAGTGACGTCGGTGAAGGAATTGAGAATCGTGTCGCGCTGCTCGATGCGGGCGAGTGCCGCTTCAGTCGCATCGAGCGCGGACAGCTTGCCGCCCGCCACCGCTTTGGCGATGTCCGCAGCCGTCATTTCAGGAGCTGTCGTCATGGCAACATCAGGCCGTGAACACGGGCGCCGGCTCGGTCTCGTCCGGCAGCGCGAATTCGTCGACGAGTCGGGCGAGCCGCAGCGACACGTCGAGGTTCGCGCGAATGGCCGGCCTCCAGGCCTCCTCGATCGGCAACGCCAGCGCCTTCGCGACGGCGTCGATATAGTCGTCCAGCGGTTCGGCCATCACGCTCCCAGACAGGCTCTCAGTGCACCGGCAACGGCGGATGCGGAATCGCCGTCAACAGTTCCTTGGTGTAGTCGTCCTGCGGATCGCTGAGGACTTTTTCGGAAGTCCCCTGTTCGACGATTCGACCCGTCCGCATCACAATGACACGATCGCACAGCAAGCGCACTACATTCAAATCATGCGAGACGAACAGGTAGCTCATACCGAGCCGTGCCTTGAGATCCTGGAGCAGATTCAGGACCACCGCCTGGACCGAGACGTCCAGCGCAGCGGTTGGCTCGTCGAGGATGACAAGCTTTGGATGCAGCGCGATCGCCCGGGCAATGCCGACGCGGGCCTTCTGTCCCCCCGACAGTTGATGCGGGAAGCGGTCGAGCAGGTTGTGCGGCAGGCCGACCATGGTCGCGAGCTCCTCGCAGCGCGCCCGCAACGCGTCGCGTCCCCTGATGTCCCCGAGCTGCAGAAGCGGATCGGCGATGGCGCGGGCCGCGGTGAAGCGCGGGTTGAGGCTGTCGGTCGGATCCTGGAACACCATCTGGATGCGGCTGCGCAGCGGCAGGCGCGCAAAGGCGCTCGGCATCATGCTGCCGATCTCCTCGCCGTCGAACTGGATGCGGCCGGAGGTCTGGTCGAGCAGCCGCATCACCATCATCGAGGTCGTTGATTTGCCGCAGCCGGATTCGCCGACGAGACCTACGCTTTCGCCATGGCCAATCGAGAAGCTGATGCCGTCGACCGCGCGGAACACCTCCGGCTCCACGGGCGGCTTGCGGCCGAACAGTTTTCCGAGCACAGCGGTCGCGCCCTGGCGCGGGTATTCCTTGACGAGCTTGTCGATCAGGAGAAGAGGCTTGTCACCATTCCCCTTCTCGTCAGCCCCAGGCTTGATCCGGGGGTCCATCGATTGCGATGAGTCGTGCGAAGTGGGATGGATGGCCGGGCCTTCGCCGCGCCGAAGGGGCTTCGGCCCCGCAGGCGGGTCAAACCCGGCCATGACGGACGAAGCCTGCGGCTCGCTCGCCGTGTCTTCTTCAGGCAACAGATCCCTTAGCGACACGCCGATCCGCGGCGTCGCGCGCATCAGCTTGCGTGTGTAGGGGTGCTGCGGGCTCGCAAAGATGTCGGCGGCCTTTGCGGTCTCCACCACCCTGCCCTTTTCCATCACCACGACGCGGTCGCAATAGGCGGCGGCCAATCCGAGATCGTGCGTGATCAGGATGGTCGACATCGCGCGACGCTTGGTCAGCTCGACGATGAGGTCCATCACCGCCTTCTGGGTGGTGACGTCGAGACCCGTGGTTGGCTCGTCCGCGATCAGGAGCTGCGGATTGCAGGCGAGCGCGAGCGCGATGACGACGCGCTGGCACATGCCGCCGGAGAGCTCGAACGGATAGGCGTGATAGCGCTCGCGCGGGCGGGCGATCTTGACCTGCTCCAGCGCCTCGATCGCCTTCTCGCCGTGGTCGGCAACCTGCGCCTGCTGCACATGGGTGCGCAGCACGTCCTCGATCTGGTCGCCAACCTTGCGAATGGGATTGAGTGCCGCGCGCGGGTTCTGAAAAATCATCGAGACTTCGCGGCCGCGCAGGTCGCGCATCTGGTCTTCGGACGCGGCTTTCACGTCGATGCCGGAGAACATCACCGAGCCCTCGGCGATCCTGCCGGCGCGGTCGAGGATGCGCATCACCGCGTAGGACGTCACCGACTTGCCGGAACCGGACTCACCGACGATGGCGAGCGTCTCGCCCTTGGCGACGGAAATGTTGACGTGCTGCACAGCCTTCACGATGCCGCGGCGGGTGGTGAATTCAACCGTGAGGTCCTGAACGTCGAGCAACGGCTGGGCGGTCATGGATGCCTCCCAACCAGAAAGGTCGAAAACACCCCCATGCAAAGTAAAACGGCGTTGGAATCATTGGAGATTTTTGGCCGAAAATTCGCGCATGAGGCGGGCGCAACTCTCTCGCTCTCTCCCACCTTGCGGGGGAGGGTTGGGGAGGGGGGTAGCCCCGGGAGAGGTCGGAGCTCGTGGCTACCCCCCTTCCTGCCCCTCCCCCGCAAGGTGGGAGGGAATGAAAGAGTGGTGCCCGCCTCACATGTGAGCTTCGGATGTATCGCCCCGCACTCGAACCCAACCATCACCTACGTCCTCCGCTGCGGGTCGACGATGTCGCGCAGGCCGTCGCCGAGGAGGTTGAAGCAGAACACGGCGAGCATCAGCGCAAGGCCGGGGAACAGCGCGATCCACCATTCGCCCGACACCATGAAGCCCGCGCCTTCGGCGACCATGATGCCCCATTCCGCGGTCGGCGGGCGCACGCCGAGGCCGATGAAGGACAGGCCCGCGGCATTGAGGATGGCGTAGCCCATGGTCAGCGACATCTGTACGATCATGATCGGCATGATGTTCGGCAGGATGTGCACCAGGAGGATGCGGAATTCGCCGTTGCCCGACAGCCGCGCCGCCTGCACGAAGCCGGCATTGCGGCGGACGTTGGCCTCGGCGCGCGCGACGCGGGCATAGAGCGGAAAGTTGACGATGGCGGTCGCCAGGATGATGTTCTGCACGGTGTTGCCGAGCGCAGCGACGATGCCCATCGCCAGCACGAACAGCGGGAAGGCCATGATGGTGTCAGCGAGGCGGCCGACGATGCGATCGGTCCAGCCGCCGAAATAGCCGGCCGCGATGCCGGCGAGCCCGCCCATCAGGAACACCAGCACGACTGAGGCGATCGCGATGAACGTGTCGAGCCGGGTTGCCACGATGACGCGGCTGAAAATGTCGCGGCCGAGCTGATCGGTGCCGAACCAGTGCGCCATCGACGGCGGCTTCAACGCGGCAGCCGTGTCAGAGGCGAGCGGGTCGTACGGCACCACATAGGGACCGAGGATCGCGGCAGCGAGGATCAGGATCAGGAGTGCGAATGCGAAGCCCGTGACCTTGTTCTCGCCAAGGACGTAGCGGGTCTGTTCGAGGACGGCAGCGAGCCCTGAGGTCCGCGCGGGACCCACAGGTTCAACAGCAGGCGCAACGGAGCTCATGATCTCCCCCTACCCTTCCAGCCGCACGCGCGGATCGATCACGCCATAGAGAATATCGATCACGAGATTGAGCAGCACGTACATCACCGCCATCGTCAGCACGAAACCCTGCACCGGCGCGAAATCCGATGAGATCAGCGCTTCCACCGCATAGGAGCCGATGCCCGGCCAGGCGAACACCTTCTCCACCAGCACGTTGGCCCCTAACAGGAAGGAGAACACCATGCTGAGCGTGGTGATGACCGGCAGCATCGCGTTGCGGAAGGCGTAGGTGACGATCACGGTGCTGGGGGCCAGTCCGCTGGCGCGCGCGGTGCGGACGAATTCGCTAGCGAGCACCGCGAGCATCGAGGCGCGCGTCATACGCGCGATCGGCGCCAGCGAGAAGATCGCAAGCGTGGCCGCGGGCAGGATGAGTTGACTGAGTGCAGAACGAAAAGCCTCGAAATCGCGCGCGATCAGCGTGTCGATCCTGTCTCTTATACACATCTGACGCTGCCGACGACTAGGGGGGGGGGGGGGGGGGGGGGGGGGGGGGGGGGGGGGGGGGGGGGGGGGGGGGGGGGGGGGGGGGGGGGGGGGGGGGGGGGGGGGGGGGGGGGGGGGGGGGGGGGGGGGGGGGGGGGGGG
>NZ_JBVUBB010000016.1:0-171546 GCF_055791185.1 Bradyrhizobium ingae
CCCCCCCCCCCCCCCCCCCCCCCCCCCCCCCCCCCCCCCCCCCCCCCCCCCTTTTTCGGCAGCGTCAGATGTGTATAAGAGACAGGGCCTGCATATTGTGCGAGCTTCTCGACATCGCCGAGATCGCGCACGCCCCATTCCGCGTTGCCTTCGCGCAAGGAGGTGTCGAACACGGCGTTGCTGAGCGCGGTGTGCTTGCCCTCGCGCTTGAAGGGACCGTAGAGGAACAGCGTGCCGCCGGGCCGTAAATAGCGACCGACACCATCGAACAGCCCCTCGGCCACGTTCCACGGCGCGATGTGGATGACATTGGCGCAGAACACCGCCGCAAGATCCCTTGGACCTTCCTTGGACCCCTCGCCGCCCTTCATCTCCGGACACCAGTCGGGATCGGACAGATCGATCCGCAATGGCGGCCGGATGTTCGGCAGGCCTGAATGGACGCGCCAGGCCTCGATGCTTTTCAGGTGCCGCTGGTTGAGGTCGCTCGGCCACCAGACGAGATCGGGCGTATGGCGAGCGAAATGGACCACATGCTGGCCGGTTCCGCTGCCGACCTCGACCACGTCGCCGAGGCGCCCGGCGAGATGCTTCTCCAGCGCCGCCCAGATCGGCCCGTGATTGCGATGGAACGCCGGTGCATCAAGCCGCCCATCGGGCTCGACCCGCCCGCCGTCCTTGCCAAATTCGACGACATATTCAGCCAATTGAGGCCCCCGGAAAAACGACAACGAGATAAAAACGCCGCTGGACGCCAAGACGTCCCAAAAATCACAGGCCCGTCAGGGCCCAATCTGCAGAACAAATAATCTCTCTTGGTGCAACGCGGAAGATATTAACTCCAACTTGCGACCTGAATCGTCGCGATTGTCAGGCGGTGCCCTTTGTGCTTTGAGCACTATATTTCGCAAACGCAATCATCGACATAACGCCTCGGACCGACGCCTTGACCGCCTTTCCCCGGAAGCCCGCTCTGGTCTTCATTCTGGCCACCCTCGCCGCGATGGCCACAGCGCCCGCGCGCGCCCAATCCACCGCCGAGGGCCAGAAACTCGCCTTCGACCGCAGCAAGGGCAATTGCCTGACCTGCCACGTGATCAGGGGCGGCGACCTGCCCGGCACGATCGGGCCGGAGCTAAAGGACATCAAGGCAAAATACCCCGACCGCAACGAGCTGGTCGCGATCCTCGTCGACGAGACCAAGCGCAATCCGCAGACGATGATGCCGCCGTTCGGACGGAACCGGCTTTTGACCGAGCAGGAAATCAACGCGATCGTTGATTTCCTCCAGACCCTGTGATGGCGCCGATACAAGGGATCGCCGAGACGATCGACCAGGAGACTGAGATGAATGCAACGACCGGCCTTCTCGCGACGCGGCGCCTGATCCTGCAAGGCGCGGCCTCCGTCGCGCTGATCGGCCTCGGCAATCTGCCGTTCGCAAGCGCACCGGCGCGTGCCGCAGCCAACGACAAATATCCGGAAGAGGCATTCAAGCAGAAGAGCGAGGCCGACGCGATCAAGGCGCTCTATGGCAAGACGGCCGAGCCGTCCGACAAGATCAAGCTCGATGCGCCCGAGATCGCCGAGAATGGCGGCGTGGTGCCGATCTCGGTGACGACGACGCTCGAGAAGGTGACCTCGATCTCGTTCTTCGTCGCCGAGAACCCGAACGCGCTGGCGGCGAGCTACAAGATTCCCGACGGTACGATTCCGAGTGTCGCCAACCGGCTGAAGATGGCGAAGACCACCAACGTGGTCGCGATCGTCGAGGCCGACGGCAAGCTCTTCAGCGCGACCAAAGAGGTCAAGGTCACCGTCGGCGGCTGCGGCGGCTAGGAGATAAAGTCCGATGGCATCAAGCATTCGCGTACGCGCCACCGCCAACGGCGACATCACCGAGGTGCAGGCATTGATCCAGCACCCCATGGATTCGGGCTTCGTCAAGGACACCAAGGGTGAGCTGATCCCGGCGCATTTCATTCAGGAGCTGAAGTTCGAATGTAACGGCAAGGACGTATTCGTCGCCGATTGGGGCCCTGCAGTCTCCAAGGACCCCTACGTCAAGTTCAGCTTCAAGGGGGCCAAGAAGGGCGACGACCTCAAGATCAGCTGGGTCGACAACAAGGGTGCGTCGGATACGACCACCGCGAAGATCTCGTGATGAAGATGCGCTCCGCAATCCGGCTCGGCTCCGCGCTCGTCGCGCTCACGGCGCTTGCCTTCACCGCGCAGCGCGTGACCGCTGCTGACAAGATCGATCCCGCTGCCGAGGCCAAGGCGTTCCAGAACTTCTTCTTCCAGAAATTCCCGAACGTGAAGCACGAGGATTTCGTCAACGGTCCTTATTCCATGAACGAGGACATGAAGCGACAGTGGCAGGAGAAGGAGGAGTTTCCTCCTTACGAGTTCGCGCTCGACGCCGGCAAGGAGATGTTCGCGACCCCGTTCAAGAACGGCAAGACCTACGCCGACTGCTTCCCGAATGGTGGCATCGGCATCCGCCAGAACTATCCCTACTTCGACGAGAAGGAAGGCAAGGTCGTCACGCTCGAGCTCGCGCTCAACCGCTGCCGCGAGGCCAACGGCGAGACGCCCTACTCCTACGTCAAGGACGAGATGGCCTCGCTGACCGCCTACATGGCCTTCACCTCGCGCGGCAAGCCGATGGACATCAAGATCCCCGACGATCCACGCGCGCTTGCGGCCTTTGAGAACGGCAAGCGCTATTTCTACACGCGGCGCGGGCAGATGAACTTCTCCTGCGCGAGCTGCCACGTGCAGAGCCCGGGCGAGCGCATCCGCGCGGAAGTGCTGGCACCGGCGCTCGGCATCATGAACGCTCTGCCGATCTACCGCAGCGAATGGAGCGGCATGGGCACGACCACGCGCCGCCTCATGACCTGCAACAGCCAGACCCGCGCGGTTCCGCTGGAACCGCAATCGGACGAATACCGCGACGTCGAATTTTTCCTGTCCTACGTCGCCAATGGCCTGCCGATTTCCGGGCCGGGAGCACGGCCATGACCGGAATTCGAGCAGTCGCGCTGGCGCTGCTACTTGCGCTTGTCGCGATGCCCGCGCACGCGGCAACCGAAGCCGACTACAAGGCGGCCTATGCCGCAGCGGAAGCGGCGAGCAACGAGGCTGCCGGTTTGCGCAACCAGTGGACCACGACCGTCTCGACGCTGGCGGCCGCGAAGAAAGCCGGCGATGGCGGCGATTTCGACCGTGCGGTCGCCGCCGCCAAGGAGGCCGAAGCGCTGGCGAAAGCCTCGATCTTCCAGGCGACATCGGAAAAAGAAGCCTGGAAGGCGATGGAAATCCGCTAAACTGGCTCGCGTGGAACTGTTGGACGATCTTCTTCTTTAAGGGGCGGAGAATTTGGGATGACCATCCGCCGCCGCGATTTCCTGAGAGCCGCAGGCGCTGCCGCCGTCACGGCCGGACTGCCGCAGCTTGCGCGCGGCGCCGACACCACGAGCATCTACGACCTCGAACGCTTCGGCAATGCGCGCATCCTGCACATCACCGATACGCACGCGCAGCTCAATCCGATCTATTTCCGCGAACCCAGCGTCAATATCGGCGTCAGTGAGATGGCGGGACGGCCGCCGCATCTGGTCGGCCGTGCCTTCCTCGAGCGCTTCGGCATCCGCCCCGACAGCGCGGATGCCTATGCCTTCACCTGCTTCGAGTTCGAGAAGTCCGCAGCCCGCTTCGGCAGGCTCGGCGGCTTTGCGCATCTGAAGACGCTGATCGACCGCTTGCGCAACGACGTCGGCGAACAGCATTCGCTGCTGCTCGACGGCGGCGACCTCTGGCAGGGCACCGGCCTTGCCAACACCATGCAGGGCCGCGACATGGTCGAGGTGGCGAACCTGCTCGGCATCGAGGCGATGACCGGTCATTGGGAGTTCACCTATGGCGAGCAGGCGCTGCGCGACAATCTCGAGCGCTTCAAGGGCGAGTTTCTGGCGCAGAACGTCTTCCTGACCGAGGAAGCCGCGTTCAACGAGGCACGCGCCTTCGACAAGGCGACGGGGCGCGTGTTCAAGCCATCGACCATCAAGGAACTCGGCGGCCATCGCGTCGCGATCATCGGCCAGGCCTTCCCCTACGTGCCGATCGCGCATCCCAAGCGCTTCACGCCGGACTGGACCTTTGGCATCCGCGAGGAGGAATTGCAGAAGCTGGTCGATGGCTTGCGCGGCAATGACAAGGTCGATGCCGTGATCCTGCTGTCGCATAACGGCATGGACGTCGACCTCAAGCTCGCGAGCCGCGTCACCGGCATCGACGTCATCCTCGGCGGCCACACCCATGACGCCGTCCCGCAACCGGTCGCGGTGAAGAACGCGAGCGGCACGACGCTCGTCAGCAATGCCGGCTCGAATGGAAAGTTTCTCGCGGTGCTCGATCTTCAGCTCGCCAAGGGCAAGGTCGGCGATATCAGGTACCATCTCCTGCCGGTCTATTCCGAGCTGTTGAAGCCAGATCCCGCGATGGCCGAGCTGATCGGCAAGGTGCGCGCGCCGCACGTCACCGACTGGTCGGAGAAGATCGCAACGCCCGACCGCCTGCTCTATCGCCGTGGCAATTTTTCCGGTCCCATGGATGAGCTCATCTGCTCGGCGCTGCGCCGCGAGCTCGATGCGGAAATCGCGCTGTCGCCGGGCTTCCGCTGGGGCGTCACCGCGCTCGCCGGCCAGCCGCTCACGCTCGAGGATGTGCTGGCGGAGACCGCGATCTCCTATCCCGAGACCTATGTGCAGGAGATGCTGGGGGCTCAGATCAAGGACGTGCTGGAGGACATCTGCGACAACCTCTTCAATGCCGATCCCTACCACCAGCAAGGCGGCGACATGGTGCGCGCCGGCGGGCTCAATTACACCTGCACACCGACAGCCGCGATCGGCAGCCGCATCGCTGCGCTGACGCTCGACAGCGGCAAGCCGGTTGAGGCGCACCGGCGCTACAAGGTCGCGGGCTGGGCGTCGGTCAACGCGCAGCAAGGCGCGCCCGTCTGGGACGTGGTCGCAAAATATCTGCGCTCGGGCCGGATGCCGGAGAGCAAGAGCACCAGCGTCACGCTCAGGGGCGTCGAGGACAATCCGGGAATTGCAGAACAGGGATGACGCGTTTGCCAAATCGTCGCGCGATGCTGTTGGCGCTGGTCGCCTGGGCTTTGATGCTGCCTGCCTTTGCGCAGCAGGCGCCCTTGCAGGACAAGCCATTCGCAGAGCACAAGATCGTGCTCCAGCTCTCCGACGGCGATGCCAAGAAGCAGGCGCTGGTGCTCAGCGTCGCCAACAATCTCCTGAAAGCCTATGATCCAGACAAGGTCGCGATCGAGGTGGTGGCGTTCGGTCCGGGCATCGATCTCCTGCTCGCCGCCAACGACCACCGCAAGCAGGTCGAGAGCCTGATCGCGCAAGGCGTCCGCTTCGACATCTGCCTCAACACCGTCGACACCATCGAGCGCGATACGGGCAAACGGCCGGATTTCATCCCTTCCGCCACCCCGGTGCAGGTCGGCGTCGGCCAGATCCTGTTCCTGACCGAGAACGGCTACACGCTGGTCAGGCCCTGACTCGCAACCCCCCTCCCCTCGTCGTCCCGGACAAGCGAGCGGAGCGAGCGCTGATCCGGGACCGATAACCACAGGAAGCGGTTTGGCGAAGATTCGGGGTTGCCGGCTCGCGCCACAACTTCTCCCTGGGGGTATGGGTCCCCGCCCTTCGCCGGGACGACGCTGAGTACGTGGGACCAGCTTCGCTCCGGAAAATGACGAGTGCGGCGTGAGTTCACGGTCAGAGAAAAATTATTCCGAAGCTATCGACTTGTGGAGTAGATTACTTCTCTTTTGTGCGGCCTTTGTAGTATGATTTGAAATCATCGACGCCGGGGGTCCGCCATGATCTTCCGCCAATTGTTCGACAGCGTTTCCGGGACCTACAGCTATCTGCTCGCCAGCCGCGCCGGCGGCGAGGCGCTCATCCTCGATCCCGTGCTGGAGAAGGTCGACCGCTACTGCCAATTGCTGCGCGAGCTCGACCTCAAGCTGGTCAAGGCCATCGATACCCACCTGCACGCCGACCATGTCACCGGACTTGGCGAGCTGCGCGACCGCACCCACTGCATGACCATCATGGGCGACCAGAGCAAGGCCGACGTCGTGGCAATGCGGGTCTCCGACGGCGACAAGGTGACGATCGAGGGCATGTCGCTCGACGTGATGTACACGCCCGGCCACACCGACGATTCCTACTCTTATCTCATGGGCGACCGCGTCTTCACCGGCGACACGCTGTTGATCCGCGGCACCGGCCGCACTGACTTCCAGAACGGCTCTTCACGCGCACAATACGACTCGATCTTCAATCACCTGTTGAAACTGCCCGACGAGACGCTGGTCTTCCCCGCACATGACTACAAGGGCGACACCGTCTCCACCATCGGCGAGGAAAGGCGCCACAATCCCCGACTCCAGGTGCGGTCGGTCGACGAATATATCGAGCTGATGGACAACCTGAAGCTGCCCAATCCGAAGATGATGGACGTGGCGGTGCCAGCCAACATGCATGTCGGCCTGCACCAGGAGGAGCTGGAGAAGGAAGGCCGCGCGCTCAGCGCTGTCGACGCGATCCGCGCGCTCGGCCGGCCCGACATCCTCCTGGTCGATCTTCGCGAGACCAATGAGCGCGCCAAGCACGGCATGCTCGAGGGCGCGCTGCATGCGCCCTATCCGTCCATCGAGGAGAGCCTGAAGCCCGGCGGCATGCTGCGCGAGGTGGCGGCCGCCACCGGCCGCCGCGTGCTGTTCTTCTGCGCCTTCGGCGAGCGCTCGGCGATGGCGGTTGCCGCGGCGAAACAGGCCGGGCTCGCCAACACGGCGCATATCGCCGGCGGCATCGACGCCTGGAAGAAGGCGGGCGGTCCCGTGGTGCGGGCGTAGCGGCGGCCCGGCGCCCCGAGCGCTGCTTGAGAAAGGTCAACCAAATCGGAGCGGGGACCGGCTAGCATCTTGCTGATGCATCACCATCCGGAGAAGGTCATGGCCAGGGCCGGCAACAAGACCCAGCCGCCGAAGAAGGCGGATGACACCAAGAAAAAGCCGCAGCCGTCGCGCGATACCGACGACGATTACGAAGACGGCGACATCGCCACCCCCAAGCGCGACCGCTACGGCCCGGATGACGAGCCGCTGTGAGGGGCGCAACGCCCTCCAATGTCGTCCTGGCGAAAGCCAGGACGACTGTCGGGATGCACTGTGCCCGCACTACCTGCCATGCGCCGGCATTCATGGACAAATCACCGGCCGCGCCGATATTTTGCGGTTCCGCCGAAGGAGTGAAACGGAACTGCGATGGCCGACGTTCTTGCCGCACAGCAACAGGGGAAAGCCGACAGCGCGCTGCGCACGCTGACGGGGATCTCGATCGCGCATTGGGTCAGCCATTTCCATATGCTGGTCCTGCCGATGCTGTTTCCCTTCCTCAAGAGCCAGCTCGGCGTCGGCTATATCGAGCTCGGCTTTGCGCTGACCGTGTTCGCAGTGGTGTCCGGGCTGACCCAGGCGCCGATCGGCTATCTCGTCGACCACTTCGGCGCGCGAAAGATCCTGCTGATCGGGCTCGTGATCGGCGGGCTGTCGCTGGCGCTCCTCGGCCTGCACCTGAGCTACGCCTCACTGATCATCTGCGCGGTGCTGCTCGGGCTTGCCAACAGCGTCTATCATCCCGCCGATTACGCGATCCTCGCCGAGCACATGGACGAAGCGCGGATGGGCCGTGCCTTCTCAGTTCACACCTTCGCCGGCTATCTCGGCGGCGCGGTAGCGCCCGCGATCGTCGCCGCGCTCGTCACGGTCTCGGGCGGCGTCGGCGCACTGATCGCATCGGGCGCGATCGGCGTGCTCTGCGCGCTGCTGCTCATCCTGATGAACATTCCCGACGCTGGCGCGCACAGGAAGAAGCCGGGAAACGAAGCCGCGTCAAAGCAGGCGGTCGTCACCCCGTCGCTGATCATGCTGACCGCGCTGTTCATGCTGCTCAGCCTGTCGGTCGCCGGCATCAACAATTTTGGCGTGGTGGCGCTGATGAGCGGCTATGCCGCGTCCTACTCTGCCGCCAATGTCGCGCTGACGGCGTTTCTGGGGGTAAGCGCCGTCGGCGTGCTCGCAGGCGGCTTCCTCGCGGACCGCACCGAACGCCATGGCCAGCTTGCCGCCGCCTGCTTTGCCGCGAACGCCGCGCTCGTGCTGCTGATTGCGCTTGTCGCGCTGCCCGGCTTGCTGCTGACGGTTGCGATGACGCTTGCGGGCTTCCTCTCCGGCGTGATCGCACCTTCGCGCGACATGCTGGTGCGCAATGCGGCACCCGCGGGCGCAGCCGGGCGTGCCTTCGGCATCGTCTCCACCGGCTTCAATATCGGCGGCATCATCAGCCCGCTTCTGTTCGGCTGGATCATGGACCAGAACGCGCCGCACTGGGTGTTCGGAGCCTCGGTCGTGTTCATGGTGGCCACGGTGTTTTTATCGCTGCTGACCGAGCGGCGGGAGCAAGCCGCGCAAATAGCGCGGTCCGGATAGGTCCACCGGCAGCTCAACTCATTCGGTGTCGTCCCGGGTCGCGCAGCGCGAGCCCGGGATCCATAACCACAGGATTGAGTTTGGCGAAAGATCCGTAACCACGATCTCCTGCCACAACCACTCCCTGTGGCTATGGTCCCGGATCAGGGCTCCGCTTCGCTTGTCCGGGACGACAGTTTGCTTTTGGGCCCGACCAACTACGTCGGCGACACCACGCCCTTCAACGCACCGGCCCGCGTGCCGGCCCCATGCGTCAGCCTCGCCTTCTCCGTGTTCGGCCACAGCAAGAGCAGGCCGAGCACGCCGGAGCCGATCATGACCGCGGCGTTGATGCTGTAGCCGGTCAGGTAGCCGTCGACCGTTGAGCCGGCGCGCTGGATCACGCTGCCCATCACGGCCGGAGCGATGATGCCTGCGAGCGTGTAGAGCGCGCCGTAGATCGCGATGACGGCACCGCGCTGCGAGGCAGGAGTAAATTCGCCGAGCATCGGCGGGCAGACGACGTAGATCGCCCCGCACAGGCCCGAGCCGACCACGAGGAGCGTGATCTGCAACCCTGCACCCTGCACGTGCGGCATCGCCGCGATGATAAGGCCGCCGACCACCAGCGGCACCGAGCCGAGGACGCCGCGCGCGATTCGCGTGGTCGCCCCGCGCGCCACCATCACCTGCGAGATCCACCCGGTGAGGATGACGACGGTAGCACCGAATATCCAGGGCAAGATCGAAATGAAGCCCGCATCGGTTTGCGAGAAGCCAAATCCCTTGACGATGAAGGACGTGAACCAGGTGAGCCCAAGCGACAGCGCCCAATAGGCTCCGAAGGTCGCCGCCACGCAGCCGACGAAGGTGCGCGAGGTGAGAAGCCGGACATAGGGAATCTTCGGCTCGGTGGCCGCCAGGAGCTGCGTGTCCTCCAGCGGCCCCTCCTTGCCGAGCGCGAGCCAGGCCGCGACCCAGATCAGGCCGACGACGCCGAGCGCGCCGAAGGCGTAGTGCCAGGAATGATTGACGATCACCCAGTTCAGCGCCGGCACCGCGAGAATAACGCCGAAGGCCGAGCCCTGCGACAGGATCGCGGTCGGCAGTGTGCGCTTCTCGTCTGGAAACCATTTGTAGATCGCGTGTGCGGCGACCGAGAAGCCCGGCCCCTCGCCCGCGCCGAGCACGATGCGGCAGATCACGAGCGTGGTGAAGCTGACGGTGCCGACCATCGGAAACTGCGCCAGCGACCAGATGACCGCGAGCGTCAGCAACACCCAGCGCGTCGGCACCTTGTTGACGATGAAGCCGACCACGATGGTCGAGATCGAGAACAGGATAAAGAAGGAAGAGCCGAGCAGGCCGAACTGCTCCGGCTCGAGCTTCAGGTCGGTCATGATCGGCACACCGGCGAGTCCCACGACGATCTTGTCGGCGAAATTCACCACCATGAAGAGAAACAGGAGAAAAGTGACGGTCCAGGCTCCCTTCGGCGTTACCGTGGCCTTCGTGCTGCCCGCCGCTTTGGGCGTTCCCCGAGCGCTCATATTTCTCCCCGTCTCGCCGTTTCGGCGCTTTTGATTTGGCCGTCTTGCGAGCTAACAACGGCTTGAACGGCAACACAACCCCGACATTTCCGCATCAACTATGCTACCCAGCATTCCAGTTTATTCCGTGCGGCGCCATTCATCGTGCTGAACATCAAAAACCTGTCCAAAAGCTTCTCCTCGGCCGGCGAGCCGGTCCATGTGCTGCGCGGCGTCGATCTCGACGTTCGCTCCGGCGAGCGCGTCGCGCTGACCGGGGAATCCGGCAGCGGCAAGAGCACACTGCTGCACCTGATCGCGGGGCTGGATGGCGCCGATGGCGGCACGATCATGCTCGAAAATACCGACGTGACGGCACTGCCGGACGCAGGGCGGGCAGCGCTGCGACGCGACCGGCTGGGCCTGGTGTTCCAGCAGTTCAACCTGATCCCGAGCCTGTCGATCGAAGACAATATTTCGTTTCAGGCGCGGATCGCCGGCCGGCACGATGCCGCCTGGCACGGCGAGCTGATCGAGCGACTCGGCCTTGGCAAGCTGTTGAGACGCTACCCCGAGCAGCTTTCCGGCGGCCAGCAGCAGCGTGTCGCGATCGGCCGGGCACTCGCGATCAAGCCGTCACTGCTGCTCGCGGACGAGCCGACCGGCAATCTCGATGAGGCAACCGCCGACGACGTGCTGGCGCTGACGCGCGATCTCGTGGCGCGCACCGGCTGCGGTTTCCTGATGGTGACACACAGCCTGCATCTGGCCGGCACGCTCGACCGCCACGTCACGCTGCATGCGGGGCGGATCACATGAGGCGCGCGCTCTGGATTCTCGCAGTCTTGCTCAGCCATTGGCGGCGGCATCCGATGCAGCTCGCGACGCTCCTGATCGGCCTGATCGCGGCGACCGCGCTGTGGAGCGGTGTGCAGGCGATCAACCAGCAGGCGCGCAGCGCCTATGACCGCGCCGCCGCGACATTCGGCGGAGCGCGCACGGCGATGCTGGTTGCGCCCGATGCCGCAACGTTCTCGCAGGACCTGTTCGTTGCGCTCAGTCGCGCCGGCTGGCCGGTCTCGCCTGTCGTGGAGGGCCGCGTCCAGGTCAACGGGCGCTCGTTCCGGCTGCTCGGCATCGAGCCGGTGACGCTGCCGGCCGAAGTCGGCAACGCGCCGAGGCTCGGCGCGTCGGACTTGCGCGCATTCGTCGCCCCGCCCGGCCAGACGCTGGTCGCGCCGGAGACGCTCGCCGACCTCGACGCGACGGAGGGCGCGGCGCCACTGATCAGCAGCGGCGCAAAGCTGCCGCCGCTGCAGGCGCAGCCGCAGCTCGTGCCCGATGTGCTGGTAGTCGATATCGGCGTCGCACAGCGGCTGCTTGGCAAGCAGGGTCAGGTCTCGCGGCTCCTGATCGGCAAGGCCAAGGGCAAGCCTGCGCCGCTCGCGAGCGTCGTCGGCGACCGCTTGCAGCGGATAGAGCCGAGCGCGGAGACCGAGCTCGAACGCCTCACCGACAGCTTCCATCTCAATCTCACCGCCTTCGGCCTGCTGTCGTTTTTCGTCGGGCTCTTCATCGTCAATTCGGCCGTCGGCCTTGCCTTCGAGCAGCGGCTGCCGATGCTGCGCACGCTGCGTGCCTGCGGTGCCTCGGCGCGGATGCTCAACACCGTGCTGGTGGTCGAGCTGGTGGTGCTGGCGCTCGCTGCGGGGCTCGTCGGGCTCGTCTGCGGCTATGTCATCGCCGCGGCGCTGCTGCCGGATGTGGCGGCCTCGCTGCGCGGCCTCTATGGCGCGCAGATTCCGGGCCAGCTTTCGCTGCGCGGCGAATGGTGGCTCGCCGGCATCGGCATCAGCATCATCGGCGCGCTGATCGCGGCAGCAACCAGCCTGATCAAGGCGATGCGGCTGCCGCTGCTGGCCACCGCGCAGCCGCGAGCCTGGCAACAGGCGCAGCGGCGCTGGCTGATCCTGCAGGGCGCGGCTGCGTGTGCGGTGTTCGCGGTCGCGCTGCTTTTGCTACGCTACGGCGATTCGCTGATCGCAGGTTTTGGCGTGCTCGCCGCGCTGATGCTCGGCGCGGCGCTGATCCTTCCCGCACTGCTCGAGATCATCCTGCTCGTCGGCCAGCGCCGCGCGAAGGGGGCGGTTGCGCTGTGGTTCTGGGCCGACAGCCGGCAGCAGCTCTCCGGACTCTCGCTGGCTCTGATGGCCCTGCTGCTCGCGCTCGCCGTCAATGTCGGCGTCTCCACGATGGTGGAAACGTTCAGCCGCACCTTCGTCGGCTGGCTGGACGGGCGGCTCGCCGCTGACGTCTATATCAGCGCACCCGACAACGCGAAGGCGGTTGCGATCCGGGGCTGGCTGCGCGATCGGAGCGAGGTGCAGGCGATCCTGAGCGGCGGGCGAGCAGAGACGCAACTCGAAGGACAGCCGGTGGAGCTGTTCGGCCTGCCCGACCATCCGCTCTATCGCGAGCGCTGGCCACTTCTGGAAGCCGCGCCGCGCGCCTGGACGCAGCTCGTGCCGGGTGATGCCGCCTTCGTCAGCGAACAATTGAGCCGGCGATTGAACCTGCGCGTCGGCGACGTCATCGAGATCCCCGCGCCCGGCGGCAACTGGGTGCTCGATATTGCGGGCATCTATGCCGACTACGGCAATCCCAAGGGACAGCTCGCCGTGAACGTCGCGGCGCTGATCCGGCGCTTTCCGCAAACACCGCAGACGCGGATCGGACTGATCGTGCCGCGGGACAAGATCCCCGGCCTGATCACGGCTCTACAAAAGCAGTTTGCCCTCGACGACCGCAGCGTTGCCGACCAGGCAACGGTGAAGGCGGAGTCCATCCGTATCTTCAACCGCACCTTTGCGGTGACGGGAGCACTGAACGCCTTCACTCTCGGCGTTGCCGGGATCGCGCTGCTGACCAGCCTGCTGACGCTTGCCAATTCCCGCCTGCCGCAGCTCGCGCCACTCTGGGCGATGGGCCTCACCCGGTCGCGCCTAGCCGCGATCGAGCTGACCAAAACGCTGGCGGTCGCGCTGTTCACGGCACTGCTGGCATTGCCGCTGGGACTCGTCGTGGCCTGGTGCCTGATCGCGATCGTGAACGTGAAAGCGTTCGGCTGGCGCCTGCCGTTCCACGTGTTTCCGCTGCAACTGGTGGAGCTGGTCGCGGTCGCACTATTCGCCTCGCTGCTCGCCGCATTGTTGCCGGTCGCGCGGCTCGCGCGCATGCAGCCCGCGAATCTGGTGAAGGTGTTTGCCAATGAGCGCTGACCAAGTATCGCGGCGCGCATTTGCCGGCGGCCTCGCCGCGCTGGCATTGTCGCGCAGCGCATTCGCTCAAGGCTATGCCGGCCTCGGTGAGAGCGTGGATGGCTTTGCACAGGTGGCGCCTGGAAAAGTGTTCTCCTTCCCCGCCGATCACGGTCAACATCCCGACTTCCGCATCGAGTGGTGGTATCTCACGGCGAACCTCGTCGACGCCAATGGCGCGGCTTGCGGCCTGCAATGGACGCTGTTTCGCCAGGCCGCCGAGGCCGGGCCGCAGCGCGAGGGGTGGGCCAATCAGCAGCTCTGGATGGGACATGCCGCGGTGACCCGCGCCGACACCCACCGCTTCAACGAGATGTTCGCGCGCGGCGGCGTCGGGCAGGCAGGCGTGGAGGCAAAGCCATTCGCGGCCTGGATCAACGACTGGGAGATGAAGGGCACTGAGAGCACCGATGATAGCAAGCTGGCGCCGCTGGCGTTGAAGGCGTCAGGCACCGATTTCAGCTATGCACTGACGCTTCAGGCTGATCGTCCGGTGGTGCTGCAAGGCGATGGTGGTTTCAGCCGCAAATCCGAGCGCGGCCAGGCGTCGTATTACTACAGCCAGCCATTCTTCCGCGCGCGCGGCAGCCTCGTCATCGACGACAGGACGGTCGATGTGTCGGGGCAGGCCTGGATGGACCGCGAATGGAGCAGCCAGCCACTTGCCTCCGACCAGACCGGCTGGGACTGGCTGTCGCTGCATCTCTCATCGGGCGACAAGCTGATGCTGTACCGGCTGCGGCAGAAGGACGGCAAGGACGATCCGTTCGGCAACTGGATTTCGTCCGACGGCCGTACGCAGCAGATCTTTGCCGCCGACATCCAGATGACACCGAAAGGATGGGCCGAGGTCGCGGGGCGCAAACTGCCGGTGGAATGGCAGATCGCGATTCCTTCGCGCTCGTTTTCGATTTCCTGCAAGCCGCTCAATGCCAAAGCCTGGATGGGCACCGGCTTTTCCTATTGGGAAGGGCCGATCAGCTTCGCCGGCAGCCATGACGGCGTTGGCTATCTCGAGCTGACGGGCTATTGAGCGTCCGGCGACTTCCAAAGCGCGATGAGATTTGTCATCGCGCTTTGGGCTTGTTGTTTGCGCATGATCTTTCCGGAAAACCGCTTCACACTTTTCCGGACCATGCTTTAGGGGACCCCGTCGATGTATCATCTCACCGCGCTCGTCACGCTGCTGGCAGTGGCGTTCTGCTTCTTCACCGGCATCAACGTCGCGCGGTCACGCGCGAAGACCGGCGTCAAGGTGCCCGCGATGTCGGGCCATCCCGACTTCGAGCGCGCCTTCCGCATCCAGATGAACACGCTGGAATGGATGCCGATCTTCCTGCCATCGCTCTGGCTGTTCGCGATCTATGTCAGTGATGGAATCGCGGCCGCAATCGGCGCGATCTGGATCATCGGCCGCATCGTCTATTTCATCGGCTATTCGAAGGAAGCCGCCAAGCGCGGCCCCGGCTTCGCCATCCAGGCCTTTGCCAGCATCGCGCTGTGGGTAGGCGCGCTTGGCGCGGTGGTTTGGCGGGTGGTGTGATTGAGGCAGGTCGTAACCTCAATCACAGCCGTCGTCCCGGACAAGTGCAGCGAAGCGGAGCGCAGATCCGGTATCCATAACCACAGGGAGCGGCTGTGGCGCGAGGGTCTCAACCCCGAGTCTTCGCCAAATTACTTCCTTGGGGGTATGGGGTCCCGGCCTTCGCCGGGACGACACCGGAGTTGTCGCGCCGCTCTCGCGTCACTTCGTCAGCGGGCAGCCGCTTTCCTTGGCGGTGAAGAACGCCTTGTCGCCGGGAACAGTTGCGAGCAGCTTGTAATAATCCCAAGGCTTCTTCGATTCCGAGGGCTTCTTGACCTCGAACAAATACATGTCGTGCACCATGCGACCGTTCTCGAGCACCCTGCCTTGCGCGAAGGCGTCGTCGACCGGAAGCTCCTTCAGCTTCTTGGCGACCGCGTCCGGATCCTTGGTGCCGGCGGCCTTGACCGCCTTCAGGTAGCTCAGCGTCGCCGAATAGGTGCCGGCGTGGATCATGCTCGGCATTCGCCCGGTGCGCTTGAAAAAACGTTCGCCGAGATCGCGCGTCTTGTCGTTGAGATCCCAGTAATAGCCCTCGGTGAGCACGAGGCCTTGCGCGGCCTGCAAGCCGAGACCGTTCACTTCCGCAAGCGTCATCAGGAGACCGGCAAGCTTCTGGCCGCCGGTGACGATGCCGAACTCGGCGGCCTGCTTGATCGAGTTGGTGGTATCCAGGCCTGCGTTGGCAAGGCCGACGATCTTGGCCTTGGAGCTCTGCGCCTGGAGCAGGAAGGAGGAGAAGTCCGACGAGTTGAGTGGCACGCGGACCGAGCCGACCACCTTGCCGCCATTGGCGGTCACGATCTCGCTGGTGTCCTTCTCCAGCGCGTAGCCGAAGGCATAGTCGGCGGTGAGGAAGAACCAGGTGTCGCCGCCGGCTTTCGTCAGCGCGCCGCCGGTGCCGACCGCGAGTGCGCGGGTATCATAGGCCCAGTGAAAGCCGTAGGGCTGGCAGGCATCGCCGGTGAGGCGCGATGTCGCAGCACCCACAACGATATCGATCTTCTTCTTTTCCTTGGAGAGCTCGTGGATCGCGAGCGCGACGGAGGAGGTCGTCAGCTCCGTGATCATGTCGACGTTCTCGACGTCGTACCACCGCCGCGCGATGGAGGTGGCGAGATCCGGCTTGTTCTGGTGATCGGCGGTGACGAGCTCGATCTTGTGCCCCAGCACCTCACCGCCAAAATCCTCGATCGCCATTTTTGCGGCTTCGACCGACCATTTGCCGCCGTAATCGGCGTAAACGCCGGACTGGTCGTTGAGGATGCCGATCTTGACGCCTTGCGCGGAGCAAGGTGCCGCAAGCAACACGGACACAGCGGCGGCGGCCAAAAGTGCTGATTTCATATTTATCTCCCAGCAGTTTTCTGTTTTGAAATCGCGCGGATAGTAGTGAAGAACCCCGGCAATGCCCATCCATTTCGGCCTCAGCCGTTAGTATGGAGGGTGGTCACGCCCCAATCTCAACTCGTCGTCCCGGACAAGCGAAGCGGAGCGGAGATCCGGGATCCATACCCACAGGATTGAGTTTGGCGAAGATTCGTGGTTACCAGCCTCGCGCCACAACATGATCCTGTGGTTATGGGTCCCGGCCTTCGCCGGGACGACACTGAGTTGTGGATGCAGCGGTGGCCACAATAACCAATCACGCCCCCGCAACTGCCTTCTTCCCGCGCCCATCCGCCAGGTTGCGCACGATCATGTAGAAGATCGGCGTGAAGACGAGGCCGAACAGGGTGACGCCGAGCATGCCGAAGAACACGGCGACGCCGACGGCCTGGCGCATCTCGGAGCCGGAGCCGGTCGAGACCACAAGCGGCAGCACGCCGAGGATGAAGGCGAAGGACGTCATCAGGATCGGCCGCAGGCGCAGTCGGCACGCCTCGATGACGGCTTCCAGCCGCGGCTTGCCCTCGAGCTCGATGTCGCGGGCAAACTCCACGATGAGAATCGCGTTCTTGGCGGCAAGCCCCACCAGCACGACGAAGCCGATTTGCGTGAGGATGTTGACGTCCTGCCCCATGATGCGCACGCCGATGGTGGCAGCGAGCAGACACATCGGCACGATCAGGATCACCGCGAACGGCAGCGACCAGCTTCCGTATTGCGCGGCGAGCACGAGATAGACGAACAGCACACAGATCGGAAACACGTAGAGGCCGGCATTGCCGCCGGTGACCTGCTGGTAGGACAGGTCCGTCCATTCGAAAGTGAAGCCGCTGGGCAAGGTCTCGTCTGCGAGCTTCTTGATGGCATTGAGCGCGGTGGTCGAGCTCGCGCCCGGCGCCGGCTCCCCCTGCAATTCGGATGCTGCATAGAGATTGTAGCGCGCGACGCGATCGGGGCCCGAGACGTCGCGGAAATCGACAACGCTGCCCAACATCACCATGTCGCCGGAGGCGTTGCGCGTGCGCAGCCGCGCGAGATCGCTGGGTTCCTTGCGGAACGGCAGATCGGCTTGGGCCGTGACGTGATAGGTGCGGCCGAACAGGTTGAAGTCGTTGACATAGGTCGATCCGAAATAGGTCTGGATCGTGTCGTTGATGCCGGCGATGGGAACGCCGAGCTTTTGCGCCTTGGTGCGGTCGATGTCGACGAATAGCTGCGGCGTGTTGGCCGTGAACGGCGAGAACACCGAAGTGAGCTCCGGCGACTTGCGCGCGGCGGCCACCAGCTCGTCGGTCGCTGCCGCCAGCAATTCCGGTCCACGGCCCTGGCGATCCTGGATGCGGATGGTGAAGCCGCCGCCGGTGCCGATGCCGGGCACCGCGGGCGGTGGAATGACGATGATGAAGGCGCCTTCGATTCTGGACAGCCGCTTGCGCAGTTCGGCGGTGATGGCGTTCGCGGACAACCCTTTCTTCAGGCGCACCTCCGGCTCGTCGAACACCGGAAACAGCGCCGCCGCATTGCCGGCCTGCGTGCGCGTCGCGCCCGAGAAGCCGGCGAAGGCGGCGACGCGAACGATGCCTGGCGTGTCCAGCGCGATGCGCTCGATCTCACGCACGATCTCGGTGGTGCGCACGAGCGAGGCTGCGCCCGGCAATTGCACGGAAACGATGACGTAGCCGCGGTCCTGCGCCGGAATGAAGCCCTGCGGGGTGGTCGCGATCAGCCAGCCGGCGCTGCCGATCAACGCGACGTAAATCAGGAGCATCACCGCCGAATGCCGGATCACGAAATTGGCAACGCCGGCATAGCCGCGCGACAGCCGGTCGAACACACGGTTGAAGACGCCTGTGAATGCGCCCCAGCCGCGCGCGACGACATTCCAGCGCGCCGGCGGCCGTTTCTCTTCGTGAGGCGTGAGAATTTGCGAGGCCAGCGCCGGTGACAGCGTCAGTGAGCAGAAGCAGGAGATCGCGGTTGCAACCGCGATGGTGACGGCGAATTGCTGAAAAAATTGTCCGGAAATGCCGCCCAGGAACGCCGTCGGCACGAACACCGCGCACAGCACCAGCGCGATCGAGACCAGCGCGCCGCCGACCTCCTCCATTGTCTTCAGCGCAGCATCGCGCCGGCTCATGCCGTGCTCGAGATGGCGCTCGACGTTCTCGACCACGACGATGGCGTCGTCGACGACGATACCGACGGCAAGCACGAGCCCGAACAGCGTGAGATTGTTGATGGAGAAGCCGAGTGCCGCCATCACCGCGAAGGTGCCGACCAGAGAGACCGGGATCGCGATGATCGGAATAATCGCGGGCCGCCAGCCCTGCAGGAAGACCAGCACCACGATGACCACGAGCAGCATGGCCTCGTAGATGGTCTTGATCAGCTCATGGACGGATTGCGCGATGAATTCGGTCGGGTTGTAGCCGATGTTGTAGTCGAGGCCCTTCGGGAAGCTCGTCTTGAGCCTCGCCATGGTGTCGGAAATGTTCTTGGCCGTCGCAAGCGCGTTCGATCCGGGGCGCTGGGTGACCAGCATCGCGACCGCCGATTTGCGCAGCAGGAAGCTGTTCGTGGTGTAGGACAGTGCGCCGAGCTCGATGCGGGCGACGTCGCGCAGCCGCACCGTCCGGCCGTCGGAACCGGCCTTGATCAGGATATCCTCGAATTGCCTCTGATCCTTCAGCCGCCCCGTGAAGGTCAGGTTCGGCTGGAAAGCGCGGTCCGCGATCGGCGGCTCGGCGATCTGGCCGCCCGCGATCTGCACGTTCTGTGACCGGATCGCCGCAAGCACCTCGGTCGATGTCAGCCCGAGATTGGCGATACGATCGGGATCGAGCCACAGCCGCATCGAATAGTCGCGCGCGCCAAAGATCTGGATGTCGCCGACGCCGTCGAGCCGCAGGAGCTGGTCGCGGACCTGGAGCAGCGCGTAGTTGGAAATGTAGAGCTGGTCGAAAGTGTCGTCGGGCGACAGCATGAACGCGACCATCAGGATGTCGGGCGAGTTCTTGCGCGTCGTGACGCCGTTCTGCTGCACTTCCGCGGGCAGGCGCGGCTGCGCGATCGCGACACGGTTCTGCACCAGCACCTGGGCCTTGTCGAGATCGGTGCCGAGCTTGAAGGTGACGGTGATGGTGAGCTGACCGTTCGATGTCGCCTGGCTGTAGAGATACAGCATGTCCTCGACGCCATTGATCTCCTGCTCGATCGGAGCGGCGACCGTGTCGGAGACGGTCTGGGCGGAGGCGCCGGGATATTGCGTGGTGACGACGACCGTGGGCGGCACGACCTGCGGATATTCGGAGACCGGCAGCGTGGTGTAGGCGATCGCGCCGACGATCAGCAGCACGATCGACAGCACCATCGCCAGGATGGGCTGGTTGATGGAGAGGCGGCCGAGGTTCATGATTTGCCACCCGCGGGCGCTTGAGCCTGATGCGGGTTGACCTTGGCGCCGACGCGGGCGCGCTGAATGCCGTCGACGATGACACGGTCGTCGGCCTTCAGCCCTTTGCGGATCACGCGCAGCCCTTCATCGAGAGGACCGAGCGTCACGGGCCGCGCCTCGACAGTGTCATCCGGCTTGACCACGAAGACGATCTTGCGGGATTGATCGGTCGCCACCGCGACGTCTGGAATCAGCAGCGCCTCGTAGGGCGCGCTGCCGATCAGCCGCACGCGGCCGAACTGGCCGGGCAGGATCGAGAGGTCGGTATTCTTGATGACGGCGCGACTGCGCAGTGTGCCGGTGGAGACGTCGAGGCGGTTGTCGAGGAAATCGATGGTGCCGTCATGCGACGGCTTGATCTCGCCGGCCAGCGTCACCTGCACCGGATTCGGCGTATCGCGCGAGCTCGGGCGCTTGCCCTCGAACCAGAGCTTGCTGTTCTTGATGTAGGTCGCCTCGTCCATGTCGAAATAGATGTAGATCGGATCGAGCGACACGATCGAGGTCAGCAATGTCGACGTGCCGGTATCGCTGCCCTGGACCAGATTGCCGGGACTGACGAGATGACGGCTGACGCGGCCGGTGAGGGGCGCCGCCACATGGGTGAACTCGATATTGAGCTTGGCGGCCTTCAGCGCGCCTTCGGCCTGCATCTCTGCGGCGTGCGCGGCTTGCAGGGCCTGGCGACGCTGGTCGACGACCTGTTCGGAGACGGCGCTGGTCTGGACCAGGTTCAGGCCGCGATCGAGCTCGCGCTTGGCAAGCTCCACCTTGGCGCGTGCGTCCGAGAGCTGACCGTCCGCCTGCTCGGCGACCGCCTCGAACGGACGCGAGTCGATGACATAGAGGAGATCGCCGGCATGAACGATCGCGCCGTCCTGGAATTCGACCGAGGTGACGAAGCCGCCGACCCGCGGGCGCACCTGCACCTCTTCTACTGCCTCGAAGCGGCCGGTGAATTCTTCCCAATCGGTGACGGTGCGCTTGACCGGCTGAGCGACCGTGACGGAAGGCGCTGGGGGAGCTGCCGCTTGCGTAGCCGGCTTCTCGCAGCCGGCGAGGAGGCTGGCCGTCGTCAGCACCATGAGAAAGGGACGCAGCGCAGATTGCCGTCGGACTGGACGCTGCCTCAGGTGCGGCTCGCTCATGTCTTGCCCCCTTCCTTGGTGGCTGCGGCGACCAACAGGGTAGTCTCTTACCCGCAGGCGGCACAAGATGGGTTTCAATGATGAACTCTTCAAGACGAAGGCGACGCAAGCCTGGGCCTCAGGCCCTAGCCGGATGATGGGTTGACAGGTAGAAGGCCGGCCGCGCGATGGCCGGGCTTGTCCCGGCATGAGCACCTCTGGTCGATCCAGAAACGAGCACGACAGCGTCTTCGCGCATGACGGGCGCCGGTGGCTCGGCTAGATTAATCGAACAAAAACAAGACGAATTGTCCGGGAGGACAGGCGTGCATCAAGGACGTGTCGTTTTCGGCGCGATCGAGGAGGTCGTGTTCGGCCATCCGGCCGCGGGCGCCATTCTGGCGCAGATGGATCGCCTGGGATCGAACCGCGCCTTCCTGATGGTCTCGGGCACTCTCAACCGGCAGACCAACGAAATCCAGAAAATCAAGCAGTCGCTGGGCTCGCGCTGTGCGGGCTTGTTCGACGCGATGCCAGCGCATACGCCGCGCGAGGCGGTGATCGCGGCCGCCAACGCAGCGCGAGACGTGAAGGCGGATCTGATCGTCACCGTCGGCGGCGGCTCGATCACCGATGGCGCCAAGGCGGTGCAGCTCTGCCTCGCCAACGAAATCGACAGCGTCGATGGCATCGAGCGCATCCGCGTCCATAAGGGCGTGGCGCCGGAGATGACCGCCCCGACGGTGCGCCAAGTCAGCGTGCCGACCACGATCGCCGGCGGAGAGTTCAGCGCGATCGCAGGGGTAACCGATCGCAGCACGCATGTGAAGCAGATGCTGCGGCACCCGCTGATGGTGCCGCGGGCGACGATCCTCGATCCCGCCATCACCGTGCATACACCGGAATGGCTGTTCCTCTCGACCGGCATCCGTGCTGTCGACCATTGCGTCGAGGCGATCTGCTCGCGCGAGACGCATCCCTATGCCGACGCACAATCGGTGAAGGGGCTCGCGATGCTCGCCGATGCGCTGCCGCGGGTGAAGGCCAACCCTTCAGATCTCGACGCGCGAATGGATGCGCAGATCGGAACCTGGCTGTCGATGGGTGCGCTCGCCGCCGGCGTTCCCATGGGCGCGAGCCACGGCATCGGTTACGTTCTGGGCGCGGCCTTCGACGTGCCGCATGGCTACACGTCCTGCATCATGCTGCCGGCCGTGATGCGCTGGAACGAGCCTGAAAATGCCGACCGCCAGATGATCGTCGCGGCCGCGATGGGCTTTCCGGGCCAGAATGCCGCCGACGTGCTGGATGCCTTCATCCGCTCGCTGGGCATGCCGCGCAGCCTCTCCGAGATGCGCGTATCGCCCGAGCATTTCGATGGCATCGCCGGGCAGGCGATGCGCACGCCCTGGGTGCCGCGCAACCCGCGCAAGATCGACGGGCCCGCACAGGTGCGCGAAATCCTGCTTCTCGCTGCATAGCATGACGACCACAAACTCGGTGTCGTCCCGGGCTCGCGCTTCGCGCGCCCCGGAAGGACGACTGAATTCGTCGGTACGCCCTAACCCAGCATCTGGGTATCGCCGCAGATCGAGATCGCCTGGCCCGAGATCGTGCGGCCGCGCGGGCTTGCCATGAACAGGATCTGATCGGCGATCTGCTCCGGCGTCACGTAGTCCTTGATCGAGGTGTAGGAGAACGCGATGCGCTCCATCTCGGCATAGGAGATGCCGCGCTGCTGTGCCTTCGCTTCCAGCACGCGGCGCTGACGGTCGCCGGCGACGAGACCGGGCAGGATCGCGTTGACGCGGATGTTGTCGGGGCCGAGCTCGATCGAGAGCGATTTGGTCAGGCCGATGACGCCCCATTTCGCCGCTGCGTAGGGCGTGCGCATGGCAAAACCGACCTTTCCGGCCGCGGACGAAATGTTGACGATCGAGGCGTTCTTGCTCTCGCGGAGCAGCGGCACCGCCAGCCGCGTGCAGTTGAACTGGCCCGTGAGGCAGACCTCGAGGCAGCGGTCCCAATCCTCCGGATTCATCTCTTCGACCTTCGCCGTCGGACCGGCGATGCCGGCATTGTTGACGAGCACATCCAGCCCGCCAATCGCACGGACCGCCTCGTCGAACATCGTCTTCACCGCAGCGCGATCGGAGACGTCGCATTGCGAGCGCGTGATGGCGGGATCGCTGTTCGTCAGCGCGGCAAGCGCCATCTCGTCGACATCGCAGACATGCACCTTGGCTCCCTCGGCAAGGAAGCGGCGGGCGATGGCAAGCCCTATGCCGCCCGCCCCAGCGGTCACCAATACGCGCAACCCCTTGATGTCGAGATCCATGATGGCTCCGATCGTATCTTGATGCTAAGCGTGAGGATAGATCACAGCCGCCTCGGAGTTGCAAACCCATGGTTAGCAAGGTATCGGCCCGCAAAGTCATCATCACCTGCGCCGTCACCGGCGCGATCCACACGCCGTCGATGTCCCCTGCCCTGCCGGTGACGCCGCAGGAGATCGCGGACGCGGCGGTGGAAGCCGCCGAAGCGGGTGCAGCGATCGTGCACCTGCACGCACGCAATCCCGAGACCGGCCAGCCGGATCAATCTCCGCAGGCCTTTGCGCCGTTCCTCAAGATCATCAAGCAGCGCTCCAATGCCGTGATCAACCTCACCACTGGTGGCGCGCCGACTATGACGGTGGACGAGCGCGTGCGGCCGGCCGCGGTGTACAAGCCGGAAGTCGCCTCGCTGAACATGGGCTCGATGAATTTCGGCTTCTTCGGCATGCTCAACCGCTTCAAGACCTTCAAGCACGATTGGGAACGCAAGCATGTCGAGAACAAGGACATCGTGTTCCGCAACACCTTCCAGGACATCGAGTTCGTGCTGAAGACGCTGTCGGAGACCGGAACCCGCTTCGAGTTCGAATGCTACGACACCGCGCATCTCTACAATCTACAGTACTTCCTCGATCAGGGCCTGGTGAAGCCGCCGCTGTTCGTTCAGACCGTGTTCGGCCTGCAAGGCGGCATTGGCCCGCATCCCGAGGACGTGCTGCATATGAAGCGCACCGCGGAGCGCCTGTTCGGCGACAAGTTCATCTGGTCGGTGCTGGGCGCGGGACGGCACCAGCTTCCGATCGCGGCGATGGCCGCCGCGATGGGCGGCAATATCCGTGTCGGCCTGGAAGACTCGCTTTGGGCCGCGCCGGGCCGCATGGCCTCGTCGAATGCCGAGCAGGTGCGTCTCGCCCGCAAGATCATCGAGGGCCTCGGCCTCGAGGTCGCCACCTCCGACGAGGCACGCGAAATGCTGCATCTGAAGGGCGGCGATACGCTGCAGGTGTGATGAACCGGCCAACCTGCCTGATCTCGCAGTTTTGAACCAGCGGATGTCGGCTTCGGTCGCGCGTGCGGCGGTGGTCCCGTATGCTGCCTGACAGCATCCCCCTGGAGCTTGCAATGCTCGCCGCGATCCTCTTCGTTGTCGGCCTTCTTGCCATCCTGGCCCTATGTGGGCGCTGCACTGCGAAATTCGCGGCGCAGAAGGGGCGTTCATGGGGCGTCTGGTTCGTCCTTGGCGCGCTGTTCTTTCCGCTGCCCTCGATCGTCCTGGCGCTGATGCCCGCCCGCGCGCAAGCGCGGCCGTAGCATCAAGCTGGTTCCAATCATCGAAAACGATGACGTCGGGTTCTCTCACATCGTGAGAGAATGAGGTGCCGTGCGGCTTTACGTCATCCGAATTGCCAAGGCCGCAACCAGCCTTGGCCGTTGCCTGCCCTCGCGGGCATGGCTATCGTCGTCGTCAAACAGGCTGCACAAGGCCTTGAGGCTCGAGGGAGAGAAGCATGCGGAGCGGGAGGGCGCTCGCCGCGATGGTGGCGCTGTCGGTGCTGACGGTCTCCACCATCACGCTGGCTGACGAGGGCAAGCAGGGCGGCATTTTGCGGATGTATCACCGCGACAGCCCCGCCAACGCCTCGATCCATGAAGGCGCGACCTACTCGGTCAACATTCCCTTCATGCCTGTCTTCAACAACCTCGTCATCTACAAGCAGGACGTTCCGCAAAACAGCATGGACGACATCGTCCCGGAGCTCGCCGAAAGCTGGGCATGGGTCAATGACAACAAGACGCTGACCTTCAAGCTGCGTCAGGGCGTGAAATGGCACGACGGCAAGCCGTTCACCTCCGCCGACGTCAAATGCACCTTCGACATGCTGATGGGCAAGTCGCAGCAGAAATTCCGGCAGAATCCGCGCAAGGCCTGGTACAACGAGGTCAATGACGTCACCACCAATGGCGATTTCGAGGTCTCGTTCAACCTGAAGCGGCCGCAGCCTTCGCTGCTGGCGCTGCTTGCCTCGGGCTACACGCCGGTCTATCCCTGCCACGTCTCGCCCGCGGACATGCGCACGCATCCGATCGGCACGGGTCCGTTCAAATTCGTCGAGTTCAAGGCCAACGAATCGATCAAGCTGACCCGTAATCCCGACTATTGGAAGAAGGGCCGGCCCTATCTCGATGGCATCGAGTTCACGATCATACCGAACCGCTCGACGGCGATCCTCGCTTTCGTCGCCGGCAAGTTCGACATGACGTTTCCGACACACATCACGATCCCGCTCCTGAAGGACGTGAAGACGCAGGCGCCGAACGCGGTCTGCGTGGTCGAGCCGGACAACGTCTCGACCAACATCATCGTCAACTCGACGGCGCCGCCGTTCGACAACATCGACATCCGACACGCGATGGCGCTGGCGCTCGACCGCAAGGCCTTTATCTCCATCTTGTTCGAGGGTCAGGCCGACATCGGCGGCACGATGCAGCCGCCGCCGCAAGGGCTTTGGGGCATGCCGAAGGACTTGCTGGAGAGCATTCCGGGCTATGGCCCGGACGTGAATGCCAACCGCGAGGAGGCGAAGAAGCTGATGCAGAAGGCGGGCTATGGCCCGGACAAGCATCTTGCGGTGAAGGTCTCGACGCGCAATATCGCGGAATATCGCGATCCCGCCGTGATCCTGATCGACCAGCTCAAGAGCATCTATATCGACGGCGAGCTCGACGTGGTCGAGACCGCGAACTGGTTCCCAAAAGTCGCGCGCAAGGACTACATGCTCGGTCTCAACCTCACGGGCAATGCGGTCGACGATCCCGACCAGTCCTTCTACGAAAACTATTCCTGCGGTTCCGAGCGCAACTACACCAACTATTGCAACAAGGATATCGAGAAGCTGTTCGACGTGCAGTCGCAGGAGACCAATGTCGAGAAGCGCAAGAAGCTGGTCTGGGAGATCGACAAGAAGCTTCAGGAGGACGTCGCCCGCCCGATCATATTCCACGCGCGCGCGGGCACCTGCTGGCAGCCCTTTGTGAAGGGCGTGACGATCATGACCAACTCCTCCTATAATGGCTACCGCTACGAGGATGTGTGGCTGGACAAGTAGTGCGGCGGACAGGCTGTTAGGTATCCGGCGGGAGGCGAAGGATGTTTGCCTATCTGGTGCGCCGCCTTTTCCTGATGCTCGTAACCCTGTTCGGGATCTCGGTCGTCATCTTCTTGCTGTTGCGCATCGTTCCCGGCAACATCGTCGACATCCTGTTCGCCGCGGCCGGTTATGTCGACCCCGCTGACAAGGCCAATCTGGAAAGGGAGCTTGGCATCGATCAGCCGCTGGTCGTGCAGTATCTGCACTGGATCGGCGGTCTTCTGCGCGGCGATCTTGGCTACTCCTATGTCTCGGAGAAGCCGGCCCTCCAGGAGATCCTGCCGCGTATCCCGATCACGGCGCGTCTCGCGGGGCTCGCGCTGCTGTTCTCGGCTTCCATCGGCATTCCCCTGGGCGTCATCAGTGCGGTGAAGCAGGGAACGAAGCTCGACTATGCATTGCGTGTCGTCAGCCTCAGCGGGCTGTCGCTGCCCTCTTTCTGGCTCGGGCTCTTGATCCTTACCGCGTCGGTCGCGATGTTCGGGCAGATGCCGATCTTCAACCCCAATCCGCAGACCTGGCTCGAAGCGTTCACGACCTACGCCGTTCCAGCCGCCGCGGTCGGCTTCCGGAGCGCCGCGCTCACCATGCGCATCACGCGCTCCTCGATGCTGGAGGTGCTGCGGCAGGACTACATCCGCACCGCGCGCGCGAAGGGCGCTTCCGACGCCGCGGTGAACTATCACCACGCGCTGAAGAACGCGATTTTGCCCGTGATCACCGTGATCGGCATCGAGGCGGCATTCCTGATCGGCGGCCTCATCGTCACCGAGACCGTGTTCAACATCCCCGGCGTCGCTCGATTCCTGGTGGAGGCGATCCGCTGGCGGGACTATCCGATCGTGCAGAACCTCGTGATGTTCATCGCCGTGGTCGTGGTGTTTGCGAACTTCACCGTCGACATGCTCTACGCGGTGTTCGACCCGCGCATCCGGTTTACGGACTAGGGGATCCGCTTGGCTGCAATCGACTACGATCTCGAACTGAAGCGCGCAGGTGCAGGCGCAACCGGCGGCTGGCGGCGCGTGCTGTTCCTGGCGCGACGCCACGTGCTGGGCGCGGCCGGGTTGATCACCATGACGCTGTTCGTGTTCACGGCGATCTTTGCCAATGTCCTCGCCCGCTTCGATCCCCTCACCGTTGATGCCGCGCATGCGTTGGCGCGTCCGAGCGCGCTGCACTGGATGGGCACGGATTCCTTCGGCCGCGACGTGTTCAGCCGCATCATCCATGGCGCGCGAATCTCGCTGGCGGTCGGCCTCGGCTCGACCGCGCTCGGCGGCTCGATCGGCGTCATCGTGGGACTGACCTCGGGCTATCTCTCCGGCTGGGTCGATCTCGTGTTCCAGCGCGTATCCGACATCCTCCAGGCCCTGCCGCTTCTGGTGCTGGCGCTGGTGATGACGGCCGCGCTCGGGCCGTCACTGCCGAACGTGATCATCGCGATCGCCATTCCGTTGATCCCGACGGTGGCGCGCGTGATCCGCGCCAACACGCTGGCGCTGCGCGAGCAGCCCTTCGTCGAAGCCGCCAAATCGATCGGCATGAGCGAGGTGCGCATCGCGCTGCGGCATGTGCTGCCGAACACGTTGGCGCCGCTCATCGTGCTTGCAACCGCGCAGCTCGGCTCGACCATCCTCACCGAAGCCTCGCTTTCGTTTCTCGGCCTCGGCATTCCCGAGCCTTATCCATCCTGGGGCCGCATGCTGTCGGAATCGGCCGCCGAATATGTCCGCACTGCGCCATGGCTAGTGATCTTTCCCGGGATTGCGATCAGCCTTGCCGTATTCGGCACCAATTTGTTCGGCGATGCGCTGCGCGACATTCTTGATCCGAGGCAGCGAGGCTGATGAGCGACGCATCCGAGCTCGTACTTGACGTCAAGAACCTGAAAACGGTGTTCTTCACCAATTCAGGCCTGTTCAGGGCGGTCGACGACCTCTCCTTTCACGTGAGACGCGGCGAGACGCTGGCGATCGTCGGCGAATCCGGCTGCGGCAAGAGCGTGACCGCGCTCTCCCTGATGCGGCTCGTGCCCGATCCGCCCGGTCGAATCGTCGGCGGATCGGTGATGCTCGAAGGCACCGATCTGCTTGCGCTCGACGATGCGAAGATGCGTGCGATCCGGGGCAATCGCATCTCCATGATCTTCCAGGAGCCGATGACCTCGCTCAATCCGGTGATGCGGATCGGCGACCAGATCGTCGAGGCCGTGCGACTGCACCGGAACATCTCGACCAAGGAGGCTCACGACATCGCGGTCGAGATGCTGCGCCTGGTGCGTATTCCCGAGCCGGCGCGGCGCGCGAGGGAATATCCGCACCAATTGTCCGGGGGCATGCGCCAGCGCGCGATGATCGCGATGGCGCTGGCCTGCCGGCCCGCGCTGCTGATCGCGGACGAGCCGACCACTGCACTCGACGTCACCATCCAGGCGCAGATCCTGGCGCTGATCCTCGACCTCCAGAAGGAGCTTGGCACCGGCCTCGTGCTGATCACGCATGACCTCGGTGTCGTCGCGCAGACCGCGCAGCGCGTGATCGTGATGTATGCGGGCAAGAAGGTGGAAGAAGCGGGCGTCGAGGCACTGTTCGCCGCACCAAAGCATCCCTATACGCGTGGCCTGATGGCTTCGATCCCGGCGGTCCCGGCGTCCGGTGTCGCGGTGCAGGCGCGGCTGAACGAAATCCCCGGCACCGTGCCTTCACTGGTGCGGCTGCCAAAAGGTTGCGCCTTCGCGCCACGCTGCAAGCTCGCGGTCAAGCGCTGCGAGGAGGAGTATCCGCCGCTCATGGATCAGGGCAGCGGTCATCTCGCCGCCTGCTGGCGCGCGGCCGAGGTTGCGGCGGAGGTGGCATGAGCAAGGCACTGCTCGAGGTCACCGACCTGATCAAGCACTATCCTGTGCGCGCCGGCGTGCTGCGACGACAGGTCGGCACCGTGCACGCAGTCGATGGCGTCAGCTTTTCGCTGGGCACAGGCGAGACACTGGGCTTGGTCGGCGAATCCGGCTGCGGCAAGTCGACTGTTGCGCGTAGCGTGCTGCGGCTGGTCGAGCCGACCTCGGGCCAGATCCGTCTCGACGGCGAGGACATCACCCATCTCTCCAAGACCGAGTTGCGGCCACATCGCCGTTCGATGCAGATCGTGTTCCAGGATCCCTTTGCCTCGCTCAACCCGCGCATGGTGGCAGGCGACATCGTCGGCGAGCCGATCGCGGTGCACGGCCTTGCGAACGGAAAACAACTTGAACAGCGCGTCGCGAAACTGTTCGAGCAGGTGGGCTTGCGGCCCGATCAGATGCGCAACTTCCCCCACCAATTCTCGGGCGGCCAACGCCAACGCATCTGCATCGCGCGGGCGCTCGCGCTCGAACCGCGGCTGATCGTCTGCGACGAGCCGGTTTCTGCGCTCGACGTTTCGATCCAGGCGCAGGTGATCAACCTCCTGATCGACCTGCAACGCCAGCACGGCTTCTCCTATCTCTTCATCGCGCATGATCTGGCCGTGGTCGCCCATATCAGCCACCGTGTCGCGGTGATGTATCTCGGCCGCATCGTCGAGATCGCGGACAAGGACGAGTTGTTCAGGAATCCGCGCCATCCCTATACGCAAGCCCTGCTCGCCTCCGTTCCGATCGCCAACCCGCTCGCGAAAAAGCTTGCGCCGTTGGTCGATGGCGACGTGCCGAGCCCGGTCAACCCGCCCTCGGGATGTGCGTTTCACACCCGCTGCCGATTTGCGATGGAACGATGCAGGACGGAGCGGCCGGCGTTGGCGGCTGTCGGCTGTCGGCACCAGGTAGCGTGCCTGTTGAACGAGGGGACGGGGCGATCATCGCAGGTCGGTTAGCCGCTTAGGTGGGCAAAGGTGCGTCAGCGCCGTGCCCACCATCTCTCCACCATTGCGGTAGAGGCGGTGGCCACGCAGCGCTTTGCGCACTTACAAAATTTGCAGCTAGCTTGCTTCCGCAAGCTTCATGGTCTCATCGCTGCGGTAGATCGCAAGATCGCGCGAGCCGACGAAGATGGCGCGCGGCTTCAGGCCATAGAAGCGACGGATCGAATGGCTGAAATGGGTACTGTCGGGATAGCCGATATCCTGCGCGAGATGGGCAAGGTTGAGGTCCTGGTTGGCGAAGTGCAGCAGGTGCCGCGCGCGCTTCCAGGCACGGAAGGAGCGGAAGGAGATGCCGGTCTCTTCCTTGAACAGGTGCAGGAAGCGCGAGGCTGAGAGCCCTGCTTCCGTCGCGCAAATGTCCGCCGTCACCGGTTCGCCGGAGAAACGCCCGATGCGCGCGATCGCCCGCATCACACGCGGGTCGAGCACGCGCCGCGGCAGCGCCTCGCCAAAACACATCTCGTCGAATTCGGCGGTGGTGACGTCGCCATAGCGGCGCTGGCGCAGGCACGCGTAAGCGGCGAGGATCTTTCGCGCACAGGCCGCCTTGTCCGGTCCGGTCAGGCGCTGCCGCAATGCCTCGATCACGCCATCCGGCATGCTCTCTGGCTCGAGCGTCACACTTATAACGGTGCGATAATCGCTCGCGATGGTGTGCCGCTCGTTGGGCAGGGTCACGACGAGGACATCGGTGGTGTGGACGTCGTCGATGGTCAGATGAAGGCAGCCCTTGATAGCGACATAGACGTGGCAGCAGCCGGCGGTCCGCCGGCGCGGCCGGCCAAGCAGCCCCGCATAGAACACGCGCTCCGGCGTGATCAGCATCAAATGGTCGGATTCGCGACCTCTATCTTCCATCGGCGGCCCTCCTTGCGCGGCTCTTCGGCCGCTGCAGATGGGGTGTCACCTTAGCGGAATTTCGCTTGGTGTCACGACGGGATAGCGCTGTCACCAAGCTCGCACCGTCGTTCCCGGGCGGTCCGCAGGAGCGAGCCTGGAACCTGGAAGGAGCACGCCCGGAATTGCCGCGGGTTCATCTCCCGGACCTCGCCCGGGCATCTGGTCAGTCCATGGGGTCCGGTTCGTCGGAACGTTCGATCCAGTCCTGCTTTATGAGCAGATGGATGATCTGCTCAAGCGCGCCGACCGGGCTATCGAGGATAGCTATCGAGTTAGGGAGCAAGCGATAGAGCACCTGATACGGGCCAGAAAGGTGGCCTGGCAGGTCAGGGGGACCATACGGCACGCTCATGCCGACGGCACTAGGTTTCGACAGCTTGGGCTGGAAACGGCTGCTAGACAGGCCGAGTTTCAGGAAAATCCTGCGGGTAGCTTCTCTTCCGATCGGCCGGACTGAAGCGCTTCAAGTGCCGCGCGGCTATCTGCGCCAACAAGCTTTCATGCGAAGCAGAAAAATCAGTTCCGCTGGTAGTTTTGCCCGGAGCGTTGCGGCTTGGGCACGTGCGAAGAGCATCTCCAGATCCTGTGCTAAGCCAATATGCAGATCATGCGCGAGCACCGTGATTGATCATCAGGACCATCGAGGACGTGGACTTTAATGCATCCTCGTTGCCGGTCGATGTCCATCACGACGCTCGCTCAAATGGATCATGCTGAGCGGCTCGCACCTCATCTGCCTTGCAACAGTTAAGGGTTAAGGATGTCGGCGAGACGTCGGAGGTTCGTCAGGCGCCTTGCCTTGCAGGTGTTTCAATGCGAGGCGCGCGTGATGCTCGGCCTCTTTGTTGCCGGTCTTCGCGATCTCCTCGATGGCCCAGACCAACGACTGAATGGCACTTTGCGAACTGTCCGTCATAAAAAAGAAAAAGCCCCGCGCCCGCAAATTGTTCCCGGAGGAAGAGCAATCGCCAAGTCTCGCGCCAAGCAAAGCGAGAGCGGCCTTCTATCTCGCCAACATCCAGCGGACAACGCTCCACCATATCACCGGTATGACGAATGAATACGCGCGATGTGTAGACGGGTTCGCGATAAGCCCTCTGTCATTAGTGTGTGGCTTGGCCGCAGCCACCCGGCAGGCTGTCGTTACTCCGGATGTGACGGAAGAGCCGACTTGGGCGTGGTGGCGGTGGCTCGCGAAGGAGTTCGATTACCGCGCGTGCTGGTCGTTTCCTGTCGAAGCGCCAAACGGGCGCATACTCGGGACGTTCGCAATGTATTACAGGTCCCCAACAGCACCTACGCAAGGCGACCTTGACCTCCCGTCAATGCTGACGCGAACCGCAGCAAGATCATCTCAGAGACGGAGTAGCACCGGTCGTGCCCGCCTGAATTTGCGAATGGCCCTAGGGAACCAATCGCGGTACTTCCCGTTCAGATCACATCACCGGCCAAGTTACCGGCCAAGGCTCTGCCCGTAGGCGTCGGTGGCTGAGAGACCGAGCGTGCTCCCGCCTGCACAGGGAAAGGAGCGCCGGTCATGCCGGGCAACACCAACATCTATCGCGCCCGCGATCTGGCTTCTGAGGTCACAGAGCAGGATGCTCGCATGCGCGAGGTCATCGAGAAATCCAAGGACATCCTTCAAACGCCAGCCCCGGACACGTTTCTAGGCCGCTCTGCCCACGTCCCGAAAGAGAGCGATGAAGCGCTTGCTGAGGTCCAGCGCGATCGGCCTTATTCGGCTTTGCCGCAGCGGCGGTAGGGCCGCGCAACACGCCGAGATCGCAGGGCTGCGGCGCTTTGGCCCGAAAAACGCGTGACACAGGCTGGCAATATCCGGCGATATTGCGCGGAGCGTTTGCTCCGGCTGTGACAGTGCCAAGTTGCTGAACACTCGATTGCGAGATATCGCCCTGGAATGACGGGCTCCCTCACGGCCTCAGCCTTGGCGCGACGTTCTGCTCGATGCCGGCTTTGCGTTCTGCCGCCACGGCCCGCTTGAAACCATCGCGCTGCTGCAGCCGCGCCCAATAGTTTGCGACATTTGGCCCGAAATCCCGCGAAAGCCCAATGTTTTCAGCAAGGCGCAGCGCATAACCGATCACGATGTCGGCGGCGGTAAAGCGGCCGGCGCACAAGGCCTCCGTATTTGCGGTCGCAGCCTCGACCGCGCGCAGCCGCCCCAGGAACCATTTTGCATAGTCGCCGGCGACCTGCGGATTGCGTCGCTCCTCCGGCTCGAGCTCGGCGTAACGGAGCACCAGCGTCTGCGGGAAGGTCAGCGTCGCATCGCTGAAATACATCCAGTTGAGGAAGGCGCCGAAATCTGGATCGTTGGCATCGACCATCAGCGGCGTCGGCCCGTATCTGGTGCCGAGATAGTGGCAGATGCCGGAGGATTCCGTCATCCTGGTCTCGCCGTCGATCAGATAAGGGATCGTGCCGAGCGGGTTGATCGCAAGATACTCCTTGGCGAAGACGCGCGGCGGGAACGGCAGCATCTTCAGCTCATACGGCAGGCCCATCTCCTCCAGCATCCAGAGCGGACGGAAGGAGCGCGCCGCGTCGCAATGATAGAGCGTGATCATCAGGCGTTTCCCCTGCTGCCGGGCAGCGTGCCCATCTTGCGAAGTGCCATGGCCTCATCGGCCGCCTCGCACGGTTGCGCATCGTTCCCCATTTCGATCCCCACCACCGGCAGGCCGAGGCGGCGTGGATCGCCCACCGCCGGAAAACGGCGACAGGTCCATGCCAGTGTGGCCTCGCCCGACGATGGCAGTTCTAGGCACACCTCGACGCCGTCCTCCTGGATCGCGATCGCTCGGTCGGCGACGTGCGCGCCGTCGAGATAGAAGCATAGCCCGATTCGATCGAGGGGTTCGCGGACGTTGAGGCATTGAACACGGACGACGTTGCGGCCAAGCGGCGCGCTGATCCGCACCGCTGCCTCGGGCTCGCTCCAGCGGAAGGTGCGGCCTTGCCAGATCTCCGGCGCGTTGAAGCCGGCCTGTGCAAGCACGGACTTGCCCAGCCGCTGCAAGGAATCGTCTCCGGCCTCGCGAATACGGTGGATGCAATCGAGGCGCTGAAAGTCGATCAAGGCCGCAATGTAACGCTTCATCCAGCGCGCGATGTTCTCACGCGAGCCGAAGCGCGCCAGAACGGTCAACACGCAGCGGGCATGGGCTGCCGCGAGCCGCGCCGCAACGCGCGCGAGGAGGTCGCCAAACAGCGTAGGCCCGATCCAGCGCCTGAGTCCGCGCCATGTCTCGTGGGGTCGTCTCAACCATGAACGGCCGTCCAGCACCAGGGCGCTCAGCGCACGCCGCGCAAGCGCGGGATCGAAATTGTCCTGGCGGCTCCATTCGACTGGAATTTCCAGAAGCTCACTGCCCGGCTCGCGCCGCGCTTCTCCGAGGTAACGGATCTCGCCTTCCACGAAATCGAGCGTGAACGTCTTCAGGTCGGACAGCCGCCCGACGTAGTAATGATGGAAGCGGGCCTCCTCGAGATAGCCGATGACCCGGCCGCGCGCATGGTAGGCGGCCGCGAGCACCCATTCTGCGAAATGGCCGAGCTCCTCGCGCAGGCCGCCGCATTCCTCATAGACCTCGCGACGCGTCACGAAACATTGGTCCAGCACCTTGCGCCATGGATGCACTTTCATGCCGAAATCGATGTCGGCTTGATACATCGCGGCTTCCGCTTCGGACAGGCGGTTGTGGCAGACCGGAATCGACTTGCAGGAAAAGCCCGACCATTCGGGATGATCTTCGAAGGCGCGCACACAGAGCGCAAGCACGTCGGGCTCCGGCCAGCAGTGCGACTCCGTGAAGAACAAATATGTCCCGCGCGCCCTTGTCGCGCCGAACGCACAGAGCCCGATGTCATGGGCCGAATCGCAGAATTCGAGCCGTGCCTCGCCGCCGGCAAGCACGGACAGATCTTCGCGTGGCGAGAAGTCCGGCGGCACGACCAGGATGATCTCGTAAAGCGAGCGCGCGATGGTCTGCGACATCCAGCCCTGCCATGACTGCTCCCATTGTCCGCGGTGAAATTCGAGCGGAATGATGACGGAGAACAGCGGACGTTCGGCGTCGGGCACGACTTGCGGACTGGACATGAATGACACTGGCAAAATGAATTCAATAAGAACGCCTGGACGAAAGAGCCGCTAGACCGGAAGGAACAGCGCGAATGGCTCGTCCACCGTACGGCGCAGATGGTCACGGTACAGCGCGTAGTTGACGTTGTCGGGGGAAATTCGTCCCAAGGTCGGCGTCTTGACGTTTCGCGCCGGCACGAGGGCGATGGGGGCCGCGATCGGCGTCAGTTGCGAGCCCGGGCCGGCGCGCAATGTCGAGATGATGCCATACATCTCGCCGGCCACCGTCGGCCGCGACACCGTGATCACGCGGTGCTGCCCGTGCCGGTTGATGACGAGATAGATGAAGCCGGACTGATGCGGAACCGCGACCTCACCGGCATGCTCGTAGGCGGCGTCCGTGCGCTCACCCTCGCGGAAGACCAGCGACGATACTTTCGGCTCCCAGAAGATCTCCGTCCGGTAGGCAAACAACGCATCCTTGTCGCCAAATGACGGTCGCAGCGTGATGTAGACGTCCTCGAGCCAGGTCACCGCGCGGTGCGAATAGGAGCCCAGACTGTCAGGCGCGACATCGTTGCCTGCGGCCAGCGCTGTCGGCGCGGCGTGATTTTTTCGCAAGGCGACCCCCAGGGCCTGCTCCAGCCGCACCGTGGTCGCCAGCGTGAACGGGCGCCGGCCGCCCAGCACCTTCTCCAGCGTCGACAGGCTGAGCTTGGCCTGCTCGGCCAGCGCCTGCCGGGAGATACGCCGTTTGGCAAGCTCCTCGCGGATTTTCTCCGCGACCTCGCGGCTTTGCTCCTCGGTAAGCTGCTTGTCCGGCGTGTGCATCGCTATTCCCTGCTCCAGACGGACACTCTAGCAGGCCGGACAAATCAGCACAAAACCGCACAGGACCGTCTCCGCGGCGGCCGGTCCGGGTGGCCGGCGGCCGAACATTGCCGATCATTCTGCTCGCGAAATCAGGGCTCCGCGGCCGAAATAGAGGCCAGACAACCGTTGCTTCGGGAGCAGGTGAGATGAGCATTTATGACGAGACCGACGTTGACGAGCACCCCATGCTGCGAAAGCTGATCAATGTAGGGCTGTTTCTGCTGGCGCAGGGCATTGCCGTGATCCTGATCGCCTTCGTGGCCCTGCTCGTGAGCTTCGTGCCGAGCTGGTCGGCCACGTCGGAGCAGGCAAGCGTGCTGCAGCCTGGCGAGGCCCGCTCGGGGACGCTGTTTCTGAAGGACGAGGGCGCCACCACGGAGGCCGTCCGGCTCGGCATCGACGTCGACATCACCGTCTCCGGCCCCACGCTGCGCGCTCGCGTCACGCAGGTGTTCAGGAATCCCACCAAGAACTGGGTCGAGGCGACCTACGTCTATCCGATGGCCGCCAACGGCGCGGTCGACACGCTGAAGATGGTGGTCGGCGACCGTGTCATCGTCGGCGACATCAAGGAGCGGCAGCAGGCGCGCGTAATCTACGAGCAGGCGCGCCGGGACGGCCAGAAGGCCGCGCTCACCGAACAGGAGCGGCCGAACATCTTCACCAACTCGGTCGCCAATATCGGCCCGGGTGAAACCGTGCTGGTCCAGATCGAATATCAGGAGCCGGTGCACCAGTCCGGTAACGAATACTCGCTACGCGTGCCGCTGGTGGTCGGGCCACGCTACAATCCGGCGCCGATCGTGCAGAGCGCCGATTTCCGTCCCGACGGCTCCGGCTGGGGCGCAATCAAGAACGACCCGGTACCGGATCGTGACCGTATCTCGTCGCCCGTGCTGGACCCCGCCAAGAACCCGCCGGTCAATCCGACAAGCATCACGGTTCGTCTTCAGGCGGGCTTTGCGCTCGGCGAGGTCAAGAGCCATCACCACGCCGTCAAGATCGAGAGCCCCGACGATGCAACGCGGATCGTTCGTCTTGCCGACGACACCATGCCCGCCGACCGCGATTTCGAACTGACCTGGAAGCCCGCGGCCGAGAAGGCGCCGTCGGTCGGCCTGTTCCGCGAGCATGTCGGCGACGCCGACTACCTGCTCGCCTTCGTGACCCCGCCGTCGATCGAGCAGGCGGCGCAAAAACCCTTGCCGCGTGAAGTCGTGTTCGTGATCGACAATTCCGGCTCGATGGGCGGCACCTCCATCATCCAGGCCAAGGCAAGCCTCAACTACGCCCTCGCGCGTCTACAGCCGGCCGATCGCTTCAACGTCATCCGCTTCGACGACACCATGGACGTGCTGTTCACGACATCGGTGCCGGCAGATGTAGAGCATGTGCGGCAGGCAACCGCTTTCGTGGACGCGCTTCAGGCCCGTGGCGGCACCGAGATGGTGCCGGCGATGCGCGCGGCGCTGACCGATGGTCTCGGCGACACCAGCATGGTCCGCCAGGTCGTGTTCCTGACCGACGGCGCCATCGGCAACGAGCAGCAATTGTTCGAAACGATCACGGCGATGCGTGGCCGCTCGCGCATCTTCATGGTCGGCATCGGCTCTGCGCCCAACACTTATCTGATGACCCGCGCCTCCGAGCTCGGCCGCGGCGCTTTCACGCATATCGGCTCGGTCGAGCAGGTCGAAGAGCGCATGCGCGGTCTGTTCGCCAAGCTGGAAAATCCGGCCGTGACCGGTCTCTCCGCCAGGTTCTCGGACGCCTCGGCCGATATCACGCCGGCGATCATTCCCGACGTCTATCGCGACGAGCCGCTGGTGCTCGCGGCAAAGCTCGACAAGCTTTCGGGCTCGCTCGAGATCAAGGGCCGCGTCGGTGACCGGCCGTGGTCGGTGACGCTGCCTCTGCAGAGCGCGGCCGAGGGCAAGGGTCTGTCAAAGGTCTGGGCCAATCGCAAGATCGGCGATGCCGAGGTGGCGCGCACCATGCGCCAGATGAACCCGGAGGATGCCGACAAGGCCATTTTGCGGCTTGCACTGGAGCACCAGATCGTCACCCGGCTGACCAGCCTCGTCGCCGTCGACAAGACGCCGAGCCGCCCCGAAGGCGAACCACTGAAGGTCAGCGAGCTGCCGATCAACCTGCCGGCTGGTTGGGACTTTGAAAAGGTGTTCGGCGAACGGCCGCAGCAAGTACCGACGCAGCTCCGCGAGCGTCATGCGGATGCGAGCGGCCAGCCGACCGCGCGGCGCCCGACGCCTGCGGCGGCCGACACGGTCCGCCTGCCGAAGACGGCAACTTCGGCCGAACTGAAAATGATCGCAGGACTGATCGTGCTGCTGCTCAGCCTGGTCCTGTTCGTGTTCAACCGGCGTCAGCCTTTGCTCACTGACGCCGGGTGAAAGAGGGGGTCTCAGCCACCTCCTCTTCTCCAGCGCGCGCGGCTGTCCGTCACCCGCCCCAAACAGCCGCGCGCGCTTTTTTTCTCAACACTGGTCCAACGAGATTCGTCATTGCGAGCGCAGCGAAGCAATCCAGGCTGCTTCCGCGGATACAGTCTGGATTGCTTCGTCGCTTCGCTCCTCGCAATGACAGGAGAAAAAAGTGCCCCGCCTGATCTCCCCCCTCGTTCTGGCCCTCGTCGGTCTCGTCCTGTTCGGCGACGGCGCCTATATCCACGCCAAGGCATGGCTGGCGCAGGTGCTGTTGGAACGTGCATTCACAAGGAGCATCGCAAGCGGCCAGCCGGTCAAGCCGTGGTCGTGGGCGGATACGTGGCCGGTGGCACGGATCGCGGTGACGCGGATCGGCGCCAGCGCCATCGTGCTCGCCGGCTCGAGCGGCCAGGCGCTCGCCTTCGGTCCCGGACACGTCGAACAGACCGCGGATGCCGGCGAGCGCGGCGTCGCCGTCTACGCTGCACACCGCGACACGCATTTCCGTTTCCTGCAGCATGTTGCCATCGGTGACGAGATCGAGGTCACGCGTAGCGACGGCAAGCGCTTCCGCTACCGGGCCGATTCGTCGGCCGTCGTGCGTTTCGACGCCTCGGGCATCGATCCCGATACACAGGGCCACGAACTCGTGTTGTCGACCTGCTGGCCGTTCGACGCGCTCACCTCAGGCCCCGACCGATACATCCTGCACGCAACGCTGATTGGAACCGACAGCTAAAGCGCGAACTGTCAGCGCGCTTTAGCTCACTATTTGAGCATGATTTCCGCATCAACGCGTTCCGCGTGCGTCGCGAGGGGTAACCGCTTCCCGGTTTGTCATCACGGCCGTCCCGTGGGATGCTGGCAGGGCCGTGCCACGCTCAGATCCAGTCGTGTGACCATGCATTCACAAGTTCAGTACCTGCCGATCACACCGGGCCTCTTCTCCATCCTGGTGCTGCTGTTTGCCGGACTGATCATCCTGATCCAGCTCCGCATCCTGCGCTACGCCTATATGAAGCTTGGCGTCGGACCGGGCGTTGCGCTGCTGCTGTTGTTCGGCTCGCTGGTCGGCAGCTATTTCAACATTCCCGTCACTGTGCTGCCGGGGAAGGCGGTGCGCTCGGGCGAGATCGTCGATTTCTTCGGCATGCGCTATGTGGTACCGCTGGTGACGCAATGGCCGGGCACGGTGCTTGCGGTGAACGTCGGTGGCGCCGTGATCCCGACATTGATGTCGAGCTATCTCGTGCTGCGCTACCAGCTCTGGCTGAAGGCTGCGATCGCGGTGATTGCCATCGCGTTCGTCATCCACATGATGGCGACGCCGGTGCAGGGAGTCGGCATCGCCGTTCCCGTCTTTGCGCCGGTCGTGGTCACGGCGATCCTGGCCTTTCTGCTGTCACGCGAGTATGCCGCGCCGCTCGCCTATATTGGCGGCTCGATGGGCACCCTGATCGGTGCCGATTTGCTCAACCTCGACAAGATCGGCAATCTTGGCGCCCCCGTCGCATCGATTGGCGGCGCAGGCACATTCGACGGCATTTTCCTCACGGGCATCCTCGCCGTACTGCTGGCTGGCATCGCCTCGCCCTCGAGACCCAGGGAGGTCTGGTGAGAGCTTCTCATGTCGCGCACAATTAACTATGGCTTCTAACCATGGCTTCCGGGCACCATTTGGAGCGGGGAACTGAACTGGCGTCGCCGGCCGTAGACCTATAGAGAACGGCTCGTAGCGAACGGCCTGGCCGGCGATTTTTGATACTACATTTGCGTTGCGGAACTTTATTGATGGACGACGAATTCAAGCAGAAGGTCTTGCAACAGCTCGATCAGATCGAAAATCGCATCGCACTTCTGGAGAGAAATCAGCATCTCATCGCCGCGGGACAACGACGGGAGTCGCTGCGCAGCCTCTGGCGGCGACCGCCGATGTGGACGTTCGAGCAATATCCGCCGCGCCTGCTCAATGGGGACTGCTTTCAGCCCACGCTACCGGCGCCTGCGAACGCGCCGCGGATCGCGATGGTGACGCCGAGCTACAATCACGTGCACTATCTCGACGCCACCATCGACAGCATCCTCAACCAGAACTATCCGAACCTGCACTATCACGTGCAGGATGGCGCCTCGATCGACGGAACGGCTGAGTTGCTGAGCAAACGCGGCAACGGCCTGAGCTGGCGCAGTGAGCCCGACAAGGGCCAGTCCAATGCCATCAATATCGGCTTTTCAGGCGTCGACTGCGAGATCATGGCGTACCTCAACAGCGACGATATGCTGCTGCCCGGCACGCTCGCCTATGTCGCCAATTATTTCATGTCCAATCCGAACGTCGACATCGTCTACGGGCATCGCGTGTTCGTCGATCGCGACGGCCTGGAGGTTGGCCGCGCCGTGCTGCCGCCGTATCACGGCAAGACGCTGAGATATGCCGACTACATTCCGCAGGAGACCATGTTCTGGCGCAAGCGGGTTTGGGACAAGGTCGGGGCGATCGACGAGAGTTTCCATTTCGCGATGGATTGGGATTTCATCCTTCGCGCGCAGGCGGCAGGCTTCAAATTCGTTCGTCTGCCGCGCTTCTTGTCGTGCTTCCGCATCCACGATGCGCAGAAGACTGCCGCCACCTATGCGGTGGGCGTGAAGGAGATGGGAATTCTGCGGCGGCGCGTCCTGGGTTTCGACGCGACACAGACCGAGATCCGCCGTGTCATCGCGCCCTATCTCGCGCTCCAGATCGCCTACCACTACGGCTACAAGCTCGGCCTCCTGAAGTACTGATTGCAACACGCCCTATTCCGCGCGGCGGCATGCCGGCCGCGCGGTTGCCACCTGTGCGAACTCACCCTACAAAAGCGGACGTGCCGACAAGAACGCACGCCAAGAAGAACAAGGTGAGGAACCATGGAAGCAAAGCTGACTGCTGCGACCGCCCTGCCATGGTCTCCAGCTCCCGACGCCAGCGTCGTCGTGAAGGACATCCACGCGATGCTTCATCCACGCAACATCGTGCTGGTCGGCGCCACCGACAAACCAGGCAACTATGCCGAACGGATCTGGAACAACCTGATCAAGTACAGATTCGCAGGATCGCTGTTTCCGATCAACGCGAAGCGCGAAACGATCTGGGGCGTGCCCTGCTACAAGGACTTTTCGAGCCTCCCCGAACAGCCCGATCACGTGCTGGTGCTGGTGCCGGCGCGGTTCGCCGTGCAATTGATCCGCGATGCTGCCGCAGCCGGCGCACGCTCTGCCACCATCGTCACGTCCGGCTTCAGCGAATTGCAGGATGAGGAGAGCCAGAAACTCGCAAGCGAGTTGCAGCAGGCGATACGCGAGACCGGCCTCGCGGTGACCGGCCCGAATTGCCTGGGCAATCTGAGCGCCGGCGAAAAACTCTTCACCAATATCGACGACCGCGTCGTCACCATGGAACAGGGCGCGGTGGCGATCGCCGGACAATCCGGAGCCATCGTGATGGCGATCCGCCAGGCACTGGAGGATCGCGGCGTCGGTGTCGGCTACATGGTGACAACCGGCAACGAGGCCGGGCTCGAGACGCCGGATCTCATGCGCTATTTCGCCGAAGACCCAAGCATTCGCGTGATCGTCGTCTATCTCGAGGGCGTACGCAACACGAAGGCGTTTCGTGACGCCTGCAAGGCGGCGCGTGCCGCGAGCAAGCCGGTGATCGCGCTTAAGCTCGGCGCCTCGGAGGGCGGCCGGGCGGCGGCGATGGCGCATACCGGCGCGCTAGCCGGCTCAATAGAAACCTTCGACGCGATCGCAACGCGCGAGGGCGTGATCCGCGCGCGCGGTCTCGACGAGCTGATCGAGACCACCGAATGTTTCGTGCACAGCAGCGTACCGAAGAGCAATCGCCTTGCGGCGGTGACACTCTCCGGCGGCAAGCGCGGGCTTCTGATCGATGCCTTCTATGCGGCCGGGCTCGATTTTGCGCCGCTAAGCCCGCATGTCAGCGGCGAACTCGCAAAGATGCTGGGTCCCGGCTCGATCGTCGGCAATCCGCTCGACGCCGGCTTCGCTGCGGTGGTGGACCCCTCCGTTTACATGCGATCGATCAAGCTGATGATCGACGATCCCGACCTCGACATCGTCATCATCGATGCAGAACTACCGAAAGCGCCACATGAGCAGCGCGAGCGCAACTTGCGCATCGTCAACGAGATGGCGAGCCGAGCCGCAAAGCCGGTGATCTACATCAGTGCCATGTCGATCGGCTTCACCGAATTCACAAAATCCCTGCGCACATCGCTGCCGCATATCGCTGTCATGCAAGGCCTCGACCGCGCGGTGACCGCTATCAGGTCGCTGCTCGACTACGCAAAACTCGCCAAGGAAGTGCCCGATGTCGTCGCAAGCTCGAAGCCGGCGGCGCGCACCGTGCTGGAGAAAACGCTGAAGGCCGCCACCGGCGCCGCGCTCGATGAGGTTGCCTCGAAGACGCTGTTGAAGGCCTACGGCATCCCGGTCTCCAAGGAAGGAATCGCACAGACGCCGGCCGAGGCCGCGAAGATCGCCAAGCAGATCGGTTTTCCCGTCGTCGCCAAGGTCGTCAGCGCGGAGATCCTGCACAAATCCGACATCGGCGGCGTGGTTCTCAACCTCAACAGCGCGAGCGAGGTCAAGCAGGCCTTCAACGACATCACCGCGCGGGTCAGGAGGCTGAAGGGCAAGCCCAGGCTCGACGGCATCCTGATCGCGCAGCAGGTCAAGGCCGATCTCGAGCTCGTGGTCGGCGCCTCGCTCGACGCCGAGATGGGGCCGGTGGTGCTCTTCGGAACCGGCGGGGTCGATATCGAGCTGATGAAGGACGTCGCTTTAGCCGGTGCGCCGCTCGATGCGGCCGAGGCACGGCAGTTGATCGGCCGCACCAAGGCCGGCGTCAAGATGCGCGGCTATCGCGGCAAGCCGAAGCTGCATGAGGCCTCCGCCGTCAAGGCCCTGGTCGGCCTCTCCAACCTGATCGCAGATGCCGGCGACCGGATCGCCTCGATCGACGTCAACCCGTTCCTGATCAACAGCAAAACCGGTGTCGCGGTAGACGCGTTGATCGTCCTCAACAATGCCGCCGCAAGACGCGCGGCAGGGCATTGATCGGCTTCCACTGGAGTTGCTTTGCCCATAAAATCGGTCTGCGACCCTGCCTTCCTCGAAGGCGGGGCACGAGCCGGAACGGACTATGGCGCACAGAAGCAATCTGATGATCGGAACCGTGACGCTGCTGGCGATCGCCGTGGCGTTCGGCGGACTGCTTGGCGTGCAGAAATACCGCGCGGCACAGAGCCGCAGCCAGCTACGCGTCGTCTTCGAGGGCGGCTCGGCCAGCGGCCTGCGCCGGGGCGGCCCGGTGAATTTCGACGGCGTCCCGGCCGGCCAGATCATCTCGATCAAGCTCGACAATCCGCGCAAGATCGTCGCGCTCGTCATGCTCGACAACGCGGCCCCGATCCGCAAGGACACCGTAGCCGGCATCGAGTTCCAGGGCCTGACCGGCATCGCCGCGATCTCGCTGATCGGCGGCGCGCCCTCGGCCCCGCCTGTGCCGCTCGATGACGACGGCATTCCCGTACTGACCGCGGACCTCAGCGACGCCGAGTCGATCGTCGAGACCCTGCACAATGTCGACCGCATGATCGTGAGCAACTCGGCCGCGATCAAGGACGGCCTGCGCACATTCGAAGACTATACCGCCGACCTCAAGGACAAGGGCGACGAGATCGATGCCGTGATGGGCAAGATCGACAAGGGCTTCGCGAGCTTCGACAATGCGGTCACCAAGATCGAGAATGTCGTGCCCGGCTTCGCCGACGGCAAGGCCGACGAACTGTTCGAGAAGTTGAAGGGGCTGCGCGAACTCGCCGATACCATGAAGAAGAAGTCGGCGAGCTTCATCGAGGACGGCCGCCGTACACTCCTCGACATCAGCGAGGCTGCCAACAAGATGGCCGGCACGCCGGTGGCCCCGCGGCCGCCGCGCAAGCCCACGCAGCAGAAGCAGTGATCGCGATCAACGCGACGCGAAGGAATTCCTAAGGCGCGACGAGATGAGAATAAATCGTCATCGCGCTTTAGGTTGTTGTTTGCGCACGATCTTTTCGGAAAACCGCTTCACACTTTTCCGGATCATGCTTTAGGTCCTCACCGTCCTGGCTCTCGCCAGGACGACATTGGGTTTGACGCGAAGGCAAGACACCTCACCCGTACACAAATGCCTTGTCATCCAGATCCGTCTTCGGGATCTCGTCCTTCTCGGTCCAGTAGTCCTGGCTGTGCTGCCATTCCGGCTTGTCGCCACGCTTGGGCAGCAGGTCCATGTTGCGCATCATGTAGCCGGGATTGAAGTTTTCCGGATCGATCCAGGGCAGGATCGGCATGTTGTGATCTTCGGCACGCAGCTTGACCTCGACCTTTCCAGCACCCTTCTCCTTCATGTGGCCGAGAAGCCGGCAGACGAAATCGGCGACGAGATCGACGCGCAGCGTCCAGCTGGCGCGGAAATAGCCGAACACCCACACCATGTTCGGCACACCCGTGAACATCATGCCGCGATAGGTGACGGTGTCGCCGAAGGCGAGCGGCTTGCCGTTGATCTCGAAGGCGATGTCTCCGAGTGCAGCCAGGTTGAAACCGGTCGCGGTGACGATGATATCGGCCTCGAGCAGCTTGCCGGATTTGAGCTGGATGCCGTTCTCAACGAAGCACTCGATCTCGTCGGTGACGGCCGAGGCCTTGCCGCCGGCGATACCCTTGAACAGGTCAGCATCCGGCACGAAGGCGATGCGCTGCCGCCAGGGCCGATAGGTCGGCGTGAAATGCGTCTCGACATCGTAGTCCGGACCGAGGATCGCACTGATCTGCCCGATCAGCTCCTTCTTTACCTCCTCAGGCTTCGCCACGCAGAGTTTTGTGAACGCATCCTGCTCGAACAGGATCTTCCGCCGCACGATCTCGTGGATCCAGGTCTCATCGACCTGCAGCCGGCGCAACTCCTCCGCGATCTCGATGGCATTGCGGCCGATGCGGAAATAGGTCGGCGAGCGCTGCAGCATGGTGGCGTGCGCGCATTTGTCGGCGATGTTCGGCAATAGCGTCGCGGCCGTCGCACCCGAGCCGATCACCACGACCTTCTTGCCCGTGAGATCGAGATCATCCGGCCAGGTCTGCGGATGGACGATGCGGCCCTTGAACTTGTCCGTGCCCTTCCATTCCGGCGTATAGCCTTCGGAATGGCGATAATAGCCCTGGCACATCCAGAGGAAGTTGGCAGTAAAGGTCTTTGCCTCGCCGGCATCGGTCGTCACCGCCTCGATGGTCCAGAGATTGGTCTCGCTAGACCAGCGGGCCGAATTGATCTTGTGCCCGTAGCGGATGTGCTTCCCGAGATCGTTCTCCTCGATCACATCGTTCATGTAGGCCAGGATCTCATCGGCAGTCGCAATCGGCGGCCCCACCCAGGGCTTGAAGCGATAGCCGAAGGTATGGAGATCGCTGTCGGACCGGATGCCGGGATAGCGATGCGTGATCCAGGTGCCGCCGAAGCTGTCCTTCGTTTCAAGGACGACGAAGCTCGTGCCAGGAAGCTGCTTGGTCAGATGATAGGCGCTGCCGATGCCGGAGATGCCGGCGCCGACGATCAGAACGTCGAAATGTTCAGTGGCTTGCTGCGTGGTTGGCTGAGTACGGATGGCGACATTCATTGTTGATTCTTTGCCTTTTTGAGGCCGCCCTTGATCGGGCGACGCGTTTCCTCCGCGACGGGTTCATGGTCGTCCACCGCGCTTCCGCTTCAAAATGACATAGATCAAATCGCAATCAAATCACAGCGCGGCACCCCAGCTCCGCGCTGTCTGCAGAATCCAGTCGCGGTAGAGCGTGAGCGGCGTGACGCCGGTCAAACCGCCGCAGCCTGCGCTGCCATTCGGCCCCGTCGACCAGCTGATGACGCCGACAACGACCGGACCGCTCGGCTTGTCCTCGAACGCAGGACCGCCGGAATCGCCGGTGCAGGCGCCGATTCCCGCGCGAACGCCGTTGGTTACGGGGTCCGTGAGCCTGATTTGCAGCGTACCGGGCTGGCCGGTCACGATGAGGCCCGCAAAGCGCGTTACGCCGCTGCTCTTGCCGTCGCCAGGCACGGTGACGCCGACCCCTGCGATGGTGAAGCGGCCGCCGACAGCGATCGGAATTTGCGGCGCGCCGATTTGCGCTACTGATTTTCCTTTCAGTGGAATTTCGAGTTGCAGCAACGCCACATCGGCGGTCGCACGATGCGACTGCATGGCCTGCATGTTGAAGCTCGGATGGATCGCGACCGCACGCACATTCTGCAATTGCGGCTTGCCGTCGGCGGCATAGTCGAGGATCTTGTAGTCCGCACCGGGTTGCACGCAGTGAGCTGCGGTGAGCACCAGCCTCGCTGCGATCAGGCTGCCGGTGCAGAAATTGCCGCGCGATCCGACGATCGTAACGATGGAACGCGCAACGCCTTCGGACTGCGGCGTACCGCCGCCGACGATGGCCCGGGCTGGCGCAGTGAAGAGCAGCACCGCCGCGACAAGCAGGATGGACGTCTTGTTCATGGGCGAGTGTGGTAGCCGCTGGGACGCCTTTAGCCAAGAGATCCCTTGGAAGAGATCCTTCATGCTGGTCGTTGCGACGACAGCATGCTAGCTGTTTTCACCTGATATCGACGGGGGCAGGATAGTGCCGATCGAAGCTGTGATCTTTGACTTTGGCGGCGTGCTGACGACCTCGCCCTTCGAGGCCTTCACGCGATTCGAGACAGAGCGCGGGCTTCCCGCCGACATCATCCGGCGCACCAATGCCGCCAATCATCTGGAAAACGCCTGGGCGAAGTTCGAACGCGCCGAAGTCGACATCGAAACATTTGACCGGCTGTTCGCCGCGGAATCGCTCGCGCTCGGCGCGGAGGTGCGCGGCCGCGACGTGCTGCCGCTGTTGCAAGGCGATCTACGGCCCGAGATGGTCGAAGCGTTGAAGCAGATCAAGGCGCGTTTCAAGACCGGCTGCATCACCAACAATCTTCCGGCCAACGCCATCGGCAGCATGACCGGCCGCACACTCTATGTTGCCGAGGTGATGGCGCTGTTCGATCACGTCATCGAGTCCGCCAAGATCGGCCTGCGCAAGCCCGATCCGCGGATTTACCGGAAGATGGTCGAGGCGTTGAAGGTCGATCCCGCGCGGTGCGTTTACCTCGACGATCTCGGCGTCAACCTGAAGCCGGCGCGCGAGATGGGGATGACGACGATCAAGGTCGTAAGCGGCGCACAGGCGATCGCGGAGGTCGAGGCGGCGACCGGGCTGAAGCTCGGGTAGGCGCGACGGACCGTAGGATGGGCAAAGCGAAGCGTGCCCACCACTTTCAATGACATCGAGAAAAGTGGTGGGCACGGCGCGATGCGCCTTTGCCCAGCCTGCGAGAATAAAGCTACTCCGCCGCAGTCGCGATCCGCTCAGGAAATGCGGCGGAGAGCGATGCGCGATCCGGCTTGAGCACACCGCGTTCGGTGATCAAGCCCGTCACCAGCCGGGCCGGCGTCACATCGAACGCGTAGTTGGCGACCGGCGAGCCCTCGGGCACGACCCGCACCGTCTCGAGCCGTCCATCGGCGGTGCGGCCGGTCATGTCGGTGACCTCGATGGCGCTGCGCTGCTCGATCGGAATGTCGCGGATGCCGTCATTGACCGCAAAGTCGATCGTCGGTGACGGCAGCGCGACGTAGAACGGCACGTTGTTGTCGCGTGCGGCAAGCGCCTTCAGATAGGTGCCGATCTTGTTGCAGACGTCGCCATTGGCAGCAACGCGATCGGTGCCGACGATCGCGAGATCCACCATGCGGTGCTGCATCAGATGCCCGCCGGTGTTGTCGGGGATCACCGTGTGCGGTACGCCGTGATGCCCGAGCTCCCAGGCCGTGAGCGAGGCGCCCTGGTTGCGGGGCCTTGTCTCGTCGACCCAGACATGGATCTTGAGGCCGCGGTCATGCGCGAGATAGATCGGCGCCGTCGCAGTACCCCAGTCGACGGTGGCAAGCCAGCCGGCATTGCAATGGGTCAGCACGTTAACTGTCTCGCCCGGCTTTTTCTTCGCGGCGATCGCCTCGATCAGCTCCAGACCATTGCGGGCAATGCCCCGGTTGATCTCGACATCCTGCTCCAGAATTTCGTCGGCGCGCGCGTAAGCAGCTTCCGCCCGCTCAAGGGGATCGATCGGCGCGAGCGCAGCACGCATCTCGTCGAGCGCCCATTTGAGATTGATGGCTGTGGGGCGCGCGACCACCAGCGTCTCGTAGGCTCGCTTCAAGGCGGCATCGGAACTGTCCTCGCGCATGGCCAGCGCCATGCCGAACGCTGCCGTGGCGCCGATCAGCGGCGCGCCGCGCACCAGCATGGTGCGGATCGCGTCAGCCGCTTCTTCGCTTGTGGTGAGGCGAGCGATGACGAACTCGTGCGGCAGCCGGCGCTGGTCGATGGCACCCACCGACCAGCCGTCGCGCTCGCGCCAGATGCTGCGATAATGCTTTCCGTCGACCTTCATGGCGTTTTGCCTTTCGTCCTATGCCCTGAGCAAGCGCGCTGCCACGGCGTCGAGCTTCTTGAGAAGTTCGGGATCACGCGCCTCGGGCGCGGTGATCAGCGCCGTATCCAGCGCGCGGTCCGAGCCGATCGGGCATGGCTCATGCTCGCGCGGAAAATCTTTTGCCAACCGCGCCACCAGTGCCTTGGCCTTGTCCGCGTTCGATGTCAGCACGCGGATGATATCCTGAACGGTGACGGCGTCGTGATCGGGATGCCAGCAATCGAAGTCCGTCACCATGGCGACGGTGGCGTAGCAGATCTCCGCTTCGCGGGCGAGCTTGGCCTCAGGCATGTTGGTCATGCCGATCACGGAATAGCCCAGCGTCTTGTAGGTCATGCTTTCCGCAAGCGTCGAAAATTGCGGGCCCTCCATGCAGACATAGGTTCCACCGCGCGAGATCGCTATGCCTTCGGCTTCGGCCGCGGCAGCGAGATGGATGCGCAGCCGCGGCGAGACCGGATGCGCCATCGACACATGCGCGACACAGCCCTTGCCGAAGAACGAGCTCTCACGCTTGTGCGTGCGGTCGACAAACTGATCCACCAGCACGAAGGTGCCCGGCGGCAGTTCCTCCTTGAAGGAACCGCAGGCCGAGAGCGATACCAGGTCGGTGACGCCGGCGCGCTTCAGGACGTCGATATTGGCGCGATAGTTGATGTCGGAGGGCGACAGGCGGTGGCCCTTGTCATGCCGCGGCAGGAACACGATCGGCAGACCGGCGATGGCGCCGCGCCTGACCGGCGCCGACGGCTCGCCCCAGGGGCTCCTGATCACCTCTTCGCGCGCGCCCTCGAGTCCCGGCAGGTCGTAGATGCCGGAGCCGCCGATGATGCCCAATACCGCCTGCGTCATGCCTGCTTCACCCCGTCCGCGATGTGCAACGTGGTTAAGCTATGCCAGTTTTGGGACGAATTTGGAACGGGGGGAATCGTGGCGCGGGAGGATCGCAAGCGAGCGCCACACGCTCAATGTCGTCCCGGCGAAGCAGTAGCGCTTTTGGCTACGCCGCCTTCATCGGCTGCAACTGGCTCGCCACCATCCGGTGCAGCGTATCGATCGACTGGAAATTCTCCGGCGTGATTTCGGATTGGGGGATGGTGAAGTCGAACTCGGCTTCGACCCCGAGCATCAGGTTGACCATGTCCATCGAGGTCAGGCCGATGTCGACGAGCCGCACACCCGGCGCGACGTCTGCCGCGAGCGAGTTCTGTTCGAGGATGCCCTTCACCAGCTTGATGATGCGATCCCGCACATCGGTATCGAACGCCTGCATCTGCAATATCCCATACTCTGATAAGGTCTGGACCACCGTCTACGATGGGCATAACGGGCCGCCCCCGCAATGGGCGAAACTCTTAACTCGCGTTTCTTAGTAAACGATGACAGAGATTGACTAAAACTCGCACCTTCCTCGCATCATTAACGTGATCTCGGAAAGTCAGGGGATGCAACAAACCAGGCTTTAACTGCTCGCTCCGAATTAAGCCTTGTTTACCTTCAATTTCGTCGACGAATTTGAATTAAATCCATAGCCTCCGGGTCAAGCAAACATGGTCGGATGATCGGCACGGCGTGACCGTACCGATCTCGAACGACGAATCGGAGGCGAACCAGCATGAACGTGCGTGAAGCGGCCCTTCAACCTCTCGACGACGCTCAGGCAAGCTTTCTCGAGCACAGCCCTTCTCTGGTGGAACGCGCCACACGCGTGGCGACGGTGGCAGCCGGCGAAGCCGTGGGCGTCGATCGTGACGGCCGCTTTCCCCACGAGGCATTCGATGCCGCGCGCGAGCAAAAGCTGCTCGGCGTGATGATCCCCGTCGAATTCGGCGGCTTCGGCGCCTCGATCTACGACGTCACCGACATCTGCTACACGCTCGGGCGCGCCTGCGCTTCGACCGCGATGATCTATGCGATGCATACGACCAAGGTTGCTTGCGTCATCAGGCACGGCCACGGCATTCCCTGGATGGAAACCATGATGCGCCGCGTCGGCCGCGACCAGTGGCTGCTCGCCTCCTCCACCACCGAAGGCCAGAATGGCGGCAACATCCGCGCGAGCGCGGCCGCGGTCGATCATGACGGCGACATGATCGCGCTGACGCGCGATGCCACCGTGATCTCCTACGGCGCCGAGGCCGACGGCCTCGTCACCATCGCGCGCCGCGCGGGCGATGCAGTCGCCTCCGACCAGGTGCTGCTGGCGCTTGCCAAGGACGATTATTCGCTGAAGCGGACGCTGGGCTGGGAAACGCTCGGCATGCGCGGCACCTGCTCGACCGGCTTCGAGCTGAGGGTCGACTGCCCCGCCGATCGCGTCTTCCCCGAATCCTACGACAAGATCCACGCGCAGACGATGACGCCATTCGCGCATCTGTGCTGGTCGTCGGCCTGGGCCGGCGTTGCGGCTGCCGCCGTCACGCGCGCGCAGGCATTCGTCCGCAAGGCTGCGCGCGCATCCGGCGGGCAGATGCCACCGGCGGCCGCCCATTTCACTGCTGCGAAGATGTCGCTCGCAAAACTCCGCGCGTTGATCTCCGCCAATACCGATACCTTCGCCCATCATGAGCATGACGAGCGCGCGCTCGGCTCGCTCGACTTCCAGTCCTCCATTACGCTGCTCAAGGTGCAAGCCTCCGAGCTCGCGGTCGAGACCGTGATGCACGCCATGCGCACGACCGGTCTTGCCGGCTATCGCAACGACGGCGACTTCACGATGGGCCGCCACCTGCGCGACGTGCTGTCCGCGCCGATCATGATCAACAATGACCGCATCCTCGCCAACGCCGCGACCTCGACCTTGATGAGCGGCGTGCCGGCCAGCCTCAGGGATTGATGAGCCTTCGCGACTAACAAGCTTTCGAGTCCGACGTGCCTACGCGACCAACAAGAAGAATTGCAGATAACAGGAAGTCTTGGCCATGAACGTTGCCGTTCTACCGACCTCGCCCGACACCGCACCGCAAGCCATCGACCCGCTCGACCATCTCACCGACGTGCTGTTCCACCGCATGGGCTCCGACGGCGTCTACGCTCGCACCGCGCTCTATGAGGATGTCGTGGAGAGGCTCGCCGCGCTGATCACGCGGCACCGTGAGGCCGGCACCGAGGTGATGCGCTTTCCGCCGGTGATGAGCCGGGCGCAGCTGGAAAAATCCGGTTACCTCAAGAGCTTCCCGAACCTGCTCGGCTGCGTCTGCGGCCTGCACGGCACCGAACGCGAGATCAACGCCGCGGTCAGCCGTTTCGACGCCGGCGGCGACTGGACCTCCTCGCTTTCGCCCGCCGATCTCGTGCTGTCGCCGGCGGCCTGCTACCCCGTCTATCCGATCGCGGCGAGCCGCGGGCAACTGTCGAAGGGCGGCCTGCGCTTCGACGTCGCCGCCGACTGCTTCCGCCGCGAGCCCTCGCGTCATCTCGACCGCCTGCAATCATTCCGCATGCGCGAATATGTCTGCATCGGCAGCCCCGACGACGTCGCAGATTTCCGCGAGCGCTGGATGGTGCGCGCGCAGGCGATCGCCCGCGATCTCGGCCTCACCTTCCGCGTCGACTATGCCAGCGACCCCTTCTTCGGCCGCGTCGGCCAGATGAAGGCCGTGAGCCAGAAGCAGCAGCAGCTCAAGTTCGAGCTGCTCATTCCGCTGCGGTCGGAGGAGCAGCCGACGGCCTGCATGAGCTTCAACTATCATCGCGAGCACTTCGGCACGACGTGGGGCATCCGCGACGCCAATGGCGAGGCAGCCCACACGGGCTGCGTCGCCTTCGGCATGGATCGGCTCGCCGTTGCGATGTTCCACACCCACGGCACCGATCTTTCCATCTGGCCCGCCAAGGTGCGGGACATCCTGGGCCTGTCGCCGCATGTGGCGACTGACGCCCATGTCGAGGGCTGGCGCTAAGCGACGAGGCCGATCATTTCTACGGGCAAGACGAGCGTGATCCATACCAAGGTCCGATGCCGCGAGATCACAGAGGCGGATGTCGATGCCATCGCGGACCTCTTGACGCGCGGCTTCGTCGGCCGCTCGCGCGACTACTGGATCCAGGGTCTGCGCAGGCAGGCATTCCGGCCCGTGCCGGAGGGCTATCCACGCTTCGGCTACATGCTCGACAATGAGGGGATGCCGGTCGGTGTGCTGCTTCTGATCTATACGGCGCGCAAGGATGGCGAGGCCATCGCCATCCATTGCAACCTGTCGAGCTGGTACGTCGAGCCGGCGTTTCGCAACTACGCACCCATTCTGACCAAGATCGCGCAGCGTCACAAGGACGTGACCTATCTCAACATCAGCCCGGCGCCGTGGACCTGGCCGATCATCGAGACCCAGGGATTCAGGGCTTATTGCCGCGGCCTGTTCTTCTCGCTGCCGATGTTGTCGCGCGTGCCGCGCTGGACCGAGATCGAGGTGATCGCGCCGCACGCCAAACGGATCGAGGGCCTTGGCGAAGCCGAGACCGAGCTTTTGACGCGTCATGCGCGCTACAACTGTCTGAGCCTCGTGGTCCGTACGCCGAAGGGCGTATTCCCATTTATCCTGCAACCGGTTCGCATCCGCCGGGGCTGGATCGCACCGCCGGCAATGCAACTGATCTATTGCCGTAGCATCGACGAATTCGTCGCCTGCGCCGGCCGCATCGGCCGGCTGCTGCTGCGGCTCGGCAAGATCTCGGTGATCGTCGATTCCAACGGCCCCATCCCTGGCCTCGCCGGCGTCTACACCGAGCGGCGCGGCCGCAAATATTTCAAGGGTCCCCACCGACCGCAATTGGCTGACCTCACGGACACGGAGCTCGTGCTGTACGGGCCGTAGGCGGCTCGATCAACGCGAGATCGCGGATCTACCCTCCCTCTCCGTCGTCATGCCCCGGCTTGACCGGGGCATCCAGTATTGCGGAGACCCCGACGTCCTTTGCACTGCCGCGGCGTATTGGATCGCCCGATCAAGTCGGGCGATGACGACTGAGCGCGTGGTAAGCTCGCCCCTTCATTTGACACGCCTGACGTGGTAAACTCCGGCATCGGTCGGAGATGCTTCCATGTCCGAGCGCAGCACGCATTGGGAACGCCTCTACTCGACCAAGGGCGAGACCGAGGTAAGCTGGTTCCAGGAGAACCCGGCGATCTCGCTCGATTTGATCCACGCAGCGAATCCAGGCCATGGCGCCGCCATCATCGACATCGGCGGTGGCGCGTCGCGGTTGACCGATGCGCTTTTGCAGGAAGGCTATCGCTCCGTCGCGGTACTCGATCTCTCCGCCCATGCACTGGACGTCGCAAAGGCGCGGATCGGACCTGCCGCCACCAGCGTCGACTGGATCGTTGCCGACGTCACAACTTGGCGTCCGGCACGCTCATACGACGTGTGGCACGACCGTGCCGCGTTTCATTTCCTGACCGAGCCTTCCGATCAGGCGGCGTATCTCGATCGCCTGCGATCGGCGGTGTGCGGGGGCGGTCACGTCATCATCGGCACGTTCGCGCTCGATGGTCCGGACAAATGCAGCGGCCTGCCGGTGCAACGCTATAACGGCAACAGTCTCGCCGCAGAGCTTGGCCCAGATTTCGAGCTAGTGGAGACGCGGCGCGACGAGCACCGCACGCCATGGGATTCGACGCAGGCGTTTCAGTTCAGCCGCTTTCGCAGGCGCTGATGAGCAGCTCTACGCCGCAAGCTTCACGTCGTGTGCAAATTCCCAGTAGAGCTTGCGCGCCTTGGTATAGAACGGGCCCGGCTGCAGCTCGCGGTCGTCGATGCGGATGACGGGAGCGACCTTGGCGAAATTGCCGCTCGAGAAGATCTCGTCGGCGGCAACGAAATCGGCATAGCGCAAGGTCGTCTCGACCACGGTGACGCCGTCGGCACGCAACAAACCGATCACGCGCTGGCGCGTGATGCCGTTCAAAAAGGTGCCGTTCGGCGCTGGCGTGTAGACCACGCCGTCTTTCGCCATGAACACGTTGGAATTGCCGAACTCAGCAACATTGCCGAGCATGTCGAGCATCAGGGCGTTCTGGAAGCCGCGGGAGGCCGCCTCGGCGAGCGCGCGCGAATTGTTCGGATAGAGACAGGCCGCTTTCGCCTCGACCGGCGCGCATTCGGCAGTCGGCCTGCGGAACGGCGACAGCGTGATCGCGTTACCGACCGGCTTTGGCATCGGCGCCTCGTAGATGCACAGGCACCAATTGGTGGTTTCAGGGTCGAACAGCACGCCGCCGCCCGCGCCGTTCTGCGCCCAGTACATCGGACGAATGTAGAGCTCGGCCTTCGGCGCAAAGCGCGCGATGCCGTCACGCGCGAGCGTCATCCAGGTGTCGGTGTCGACCGCCGGCTTGAGGCCAAAGTTGATCGCGGATTGATTGGCGCGGGCGACGTGGCGATCGAGATCGGGCGCAACGCCTTCGAACGCGCGGGCGCCATCGAACACGACGGAGCCGAGCCAGGCGCCATGTGTGCGCGGCCCCATGATCGGCACATTGCCTTCGTGCCACTTGCCTTCGAAAAAGGTCCAGCTCGGCGAGTATTCGATGGGTTTTGTGCTCTCGGCCATGAGCCGGCCTCCCCTTACCGTGATGCCGCAATATGTGTCACTATTAGCCGAATTCCTAAAGGATTTCCTGCGTGAAACCACCATTAACCCGCGTGTGCGCGCATTCAGATTTGCAGTACTATCAGGCCATCGTTTGTCATTAACTGGTGCCCGATGCCACTCGATCCGCTTGCAAAACGCTTGTTGACCATGATGGCCGCGGCAGGTCCTGCGGCGCGCACCCGCCCGAGCGTCGAGGGGCGGCGGCAGTCGCTGGCGAAGCTGATGCAGTTTGCGCGCGCGGAGGCTCCGGACGTTGCGACATCCGACGGCACGCTGCCCGGCCCTGGCGGCGAGCTGGCTTATCGGCTCTATGCGCCGGAGAGCGCCGCGCCGCGAGCGCCGGGCTTCGTGTTCTTCCACGGCGGCGGACTCGTCGCCGGCAGCATCCAGACCCACGACCGCATCGCGGCCGGCATCGCGCATGTGACCGGTTGCCGGCTGGTGTCGGTCGACTACCGGCTCGCACCCGAGCACAAATTCCCCGCCGCAATCGACGATGCGATCGCGGCGACCGAATGGGTGGCGCGCAACGCTTCTCTCCTCGGCATCGACGCCGAGCGGCTGGTGATCGGCGGCGATTCCGCCGGCGCCACGCTGGCGGCCGTCGTGTGCCAGGAGGCGACACAGAACGCCGGACTCTCCATCGTTGCGCAATGCCTGATCTGCCCGGTGCTTGATTTCGAGGAAACCTCGCCCTCGCGCGAAGATTTTGCCGAAAATCACCTGATCGATCGCGTCACGATCGACGCCGATCTCGCCGACTATCTTCCTGATGGCGTCGATGCCGCCGATCCCCGCATCTCGCCGCTCCGCGCGACGCGGTTGACGGGCTTGCCACCGGCGATCATTCACACCGCCGAATTCGACCCCATGCGCGACGAGGGCAACGCCTATGCGCGCAAGCTGCTGGCGGCCGGCGTCGTCGTCGAGCATGTCTGCCACGACGGCATGGTTCACAATTTCCACGCCATGGGCGCGATCCTGCCGCAGGCGCAGCTCGTGCTGTCGCAGATCGGTGAGCAGGTCCGGCGGGCGGTCTCGAAGTAAGGCGGGCACGCTGCATCCTCTCCCCTTGCGGGAGAGGATGGCTTCGCGTAGCGAGGCCGGGTGAGGGGTCTCTCTCCACGAACTCGCAAGCAATTCTTTCGCTGAGAGAAACCCCTCATCCGGCGCTTCGCGCCACCTTCTCCCGCAAGGGGAGAAGGGATCGCACCGTTCACGTGGCGCAAGCTATAATAGATTCAAATTTTAGCTAATTCGGCATCAAGCGTTAGGGTTACTTCGTCAATCTCTAGACGAATTATTGCCCGCTTTACCACCCGCCTCTAACACGAGGACGGCGGATAACGCACATCCCTTGACGTGCCAATAAGTGCGAGCCGCCGGACGCGGAGGTGGACGATGCGCAACGAAACGATCGCTATTCACGCCGGCTACGAACCAGAAGCGACCACACATGCGGTCGCCGTGCCGATCTACCAGACCGCGGCCTATGCGTTCGACAGCGCCGATCATGGCGCGGCTCTCTTCAATCTCGAAGCGGAAGGCTATCGCTACAGCCGCATCGCCAATCCGACTACGGCGGTGCTGGAGAAGCGCATCAGCGAGCTCGAGGGCGGCGTCGGCGCGCTGGCAGTCGCGACCGGTCAGGCTGCGCTGCATTTCGCCTTCGTCAACGTCGCCGATCACGGCGGCAACATCGTTTCCGTGCCGCAGCTTTACGGCACCACGCACACCCTGCTCTCCCACATCCTGCCGCGCCAAGGCATCACCGGCCGCTTCGCCGAGAGCGACAAGCCCGAAGCGCTCGCGCGCCTGATCGACGAGAACACGCGCGCGGTGTTCGCCGAGTCCATCGGCAACCCCGCCGGCAATGTCTGCGACATCGAGGCGCTGGCGAAAATCGCCCATGCCCATGGCGTGCCGCTGATCGTCGACAACACGGTGGCGACGCCGATCCTGCTCAAGCCGTTCGATTATGGCGCCGACATCTCCGTGCATTCGCTGACGAAATTCCTGGGCGGCCACGGCACCACCCTCGGTGGAGCAATCGTCGACTCCGGGCGCTTTCCCTGGGCGCAGCACGCCGCGCGCTTCCCGGCCTTCAACACGCCCGACGCGTCCTATCACGGCCTCGTCTATGCCGAGCGCTTCGGCAAGACCGCCTTCATCGAGCGCGCGCGCAGCATCTATCAGCGCACCATGGGCTCGGTGCTGTCGCCCTTCAACGCCTTCCTGCTGCTTCAGGGTATCGAGACCGTGGCGCTGCGCATGGAGCGCCATGTCGAAAACGCGCGCAAGGTCGCGGATTTCTTGCGCGCTGACCCGCGCGTAGCCTGGGTCAATTATGCGGGCTTCCCGGACAGTTCGTATTATCCGCTGGTGCAGAAATATCTGGCAAGCAACGGCTCCTCCCTGTTCACCTTCGGCATCAAGGGCGGCATGGAGGCCGGCAAGGCGTTCTATGATGCGCTCAAGCTGATCACGCGGCTCGTCAATATCGGCGACGCGAAATCGCTCGCCTGCCACCCGGCCTCGACGACGCACCGCCAGATGTCGGCCGAGCAGCAGCGCGCGGCTGGCGTCCTGCCGGAGACGATCCGCCTCTCGATCGGCATCGAGCATATCGCCGACATCATCGAAGACATCGACCAGGCGTTGGCAAAGGCCTGCCCGTCGGAACGGCTTCAGGCCGCGGAGTAGACGACAGCGCCGATGACCATCTTGATCGACAAGGATCAAGGTATCTTGAGCCCGGCCCTCGTGCCGGCGCTGGGTGACGCGCGCGGCGAGGCCCGCGAGATCAAGATCGGGCTGATCAACAACATGCCGGATCCTGCACTGAAAGCGACCGAGCGACAGTTCATGAAGCTGTTGCAAACCGCCGCCGGCGAACGCCGCATCCGCTTCCAGTGTTTTTCGCTACCTTCGGTCAAGCGCTCGCCGGAAGCGCGCTGGCATGTCGAGAGCGAGTATTCCGATCTCTCCGATCTGAAGCGGCAAAGATTCGACGGATTGATCGTGACCGGCGCCGAGCCGGTCGCACCCGATCTCGACCAGGAGCCCTACTGGCACGATCTCACCGACATCATCGACTGGGCGAGGACCAACACGCGCTCGACGATCTGGTCTTGCCTTGCCGCGCACGCAGCGGTGCTGCATCTCGACCGGATCGCGCGGCGACCTCTCGCCGTCAAATGCCACGGCGTTTTCGATTGCGAGACGATCGGCCGCGATCCGCTCACGCACGCCGCTCCGTCGTCTCTCAAAGTCTCGCATTCGCGGCTGAACGAGGTCGCAGAGGCCGATCTCGTCGACCATGGCTATCAGGTGCTGACACGCTCGGCCAAGGCCGGCGTCGACGTTTTCGCCCGGCAATATGCCAGCCGTTTCGTGTTCTTCCAGGGCCATCCGGAGTATGACGCGCTGTCGCTGCAGCGCGAATATCTGCGCGATATCGGCCGTTTCCTCGCGCGCGAGCGCGACATCTATCCGGCGTTGCCCATGAGCTATTTTGACGCGCCGACCGAGGAGAGGCTCATCCGCTTCGAAAAGCGCGCCAGGCATCAGCGTCATCCGGCAATGGCGAGCGAACTACCCGCGCTGAATTTGCGCAGCGATATCGCCGCAGGCAGCGCTGCAGCCGTGCTTTTCCGGAACTGGCTCGATTTTCTCGCCGAAGATGCAGTCGCGACGCTGTCTCTGCGCTAGAGGGACGAGCGAGTTCCCCGTTAGGATTAACGAACCGTAAAGCTTGCGTCGGGCCGAGGACGGATGGTTCATTGCTACGGCCCCATTTGGAAATACAGGGAAACAACCCGGTGTGGTCGGCCATCAATGGACGCGTAAGCAATCGGCTGGCCCGGCATTTCGCGGTCTCGCCGCACCGGCTGTCGGCGCATGCGCCGATGGTCAGCTTCACCTTCGATGATGCTCCCGACAGCGCCGCGAGCCATGGCGCGCCCATGCTGGAGGAGTATGGCGGCCGCGCCACGTTCTATTTGGCCGGCAGCCAGATCGGGCAGTGGTCCGGTCACTGGCTCGGGCTGTCTAACGACGCCATCCTGCGGCTTCACGGTCGCGGTCATGAGATCGCCTGCCACACATTCTCACACCGCCGCGCGGCGGACCTCGACGAAGCCACGCTGGCGCGCGAGATCGAGCAGAACCGCAACTATTTTCACGCGCTCGACCCGACGATCAAGCTCGAGAATTTCGCCTATCCGTATGGTCTCGCCTCGATCTGGCGCAAGGCGCAACTCAGCAAGAGCTTCCGCTCCGCACGCGGCATCCTGCCCGGCGTCAATCGCGATGTCATCGACCTGCAACTGCTGCGCTCCACGCCTTTGATCGACAAGGACATCGATGCCGGCGGAATCGATCGCTATTTCGACGAGACGGCTGCGAGCGGCGGCTGGCTGATCTTCTATGGCCACGACGTCGTCAACCAGCCGAGCCCCTATGGCTGCTCGCCGTCGCTATTGCACCACGCATTGGAAGCGGCACAGAAGCGCGACGTTCCGATCGTGACGGTCGCCGAAGCCCTGCGACGAATCGGGGCCTAGACGGTTCTCTTCCCTTCTCCCCTTGCGGGAGAAGGTGGCATAGGCGGCCTCCGGCCGCCGTTCTTAAGAACGCCGAAGCGAAGCTTCGGCTATGGCGCCGGATGAGGGGTTTCTCTCCGCGCGAAATAATTGCTTGCGAGTACGTGGAGAGAGACCCCTCACCCGTCTCGCCGCTGAGCGGCAAGCCACCCTCTCCCGCAAGGGGAGAGGGGAAGGGCACCGCCCGTGTCGAGCAAATACCCTTGCCACCGCGGCCGCGCCATGCGACTGCCGTTAACCGAATCTCACGGCCCGGTCCGACGCGTCCATGTCCGCCCCCTCCACCGCCTCGCAACCAGCGCCGACCGACGGCCGCGACGCGTTGTCGGTGTTGCACTCGGTCTTCGGCCTCTCCGGGTTCCGTGGCGCGCAAGGCGAGATTATCAGGCATGTGACGGCGGGCGGCAATTGCCTGGTGCTGATGCCGACCGGTGGCGGCAAATCACTGTGCTACCAGCTGCCTTCGCTGCTGCGCGAGGGTTGCGGCATCGTGGTGTCGCCCCTGATCGCGCTGATGCGCGACCAGGTTGCAGGCCTGATCGAATCCGGCGTCAACGCTGCCGCGCTGAACTCCTCGCTGACGCCGCAAGAGGCCTCCGAGGTGGAGCGGCGGCTGATCGCAGGCGATCTCGACCTGCTCTATGTCGCGCCTGAGCGACTGGTCACGCCGCGCTGCCTGTCAATGCTGGCGCAGGCCCGGGTCGCCGTGTTTGCAATCGACGAGGCGCACTGCGTCTCGCAATGGGGTCATGATTTTCGTCCTGAGTATGTTGCGCTATCGGTCATCGCAGAGCGTTTTCCCGACGTACCGCGGATCGCGCTCACTGCCACCGCCGACGAGCTGACACGCAAGGAAATCGTCGAGCGGCTGCAACTCTCAGGCGCGCCGCAATTCGTTTCCAGCTTCGACCGGCCAAACATCCGGTACGAGATCGTCGATAAGCGCAATTCGGTGGCGCAGTTGAAGGAGTTCATCCGGGAGCGCCATGCCGGCGACGCCGGCATCGTCTATTGCCTGTCGCGCAATCGGGTCGAGGAGGTCGCTGCCGCCTTGAGCGATGCCGGCATCCCGGCGCTGCCCTATCATGCCGGGCTCGACGGCGGTGTGCGCTCGCGCAACCAGGATCGTTTCCTTAGCGAGGACGGCATCGTCATCGTCGCGACCGTCGCCTTCGGCATGGGCATCGACAAGCCCGACGTGCGCTTCGTCGCGCATCTCGACCTGCCCAAGAGCATCGAGGCCTACTACCAAGAGACGGGGCGCGCCGGCCGCGACGGCAATCCGTCCGCCGCGTGGATGGCCTACGGCCTCTCCGACATCGTGCAGCAGCGTCGCATGATCGACGAGTCCGGCGCCTCGGACGCGTTCAAGCGGGCGTCGATCGGCAAGCTCGACGCCCTCGTTGGGCTTGCCGAGACCGCGCATTGCCGGCGCAGGCGGCTGCTCGCCTATTTCGGCGAGACGGTCACGGCTGAGAATTGCGGCAACTGCGACAACTGCCTGACACCGCCGCAGATGCGCAACGGCAAGGTGCTGGCGCAGAAGCTTTTGTCCTGCGTCTACCGCACCGGACAGCGCTTCGGCGCCATGCACCTGATCGACGTTCTGGTGGGACGGCTGACCGAGAAGGTGACGCAGTTCGGCCACGACAAGCTGTCGGTGTTCGGCATCGGCCGCGAGCTCAACGAGAAGCAGTGGCGCACGGTGCTTAGGCAATTGGTGGCGATGGGACACCTGCAGAGCGACAGCGAGGCTTTTGGCGCGCTGAAGCTGACGGAGTCCTCGCGCGACGTCTTGCGTGGCGAGACGGAAGTCTGGCTGCGCGAGGAAGCGCCTGGCACACGCCTTCGCGCCAGCCGCGCAAAATCGCGCCGCGGCGATCTTGCACCCGCCGCCAGCACTCCACAGGGCGACGTTGATCCCGAATTGCGCGCACGTCTGCGCGCCTGGCGCTCCGAGATCGCCCGCGAGCGCGGGGTGCCCGCCTATGTCGTGTTGCACGATGCAACGATCGACGGCATCGTGCGCGCCTGGCCGACGACGCTGGATGAGCTACGCAACGTGCCCGGCATCGGCGACAAGAAGCTCGAGCATTACGGCGAGGAGCTGCTGCGGCTGGTCAGGACGCGGTAGGGTGCACGACAATATCTTCGCTGTCATCCCGGACAAGCGCAGCGCCGGACAGCGTGGAGCGCTGTCCCGTAGCGGAGCGACCCATACCGCGTGATTCGTCTTGAGGCAGGCGGGACGACGTTCTTCGCCAAACCACTGCCTGTGGTTATGGGTCCCGGGCTGGCGACTTCGTCGCGCCCCGGGACGACAGTCTTGGTGGGGCCGCCTCAGCCGTTCCGGAACGCGTAGGCGTAGCCGTTGAGCGCGGGCGCGCCGCCGAGGTGGGCGTAGAGAATCTTGGCGCCCTTCTCGAAATAGCCCTTCTTGGTGAGGTCGATCAGGCCCTGCATCGACTTGCCCTCGTAGACGGGGTCGGTGATCATGCCTTCGAGACGCGCGGTGAGGCGGATGGCTTCCTTGGTCTCTTCCGACGGCACGCCATAGGTCGGATAGGCGTAATCCTCGACCAGCACGACGTCGTCTTCGACGAGCTCCTTGCCGAGCTCGACGAGTTTAGCCGTGTTCTGCGCGATCGAAAGAACCTGTGCCTTGGTCTGCGCCGGCGTGAAGGAGGCGTCGATACCGATCACTTTTCGCGCGCGGCCGTCCGCGGCGAATCCAACCAACATGCCCGCATGGGTCGAGCCGGTGACGGTGCAGACGACGATGTAGTCGAACTTGAAGCCGAGGTCCTGCTCCTGCTTGCGCACCTCTTCAGCGAAGCCGACATAGCCGAGGCCGCCATATTTGTGCACGGAGGCACCGGCCGGAATCGCGTAAGGCTTGCCGCCCGCGGCCTTCACTTCATCGATCGCCTGCTCCCAGCTCTTGCGGATGCCGATGTCAAAACCGTCCTCGACGAGACGCACGTCGGCGCCCATCACGCGCGACAGCAGGATGTTGCCGACGCGGTCGTACACGGCGTCCTCGTGCGGCACCCAGGCTTCCTGCACCAGGCGGCACTTCATGCCGATCTTGGCCGCAACAGCGGCCACCATGCGGGTATGGTTGGACTGCACGCCGCCGATCGACACCAGCGTGTCGGCATTCGAGGCAATCGCGTCGGGAATGATGTATTCGAGCTTGCGCAGCTTGTTGCCGCCATAGGCAAGACCGGAATTGCAGTCCTCGCGCTTGGCATAGATCTCGACATTGCCGCCGAGATGTTTTGACAGCCGCTCCAGTTTCTCGATGGGGGTCGGCCCGAAGGTCAGTGGATAGCGCTCGAATTTTTCCAGCTTCATGCGAAATCATCCCAATCTGGCGTTGAACTCAAGGGAGGAACTATCACCCCTCGAATGAAATGTGCTCTCGAATATTGCGCAACAATCTCGCAGAATATTGCACTGCGAACGTCATATGCTATTCTTTCTCTCATAATACATTGCAAAAACGGAATAATCTTCCATGTCCGGAAGGCTCGATCGCACCGACCTTAAGATATTGCGGTTGCTACAGAATAACGGCCGGCTCAGTAATGCGGAGCTAGCCGAAACGGTCGCCATCAGCCCTGCCACCTGTCATCGCCGCACCCAGCGCCTGTTCGAGGAGGGCTTTATCGCCTCGGTGCGCGCGATGGTCGCGCCGAAGAAGGTGGCCAAGGGCACGCTGGTGATGGTCGGCGTCGTGCTCGACCGCTCGACGCCGGAAAGCTTTGCGCTCTTCGAGCAGGCGGTGGCGAAGCTGAAATGCGTGCTCGACTGCCACCTCGTCGCCGGCGACTTCGATTATTTTTTGAAGATCCGGGTCGGCGACATGGAGGATTTCAACCGCATCCACGCCGAGCAGCTCATCGCGCTGCCGGGGGCACGCCAGACCCGCACCTTCTTCGTGATGAAGGAGGTCGTCGACAACGCGCCGCTGGAGTTCTAGAGCACCATCCGGAGCGCGATGAGATCCTCATCTCATCGCGTTTCGAGCGGCGAGGCCAGTCACGAGACCTGTTCGGCGACGCGCTCCGCCGCAGCCACGCCGCGCTCGCTGTCCTCGGGCCGCATCGCGATCACCGAGATCAGACCGAGGCCGACGCCGATCATGACATAGAAGATCGGCGCGAGCGGGGAGCCCGTGAGCGCGATCAGCCAGGTCACGAAGAACTGGGCGAAGCCGCCGAAGATCAGCACCGCGATATTGTTGACGATCGCAAGCGCCGTCGAACGGACGCGGATCGGGAACAGCTCGACCAGCGTGGTGCAGTAGACGCCGAGGAAGAACGCGCTGAAGAATCCGATCACGACCTGGGCGACCAGGAGCTTCGCGATCGACGGCTCGGAGATCACCCAGGCATAGAGCGGATAGAGCGAGATGAAATAGCCGGTGAGCGAGGCGAGAAGCAGCGGCTTGCGCGGATAGCGGTCGGAGACGGCGCCGGCAACGGGGACGACGACCACCATGACGATCGCCGCGATCATCTGCACCAGAAAACTCTGCATCAACGGCAGCTTCAGCACCTCCTTGGCATAGGTAACGGTGTAGCCGAACGTGACGTAGAACGAGACCGCGCTCGCGACCACCATGCCCATGCCGATCAGGAAATTGCGACCAGGATGTTTCAGCGCGGCGATGAAGCGCTCCTTGTGCACGGTTGCCATGTTGCGCTGGGAAGCTTCGGGCTCGACCACCTTGGCGCGCATGTAGAGCAGGATCGGAACGATCACGAGGCCGACGAAGAACGGAATGCGCCAGGCGCCGGCCGCAAGCTGCTCCTGGGTGAAGGTGAGCGTGAGGATGGCACCGAGCACCGCGCCCAGCACGTTCGCCATGAGCTGGCCTGCGATCTGCCAGGAGCCGTAGAATCCGGTACGGCCGGCAGGCGCCGCCTCGATCAGATAGGCGGTCGAGGTGCCGAACTCACCCCCGACGGAAAAACCCTGGAGCAGCCGCGCCAGCAGCACGATCAGCGGCGCGGCGATGCCGGCCGTCGCATAGGTTGGCGTCAACGCGAGTAGCGCGACCGAGAGCGCCATGATTCCCATGCCGAGCGTCATCGCCGCCTTCCGCCCCTTGCGGTCGCCGAAATAGCCGAGCACGAGACCGCCGACCGGCCGCATGAAGAAGCCGGTGCCGAACAGCGCGGTGGTGAGCAGCAGCGCGTTGATCTCGCTGCCCGGGACTTTCGGGTCGACCGGGAAGAACAGGTTCTTGATGACCGGCGTCATCAGCGCGAACACCGTGAAGTCGTACCACTCCATCGCGTTTCCGGCGATCGCCGCCACGATGGCTTTTCTGTTCGTCTGCATCTCGCGCTTGCCTGTCCGGTTGCTGGGTTACTCGGCGGGTTGATGGGTGGCGTCGGCGTCGATCCATTCGTCGCCAAGGATCTCGGCCGTGGCGAACGCCTTGAAATTGGCGAAGTGAATCTCGCGATCCTCGACGAAGAGGCGACGAACGATGCCGCGTGCGAGCCGGTCGGCGCCTTCGCTGATCGCGGGGATATCGCCGGAGAGCTTGCCGTGGCTGAGCGTTGCCGGATAGTTGAAGCCGTAGAGCCGCGACAGCATCGGACAGGCGCCGGCCACCCTCTCCTGAAACTGGAAGATGTCGCCGAGGTCGGGCGAGCCTTCCAGCTCGGCATTGTCCATGCCTGCAGGCGTCGGGAAACGATCGCGCCAGAACCGGATATGCGGCGCGAATTCCCTAAGCTCGGGCCGCAACGCCAGGTCGACCTTGAAGCCGGTGCCGAAGATGATGAAGTCGGTCTCATAGCGACCCTTCGGCGTCGTCACGACGAGATGATCGCCTTCGACGACGAGATCGTCGATCGGGCTTGCGAGATGGAAATGCGCATGGGGGTACGCCGAGACGCGCAGCACGCTCTGGCGCGGTGGCGGCGTCTGCGCTTTCATAGTGTGATCGAGGAAGCGCCATTTCCACTCGTCAGCGAGGCCGGCAAAGCCGTGCACGACGCCCTGGCTGCCGATGCCCGTGAATTTGTTGATGCGCGGAATGTCCGCGCGCCGAATGAAGAGGTCGAGCCGCGCAGCGCCGGTCTCCAGCGCCACCGCCGCATTGTCCATCGCCGATGCGCCGGCCCCGACCACGGCAACGCGCTTGCCGCCGAGCTTCTCGAAGTCGATCGCATCGGACGAATGCGCCCAGAACCGCCGGTCGATGCTGTTCACGAGCGGCGGCACGTAGGCGCTGCCAAGGCCGTCGCGTCCCGTCGCCAGCACGACATGGCGCGCCAGGATTCTTTGCGACGCGCCGCGCTCGCTGACATCGAGCTCGAACAGCTCGTCGGCACGCGCGTGGATGCGCTCGACCGTCACCTCGTTGCGGACCGGCAGGTTGAGCACCTTGCGATACCAGACGAGATAATCCATCCACATCGTGCGCGGCGCGCGGTCGAGCGCCTTCCAGGCGTCGCGGCCATATTGCGCTTCGTAGAATGCGCGGAATGTCAGCGCCGGCATGCCCATCGCAGGACCGGTCAATTCCTTCGGCGAGCGTAGCGTACGCATCCGCGCGAAGGTGACCCATGGCCCCTCTTCGCCCGCGCGCGCACGGTCGAGCACGAGGTGGTTGTCGACGCCGAGCCGCTTCAGCATGGCCGATGCGACGAGGCCGGCCATGCCGGCGCCGACGATCACGACGTCGACCACGGCCTCGCCATCCACCACGCGACGCGGCACCCAGGATTTGGCCGGCAGTTCCAGCCAGGACAGATCCTGCTTGAGTCGCTCTTCGAGCGCCGCGAGGCCGGCCGCGTTTGGCGTCATCGTCGTCATGAACTGGCTTTCTCGAATGCGTCGACCACCTCATCGGGCTCGAGGCTTGCGGCCGCGCCGTTGTGCAGCTTGGCGCCGGGCATCAGCGCCACCGCCGCGCGCAGCGCGTCGTTGAGGGAGGCAACGGTGGGCGTCAACTCGCGCCCGGTTGGCGAGAGTGCAGCGAACAGGAAAGGAATAGAGACATCGAGACGCCTGACGACAACGCCTTCCACCGGAAGGCTCGACGTCAGCACCGGCTCGACGATGGCGACGCCGAGCGACTGCTTGGCCATCGCGATCGCGGTCATCGAGGAATTGGTGTCGATGATCTCCGCGGGTGTCACGCCCTCGCGCTCCAGCGCTTCGTCCACCCGGCGGCGCAGCCGGTAGGGATTGGCCATCGTCAGAAGACGGCCGCCGCTGAGATCCTTCAGCCGGATCGCCTTCTTCTTCGCGAGCGGATGATCCATCGCGACGCAAGCGACACACGGCACCTCACAGACCCAGTGCACGTCGAGGCCGGGATGCTGGACCGGCAGGCTGGCGAGCCCGAAATCCACCGATTGCGACAGCACCGATTGCACGACGTTCTCGGCCGAGAGCGCCTGCACATGCACCTGGCCGGGCAAGAGTCCGCGCTCCAGCGCGGCCAGCGCAGCCGGGACGAAGCCCGCGGCGAGCGCCGGGATTGCGGCGAGGCTCAGCACCGGAAGCGCACCGGCGCCGATCGCGTTGGCGCGCTGACGGATGTGCTTCAGGCCCATCAAGAGCCGCTCGACCTCGGCATGAAACAGCACGCCCTTCGCCGTCGGGCTGATGCGCGGACCATTGCGGGTGAACAGAAGATAGCCGACATCGGCCTCGAGGTCCTGGATCTGCCGCGTCACGACGGACTGCGAGCGGCCGAGCAGCCGAGCCGCGCCGGTGATGCTGCCGGCCGACATCACCGCGGCGAAGGCCTCCAAGAGCCGAATGTCGATAATTTCATTGTTCATGGATGGGCTGCTTGCATTATTCAAATACAGCATGAACAATATTTCTTGATGCGCAAGTCGAATTATGAGAGATTTTTGCCATGCCAAAGGAGCCCGTTCCTTTTCGCCATCAAGATCCGGCTGGACCGGCCTACAGGCGCGGCTGGGCGGACGAGGCCGTGGCGGCGATCGAGGCCGACCAGTGCCGTTCGGCGGATACGCACCTGATCCGCCTGATCGTGCCGGCGCTCGCCGGCATCGACATCTATCTCAAGGATGAATCGACTCATCCGACCGGCAGCCTGAAGCATCGCCTGGCGCGGTCGCTGTTCCTCTATGCACTCTGCAACGGCCACATCCGCGAAGGCACGCCTGTGGTCGAGGCGTCGTCGGGATCGACGGCGGTCTCGGAAGCCTATTTCGCGCAGATGATCGGCGTACCCTTCTACGCGGTGATGCCGCGCACCACCTCGGCAGAAAAGATCGCCGCGATCGAGCATTATGGCGGCAACTGCCATCTGATCGACGACGGCCGCGCGCTTTATGCCGAGGCCGCCGCGCTCGCCACCCGGCTGAACGGCCACTACATGGACCAGTTCACCTTTGCCGAACGCGCCACCGACTGGCGCGGCAACAACAACATCGCCGAGTCGATCTTCACCCAGCTCAAGGGCGAGCCGCGCCCGGTGCCGGACTGGATCGTGATGGGTGCCGGCACCGGCGGCACCTCGGCGACCATCGGGCGCTATTTGCGTTATCGGCAATATCCGACGCGACTTTGCGTCGCCGACGTCGAGCATTCCGCCTTCTTCGACTGCTTCCGCACCCAGGACCGCACGCAAGTTTGCGAGCGGCCCTCGCTGATCGAAGGCGTCGGCCGTCCGCGCTGCGAGCCCTCCTTCGTGCCCGGCGTGGTCGACCGCATGATGAAGATCCCGGACGCCGCGACGATCGCGGCGATGAATCTTCTGACCCGCCGGCTGCGCCGCGCGGTCGGCGGCTCCACCGGCACCAACTTCCTGGCGCTGTGCCGGCTCGCTGGCGAGATGCGCAACGCGGGCGAGACTGGATCGCTGGTGACGCTGATCTGCGACTCCGGCGAGCGCTACCGCCAGACTTATTACGAGCCGCAATGGCTGGCCGCACGCGGGCTCGATCCCGCGCCCTATGAAACCGAGTTGTCGGCGTTCCTGGAGACGGGAAAGCCGCTCGGCTTTGCGGTCGCGGATGTGGCAAACCCGCAGAGCTCGCGAGGTGGCGCGTGACGCTGATCGAGACGATGGCCGGCGTGCCCGAGGGGTCACGGCTTGGCCAGGCACTGAGAGCGCGCGCCGAGATTTTGCGCCTGAGCGAAGCCGCCCATGACGCGGTGCTGGTGCCGCGAGAGCCGGGCGGACTGAGCCACGGCCTGCGCGCGGCGCTCGCGGCGCGCATGTGCCGGCATGTCGGCGATGCCGCGCTGACCGCACACTACGAATCCTATCTCGCGCACTCGCATGATCTGGATGTCGCCGCCCTCGCCGAGCCCGGCGGCACTTGCGGCAATGCGCTGAACGACGCCATGGCGCGCCACGCCGACCTCCTCACGGTCTCCCCGCGCGAGGCGACGCGACAGGACGTCGAGACGCTGAAGGCCGCCGGGGTCAGCGAGGCCGACATCGTGCGGCTGTCGGAGCTGGCCGCTTTCGTGAACTATCAGTTGCGGGTCGTTGCCGGCCTGAAACTTCTCAAGGCAGTCGAGGCCCGATGAGCGAGGTCGTTCACACCTTCACCGCCACGATCCCGACCTGGTCGCCCTACGTCACCCCGGTTGAGCTCGCCTCCGCAACGCCGGAGCAGCTCGCGGCGATGAAGGTCACGCCGTCGAACAAGGGCGTGTCGCCTTACGTGCTGACGCTGGCGCATGATCCGGAATCGCTCGAGGTCCGCTCGCCGCTGTTCAACATGATCATGTACGGCAAGGACGGCTTGTCCTCTGCCGAGCGCGAGCTCGGCGCGCTCAGCGCCTCCATCGTCAACCGCTGCATCTATTGCGCGGCCGTCCATGCCTCGCGCTTCATCGGCCTCACGGGGCAGAACGATGTCGTCGAGGAGATCTTTGCCGACGAGCGCGACGCCACGCTGGAGGCGCGACAGCAGGCTCTGTTCGATTTCGCCACGAAGTTATCGACGACGCCGATCGAGGCCACGACGGAGGACGCGCAGCGCCTGGCAGACGCCGGTCTCAGCGAGCTCGAGCAACTCGACCTCGTGCTGTCGGCCGCGATCTTCGGCTGGGCCAACCGGCTGATGCACACGCTGGGCGAACCGCGAGCGTGATGCCGAACGTAGGTGGCTCGAACTTAGTCCTCCCAAGTCCGGATGTGGAGCGACGGCGCCAGAAAATCGGTCCAAAGGAGATAACCGCCCAGCAAGGCCAAGGAGCCGCCAAAGAAGAGAAGGCGGAAGTAGATCGCTTCGCGCAATAACAGCTCAACATCCGCGACGGCCTGCGACTCCTGCCAAGACATAGCACGGTTGTGGCGGCGTCTCCATGCCACCAGGATCGCGACGCGCATGTCACGGCAACTTCACTTGCCTTGCGCCGCTACCCGGGCAACGTTCGCCACTCCCTGAACGAGGAGAGCTGCCATGCGCCTTCCCATTCTCGATCCGAAAGAGCTGACCGCCGAGCAGAAGCCGCTGTATGACGACATGCGAGCGGGCATCAAGGATCATTTCAAGGGCTTTGTGAACATGCGCGAGGACGGCGCGCTGCTCGGCCCGTGGAATCCGTGGCTCCGCGAACCGCGTTTCGGCAAGCCGGTGTGGGATCTGGTCAAGGCGATCGCATCGAATCCGCTGCTGCCGGCGCCGGTGCGCGAGGTCGCGATCCTCGTCACCGGCTCGCATTTCCGCTCCGGCTACGAGCTCTATGCCCATGTGCTGGTCGCCGAGCAGCGCGGCCTGTCGGATGAGAAGCTTGCGACCATCGTCGCCGGCCAGCGGCCGGTCGACCTGACCAAGCAGGAGGCCGTCGCCTACGACATGGCATCCGCGCTGGTCAGCGGCGGCGTGCTCCCCGAGCTGACCTGGCGCGCGGCGGTGAAGGAGTTCGGCGAGCACGGGGCGGCCGAATTGTCCTATCTCGTCGGCATCTATTGCATGGTCTCGGTTACGCTGAACACGTTCGACGTGCCGGTGCCGGACTAGAAGCGGCTTCCGCGATTACTCCGCCGCCTTGCTTGCGGGCGGCGGGGGCGACCAGGCAATGCAGCGATTGCGGCCTTCCGCCTTGGCCTGGTAGAGCGCGTGATCGGCCGCGCTCATCAACGCATCGGTGCCGGACATGCTGACGCTGGCCTCGGCGATGCCGATGCTCACGGTGACGCCGAACTGGATCTTATGGGCGGCGATAAGCGAGCTCATCACGCGCTTCCGGATGCGCTCGGCGACCGTTCGCGCGCGGGACAGGCTGGTTTCGGGCAGGAGAACCGCAAACTCCTCGCCGCCAAGGCGGCCGATGATATCTGACTTGCGCTTGCCATCGAGGCACGCGGCAGCGACCGTCTTGATCGCGGCATCGCCGACCGCATGGCCGTAGCGATCGTTGACCGACTTGAAGTGATCGATGTCGAGCATCAAGACCGATACCGAGCGATAGTAGCGCTGGAAACGGCTCCATTCAGCATCGAGGCTTTCCAGGAAATGGCGCCGGTTGAAAAGGCCGGTGAGCGGATCGGTGGTGGCCAGCGTCTCCAGCATCTTGGCCTTCTGCGTGAGGTCGGAGATGTCGACATAGGTCAGCATGCGGCCGCCATTCGACATCGTCGTGCAATGAGCGCGAATGCGTCTGCCATCTGGCGTCTGAAGGTCGCGCACGTGATCGCCGGCCTTGACCTCTTCGACACGTTTGGCCGGAAATTTCGCGAGCTCGCCTGGGAGAAGATCCGGCGCGCTGGCACGATGCACGCGCCGCACCAGCGACGCGTAGGCCGGCCGGCTTGCCGCTTCCTCCTCGCTGACCTCCCAGAACCGCCGCATCCGCCGGTTCATGAAGCTCGCGTTCAGGTCGGAATCGAGCAGAAGCACGCCGTCCTGGACGTTCTCCAGCGCGTCCCGCAGCAGCTTGAGCTCGTCGGAGGCGCGCACGATGTCAGTGACGGGCGTGTAGGTCAGCATCCGCCCGCCGTCAGGCAGAGGGGTGCACTGGACGCGCATGACATCACCGTTTGTTCGGCGCAGATCGACCGGCGTCGGGTCTCCCGCCTCAATCTGGCGAACGCGCCTTGCAACGAGCGCATCGAGGTCGGCGGCCGGCACTTCGTAAGCGCCGGTATCCCGTCCATGATAGAGCAACGTGAGGATAGAGGGATTGCTGTCGGCGACCTCCTCGGGCAACCGCCACATCTGGCGGAATGACCGATTGATCAGGCGCGCCCTGAGCTGCGGGTCGAGCAGCACGATGCCGGTCGGCACGTGATCGAGCGCGGCGCGCAGCGCCAGCATCTGGCTGCGCATCAAGGCATCGCCGCGTCGCGCCGAGGGCTCCTCGCTTCTCGTCTCGCCTGCGGCCCTGCCGAGCGCGACACCGATCTCGCGATCGGAACGCCAGACCACGCGGCACGCCAGCAACTCGTCGTCGGCAAGCTTCAACTGGAATTGGTCGGGTACGCCAAGGCCGGTCTCGAATTGGAGCGTGGCGCCTTCCTCCGACATGCGGCGCACCACGCAATCGAGCGACGATTGCCCAAAGTTGAAGATAATCTTCCCGGCCAGAAACGTTCGTTCCGGCGTCAAGCGGGGCATCACGACCTCCCAGACGAAACCGGTTTTCAGTCTGCCGCAATGCTCCTTGCGGCGGGATAACGCAGCTGGCGATTCAACAGGGAAGGCTAACGATCTGTTGATCGGACAAGGCTGGCAGGCGACGGTCGGCGCATGAAAAAACCTTTGTCCATCAATGAGCGCGAGCGTACGCACAGCACCGTCATCCGGGCAATTGCGGCAGGTTTGCTTTACCGAAAATCCACCACGCTGGAAGTCAGTTGCGCACCGCGTAAAGCGGCGTCCGCAGCGTTACCTGGTAAGACGGTTTCGGCATCCACGCGATTTGCGCCGTGATGCCGAACAGGCGGTTGTCGTTGTCGTCCATGCGGTCCAGATCGAGCCGCAGGATCGGCTGGGTGAAGGGCTGGATCTGCGCCAGGCCACCGAGCCGTGCCCCGCCGAAGGATTGCGCACCCAAGCGGCCGGTGAATTTCCAGTTGCTCGGCCATTGATAATAGCCGCCGGCATAGACGATCGTGTTCGGATTGATGCTGGCGAATGGGCTGGCGATATCCGTGCGGGTATACTGCACGCCGGCCAGCCAGCCGCGCGTTTCGTCCTCGTCGAGCGCGTAATCGAACTCCAGGATATTGTTGAACGACGTTGTGACGCCGGGTTCGTTGGGCACCGATTGTGTCAGCGTCGATTGCAGCGTGATGGTCGGAATGCGCCCGCCGTTCTGCTGATAGAGATCAGCCTGAATGCCTATGTTCCAACTCGTGATGACAAATGACGACCAACCGCTGGTGCCGAGATTGGTCGTGCTGCCGGATACGCCACCATAGAGCGACACCCGATCACTGACGTCGACGGTGAGCGGCAGATCGACCGCGATCGACTGCGCCGCCGGCAGGCCGCGGGGAAGTGAGACGCTTCTCAGCGCGGCCAGCGCTTCAAGCGCGGTCGACAGCGAGGAATTGCCGAAACCGAGGCCGAGCGTGCCGGCCGGAATGGCCGCATAAATCGTCCTGAGGTCGAGATAGATGTTGGGGACCGAGGGCTTTGCCGCATCGTCCTCGTCGTTCTCGGCGGCGAACGCTATGCCGGATGCATAAATGCACGCGACGCAACCAAGCACCGCCTGGCGCAGTGAAGCAGCGGCGCGAGCGCTCATTGTTCGACTTGCACCGGCCATGCGACAGCCCACGGAATGACGCTTTTGTGGAGAATGCTTCGCGTAAGTTGGGCCGCGATCGCCTACAGCGTCAAGCCGTATCCGCAATCTGTGGACTGTCCGGCCGCGCATCGTTACCCTGCCGTGATCGCAACGACACACTCGCCTGCCAAGCTCATGCGACCAGGATCAGAGAGGATAAATGCAATGAAGACATCACGCCGTGTTTTGCTGGCCGGAATGGCAGGACTCGTCGCGGCACCACAGGCCACAGGCAGCGCTTTCGCTTCGACCACCGATGCGGCGGACATGACGGTCGCCGAAGAGCATTTCGCCCGGTTGATCGCAGCCGCGCACGCACCCGACATCATTTGCGCGCGACAGGCCGGGCGCTACGCGGAAACGCATTGGCGGGAGTATGTGGCAGCGGCCCGGGCGGTGCTGGGCGCAAGAGGGTGAGCTTTCCTCCTTCTCCCATTGCCGGAGACGGTAGCATGGGCCGATCGCGAAGAAGCTCGGCATCACGATGCGGATCGACCTGGTGCGGACCGCGACGCAGTCGTTCGCGGATACGGCCTTTAGCGCGAGCCTGAGCTCAAGCCGCGCGCAAGGAGACGAGGAACTGCTCCATCTGCGCCCTGAGATTTTCGGTGCGTTGCGCCAGCTCGGCCGAAGCGGCCTGCACCTCGCTTGCCGCAGCGCCGGTACGTTGAGCGTCCTCGCTGACCCCGGAGGCATGCTCGGAGGTGGCGTCCGTACCCTGTGCGGACTGGACGACTGCCCGTCCTATCTCCTGAGTTGCCGCCGCCTGCTGCGAGGCTGCCTCGGCGACAAGACCGCTGGTCCGATTGAGCCCTTCGATCAGGGCACTCACCTCGGAAATCGCATCGACGGTGCGACCTGTCTCCGACTGCATTGCAACGATTTGCTCTTCAATCTCGCTCGTTGCGCGTGCCGTTTGATTGGCGAGGGATCGTACTTCCGCCGCGACCACTGCGAATCCTCTACCCGCCTCGCCGGCGCGCGCCGCCTCGATCGTCGCGTTGAGCGCCAATAACCTTGTCTGCTCCGCGACGCTGTTGATCAGTTCCATCACCTTTCCGATGCGACCGGCCGCGTCCGAAAGACCGCTGACCGTCGCACCGGCCTGACCGACCGCAGCGGACGCGGCTGCTGCCTGACGCGCACTTTCTCCCATCTGCTCGGCAACCGTCGAAATGCTGGCGCTCAACTCCTCCGTGGCAGCAGCGACGGCACGCACGCTCTTGCTGGCTTCCTCCGATGCAGTCGATACGGCGCCTGCGCGACGCATTCCATCTGCAGCGATGGTCGACATGCTCGTGGCCGTCGCATCCAGCTCGGTCGCGGCCGAGGCAACGACGCTCAGCACGGCCGTGGTTTCGGTTTCGAAGTGGTTGAGGAGCTCGTCGACCCGCCTCGCCCTTGCGAGCTCCGCCTGTTGCGTTTCGCGCTGGGCAGCGGCAAGAGCTATTCGCTCCTGAGATCCTTTGCGCAAGGTCTCGATCGCCTGTGCCATCTGGCCCAGTTCGTCCGCCCTTTCACATCCGGGCACCTCGATCTCGAGATGGCCTTCCGCAATCTCTCCGAGCGTGCCGGTGAGCCGATGCAGAGGCCGCATCAATCGACGCAACAAGACCACGATACTGGCAATCGTCAGCGCGAGGATGAAGATAACCAGGGAGATTGCCGTGACGAAGCCGAGCGTCGCCGCTTCCGCGATGGCGGCGGCACGGGCAAGCGCCTCGTCCAACGCCGCATCGCGCATATCAAGGATCGCGAATTGAGCCGGCATCGCCCAGGCCCGCCACTGTTCCATCTTTTCGGGCCAGACGGCGGCAGTATTCGCGGCGAGCGCGCCGGAGGCGAGCTTCAGCGCGGCCCGCCAGCGCGGTTCCGATCGATCGAGATAATTCTGCCGCTGTGTCTCGAGCGCCCGAAGCAATCCTTCATTTCCGGGAATCGCCTGCACGAAGCGAACCAGAGTTTCCCAGGCCAGCGCGGCGCGGCCGGTGAGCATGACCGCGGTCTCGACACCTTCGGCCGTGACCGGCGCGCCGCCGACCCAGGCCGTGAGAGCGCCGTTGCGACGCCCGACGGTGTCGCGCAGGATTGTCACGGTGTTGGCGATCTCGACCAGCGGAACGATGTCCGGAGCGCGGCGCGAGAGCTGGGAGGAGGCCACTTCAGAGAGTTTCTGCAGGGTCTCCGTGCCGGTGTTCCGGATGGTAAGGGCCGCATTGCGCAAAGCGGGGTCGCGCTGCCCGACAGGCTGCGCCAGGGCCGCCAAGGCTTTCTCTCGCAGCTGTGCGGCCGAGCGAGCGATCTCGCGCGATGGCTGCGCATCGATGCCGGCTGCCAACGCGCTGTCGATCGCCCTGTTGATGAGCTTGTCGGCTTCAGCGGCGGTTTTCCGGGCGGATTCAATATCGGGCGTGTCGCTGAGCAGGGACGGGCCGATGCCGCCGAATTCAAGCGCTATCGCGAATTGCGCACGCTGAGCATCGCTGACCGTCCGCATGGCGGAAATGGCAGCCTGCCCATCACGCATCCCCTCCCAGGTTCGATGCGCAAACCACACCGACCCGACGATGCTCGGCGTCGCCACCAGGCAGAAACTGACCAGAAACAGGCTGCGGATTCGCATTTGGCTGAGTCATCCCCCCGGACGAGCCGTTGAACGTGCCGCGAATCTAGTCTGATGGTCCTTCCGCTGAGTTAATGGCTAACCACGACGCTCCCGAGCAGATACTTGTCTCACATGATGAGACAGGCATCTAGACTCCCATTCTCAGCAAAGCGATGGCTGAGCGACCGCGGCTGTTCCAGCATTCCCCCACTCAGATGAATTAAGAACGCTCGCGGCTTTTGCAGCCGCTGTTTGGATCGCTGCCCGGGAAATCGGGCCCGGACGTCTGGCTCGGTCGCCCGAGCCAGACCGGCTTCGTCATTACGGCCGCTTTCCGACCTCGTGAGTGCTTCGCGTCCACGCGCGTGCCTGCTCCGAAAGGCTGAAGCCGAGTCCGGGACGGTTCGGCACGATCATGCGGCCGTTGCGAACCTCCAGCGTTTCGTTGAACATCGCTTCCGACCATTCGAAATGCTCGACCCACGGCTCGCGGCCATAGGCGGCCGTGAGATGGAGATGGATCTCCATGCAATAGTGCGGCGCGAGCTGCAGCTTCTTGTGATCGGCAAGCGCGAGGATTTTGAGGAACGGTGTGATACCACCGACCCGCGGCGCATCGGGCTGGATGAAATCGACGGAGTTGTGCCGGATCAGCTCATAGTGCTCGTCCACGCTGGTCAACATCTCGCCGGTGGCGATCGGCGTCGCGAGCTCCGCAGCCAGCGCGGCATGTCCTTCGTAGTCGTAGGCGTCGAGCGGCTCCTCGATCCAGGTCAGGCTGTACTGTTCGGCGATGCGGCCGAATCGCAGCGCGGTGGTGCGGTCCCACTGCTGGTTGGCATCGATGGCCAGCGGAACATCGCCGATGTGCTTGCGCACGGCTTCGATGCGCTGCAGATCGACCATCGGGTCGGGCTGGCCGACCTTGAGCTTGATCGCGCCGATGCCCTTTTCGAGCGCCATGGAGACGCGCTCCTTGACCTCTTCGATGGGCATGGAGAGGTAGCCGCCCGACGTGTTGTAGCAGCGCACGGAATCGCGATGCGCGCCGAGCAGCTTGGCGAGGGGCAGCTTCGCGCGCTTGGCCTTCAGGTCCCAGAGCGCGATATCGAACGCCGCGATCGCCTGCGTGGAGAGGCCGCTACGGCCGACCGACGCGCCGGCCCAGACGAGCTTGTCCCAGATGCGCGCGATATCATTCGGATCTTCGCCGATGAGTTCGCCGGCGATCTCCTTTGCGTGAACGAATTGGCCGGGACCTCCCGCGCGCTTGGAATAGCTGTAGCCGATGCCGCTGTGTCCCTGCTCGGTCTCGATTTCGGCGAACAGGAATGCGATTTCGGTCAGCGGCTTCTGCCGGCCGGTGAGAACCTTCGCATCGCTGATCGGCGCTGCAAGCGGCAGAAAGACCAGCGACAGCTTGACCCAGGCGATCCGGTCGGTCGTGGCCTCGCCCGGGGCCAATCCTGCCGCAAGCGGGTTGGCGATAATGCGCGGTGTATTTTGCACGAAGCTCATCTCTGCTTTCTCCTATGTGTTGCTTTGAGGGAATGTTCTATTCAGCGGGAACGGGAGCGCCGCCAGGCAGCTGTGCGCTCTCCCGAATGACCATGCGCTGGATCGGACCTACGACGACCCAATAGCTGATAATCGCGAGCAAGCCGTGCAAGCCCACATAGAGCAGCGCGCCGTTGAAGGATCCGGTCGCCGCCAGGATGTAACCGATCGCAACGGGCGTCACGATGCCGGCCGTATTGCCGATGGCGTTAAATACGCCGCCGGTGAGTCCGACCACCTCCTTCGGTGCGGTATCGGCGACGACGGTCCAGCCAAGTGACCCAAATCCCTTTCCGAAGAAGGCCGCGCTCATCAGAACCAGGATGAGGGCGGTGGAGTCGGTGTAGTTGCAACCGATGATCAGCATCGTCATCAACAGGCCGATCGTAATCGGGGTCTTTCGCGCGACGCCGAGCGATCCGCTTGTCTTGAGCAGCCAATCCGAGAAGAAGCCCGTCGCCACGCCACCGATGAAGCCCGCGATCGCCGGGATCGTTGCGATGAGGCTGGCATCCAGAACGGAGAAACCGCGCGCCTTCACGAGATAGCTGGGAAACCAGGAAACGAAGAACCAGGTGATCGAACTGATGCCGTATTGTGCGAGAAAGATGCCGACGAGCATCCGGCTGCGGAAGATCTCGGCGAGATCCGACCACTTCGGGCCGGCATGTTCGGCCGCGCCGGCTCCCGTCGATCCCAGATCCACAAGTCCGCCGCCCGCGCGAATGTAGTCCAGTTCGCCGCTGCTGACCTTGGGATGAGTCGCCGGCGGAAAGTAGGTGAAGAACCACAAGGCGGCGAATGCAAGGCCCAGCACGCCCATGACCGTGAAGATGTGCTCCCACCCAAAGCGATGATCGAGCAGGCCCATCAGCGGCGTGAAGATCACAAGCGACACATACTGAGCACTGTTGAAGATCGCGCCTGCGATGCCGCGCTCGTTCGACGGAAACCAGGCAGCGATGATCCGACCGGCCGCCGGACCAACTGGGGCCTCAAAGACACCGAGCAGGAAGCGCAATGCCAGCATCGCCAGAAACGGATAGGCCAACCATCCCACGCCGCTCATCAGGAAGGTGACGATCGACCACAGCATCAATCCGACCAATATCGTGATCTTCGCCCCGAGCTTGTCGCTGATCCAGCCTGCGGGAATGTGGGCCAGCACGTAGGCCCAGGCGAATGCAGAGAACATCCAGCCGAGTTCGACCGGGCTGATGCCCAGGTCCTTCGACATGTTGGGACCGGCGATCGCCAACGTCGCGCGGTCGCCGCTGCTTAGCGCCAGAAGCATCGTGATCAGCGCCAGGATCACGAACCGATACTGAATTCGCCCCAACCGCATCCCCGGCATGCTCGGTCCTCCGTCGATGTTTCTTGCGGATCGATCTCGCGTCGATCGCGGGCTCGAACCTAGACGGCAGATCAATTCACGTCTAAGCTCAATTTTGGATCGTATTAATACCTAATAGGTATGGATGATTGAATTCGCACAAATTCGCGCCTTCGTGGCGGTGGCCGACGAGCTCCATTTCGGACGCGCGGCCAAGCGCCTGAACATGACGCAGCCACCGCTGAGCCGGCACATCCAGCTGCTTGAGCAACAGCTCGACGTGACGCTGCTCGAACGAACCAGCCGGTCGGTCGAACTGACAGCTGCCGGTCGCGCTTTCCTGGTCGAGGCGCGCGCGCTGCTTCAGCAGCGGGAGAATGCGGTCAAGGCCGCACGAGAAACGGCTGTCCGTGTCGGCGGCTCGCTCAAGATCGGCTTCGTCGGCGCGACCACCTACGGATATCTCCCCTGGCTGGCCTCCCGCCTCCGCAACGAGCTGCCGCACGTCGAGACGGACTTCGTCGAGCTCACGTCACGCGAGCAGCTCGAGGCACTCAAGTCGGGACAGATCGATCTCGGCCTGGTGCGGCCGCTGCAGACGATCGACTCGATCAGCAGCGCCTGCGTTTTTCGCGAGGAACTAGCGCTCGCCCTTCCGCTCGAGCACCCGCTGGCGGTGCGCCGCCGCCCTGAGCTGGCGCAACTCGATGGCCAGCCCTTCATCATGTACTCAAAGGCGGGACCGTATATGAACTCACTGCTGACCTTGGCTTTCGCCGCCGCCGGAATTCGCCCGAACGTCGTCCAGTCGATGAGTCAGGCCCAGGCCATTCTCGCACTTGTCAGTACCGGTTTGGGCCTTGCGATCGTTCCCGGCGAAACCCGCAACGCCTGCTTCGACAACGTCGTGTTCCGGCCGATCCGGCTTGGTTCATCGGTGTTCGCTGAGTTGCACGCCATATGGCGCAGCGACAACAAGAATCCTTTCCTCACGCGTCTGCGCGAACTGAGTTTTAGAAACTAAGGCCGCGCATGCGCGATATCGCCTTCGGCGGGAATTTCTTGTCCGAATTCACCGTAACGACGACAGCGTAGGCGGCACCGCCTCTCGCTCGTACGCGCTCGCCATGGTCTCATTCGGGTCGAAGATGAGGCGGGATATCTCGCTCCGACATGTTCCTACGATGTGAGACACCCGTTTGTCTCCGCAGACGGGAGCATCTTCCTCCAGCCCGAACGAGAGTTATGGTGCTCCCAGTCAAGGAGAGCACCGGGTGCGACGCCACGTCCGTCATTCGATTGCTGATCGCTCTGGAGAGAGACCACAATGGCCGCGATTTCAAACCAAATCCTGGAAAAGCTGAAAGCCTGCTCGACTGCGACGCTCACCACACAACTGTTCAAGCGCAACTATCGCCAGCAGTTCCTCGTCGGTGTGAAGCCTCTCAATCCGAATGCCGGGTCCTTTGCAGGCGAGGCCTTCACACTGCGGTTCATTCCCTCGCGCGAAGACAAGGATTGGGATCTCGCGGATCTGCGCAAGCGCGGCGAAGACAACATGCAGTGGGAGGCGATCGAAGCAATCGGCGCAGGCCAGGTTCTGATGATCGATAGCCGCAACGATCCCCGTGCAGCATCCGCAGGCAACATGCTGATGACGCGCATGATGCGCAAGGGCGTCGCAGCCGCGATCACCGACGGGGCATTCCGCGACGGAACGGAAATCTCCAGAATGCCCTTTCCCGCCTACTGCACGGCCAACACGGCATCGACACGCCCTGCTTACCATCGCGCCGTCGATATGCAGTTGCCGATCGGCTGCGCCGATGTCGCCGTCTATCCCGGCGACATCATTGTCGGTGACAGTGATGGTGTCGTCGTCGTGCCGCGCTCGATCGCCGAAGACCTGGCGAACGATTCCTACGAGCAGGAGCTTCGCGAAAAGTTCTTGTTCACGAAGATCGATGCCGGCGTACCGCTCTGGGGAACCTACCCGCCAAACGAGGCAACACTGAAGGAATATGCCGAATGGCGTGCCCGTCAGCAGGCGGCGGAATAAGGCGATGACCGCGCCGACCAAGGCTTAGCAAGCCGAAGCTCTCATTCGGCATTACTTCCAGGCCTGCAACGACGCCGATCATCGCGCCCTGCTCGATTGCTTCACGAACGACGCAGCGCTTCGCGGGCGACCTCAACCAGATCTCGCGATGCGTGATCCTAGCGGCTTGAAGGATATTCCATGAGTACGACGCCTTTGTTGATTGCCGGCGCAGCTCGTCTCGGCTTTTCCGCAGCAGCAGGCGGACGCGTAACGCTGCTCCGGCTGTGTCGCACCGATGGGGACAATCTGGCGCGCGACGTGTTGCGACCGTTTCCGGACGGAATCGAACCGACGGAATTGCTGCACTGGCCAAAGGGCGGGATCTATCCGCTCATTCCCTACAGCAACCGCGTCAAGGACGGGACGCTTCTGTTCCAAGGCAAGCGATACGATCTGCCGGCACATCCCGACGCCCATCCGCACACATTGCACGGGCATGCGCACCGGATGACGTGGGAGGCGATCTCGCAGGCCCAATCTCGCGTGAAGATGCGATACGTCCACAGCGGAGGCGCCGAATGGCCCTGGCCGTTCAGCGCGACGCTGGAGATCGACCTTGAACCGTCCCGCGCTCTCTTCCTCCTGTGTCTTCGGAACGATGGGCAAACGCCGATGCCGGGTGGAATCGGCCTGCATCCTTACTTCCTGCACGACCCGGACGACCGGATCGCATACGACGCCCCGATCGACTGGCCAGTGACCGCGGACTACCTTGCCGCGCTCCCGCGGGATTGCCCTGATCCCGCCGAGGCGGGTCCCCTGCCACCTGGCGAGGTGACGCTTTATCGCAGCGGATGGCGCGGTCTGTGCGTCATCGACCGTACGAACGGAGACCGGATCGAGATGCGGGCAGATTCAGTATTTTCCCACTTCGTCCTGCATCGGCCGGCAAGTGCAGAACATCTCTGCACGGAACCGGTGAGCCATGTCGCCGACGGGTTCAACCTGTTCGCCGAGGGGCACCCGGACACCGGAACGGTCGTTCTCGAACCGGGAGAAGCGTTGACCGGCTCTATGACGATCTCGCTTGGCACGGCTGACGCAGCATCGCCGTGAGCTCCGGCATCTGAGCCCCCCTGACAAAGCAAGCGATCGCGCCGATGAGCCTCGGGCTTTGCCAGCGGATAACCTTGGCGAAGCAGAGATCGACCGCGTCCATCGGCAAGCGTAAGCTTCGAGCACAGAATCCCAAAGCTGAGATGACATCGGGATATCTGGCGCAGCGGTCTAGTAGTTGCTCGCCGACAACTCGTTCGGAATGCCCTCGATCGGGCACTCCTCCGTGCCCACGGTCGAACGGGTCATCGCCTCAACCATCTCACGGGTACCGTCGGGATCAGCGATCCAGTTCTTGTAGAAATCATAGGGACATGCGGCGACGCCGCGCACGTCTTCGCCGGAGTTGATCTTGCCGGTGTAGCCGCGATGCAGCAGCTTGAAGAGATGGTTCTGCGACTGGCCGTTGCGGCGGGCGTCGCGGATCAGGTTCTTCGACAGGCCGGCGTACTGGATGCCGTATTCCTCCTCGCCAGTCTCGCCGAGCGTGCGGCCGTCGAAGCCGATGATCGCGGAATGACCGAAATAGGAGTAGACGCCGTCGAAGCCAGCAGCGTTGGCAACCGCGACATAGACGTTGTTGGCCCAGGCCATCGCCTTGGAGATCAGGACCTGCTGCTCCTTGGCCGGATACATGTAGCCTTGGCAGCGCACGATCAGCTCGGCGCCCTTCATGGCGCAGTCGCGCCAGATTTCCGGATAATTGCCGTCGTCGCAGATGATCAGGCTGATCTTGAGACCCTTGGGCCCCTCCGACACATAGGTGCAGTTGCCGGGGTACCAGCCTTCGATCGGCACCCAGGGCATGATCTTGCGATACTTCTGCACGATCTCCCCCTTGTCGTTCATCAGGATCAGCGTGTTGTAGGGCGCCTTGTTCGGATGCTGCTCATGGCGCTCGCCGGTCAGCGAGAACACGCCCCACACCTTGGCCTTGCGGCAGGCCGCGGCGAAGATCGCCGTCTCCTCGCCCGGCACCTGCGAGGCAGTCTCGTACATCTCCTTGGCGTCGTACATGATGCCGTGGGTGGAATATTCCGGGAAGATCACGAGATCCATGCCGGGCAGGCCGAGCTTCATGCCCACGACCATGTCGGCGATCTTGCGGGCGTTGTCGAGCACCTCGGCTTTGGTGTGCAGCCGCGGCATCTTGTAATTGACGACGGCAACGCCAACCACGTCGCTGCTGGAAGAGATGTCACCGTGAAGCATTTGAAACGCCCTTCTGTTCTGGTTCGAATTTTTCCGTCAATCAGTGGCTGATCATCCAGGGCCGTGCGGTCGGAAAGCCGACGGCGCCGCTCTTGCTTTTCGTCACGAGCCGTCCCGGCTTCTTCTTCGTACCGGTCCCGCAGCAGCCGCAGCCCGGTCCGTGCGCGGCCTTGTATTGGTCGAGCGTCTTCGGCGCGTGCTTTGAGCGTTCGTTGGTGGCATTCGCCTTGCGCTTGTCCGCGGGCATGCAGAAGAACGCCGGCGCGGTCAGGATCACGCGCGGCGATTCCGTCTCGCAGCGCGGACAATCCTGCGGCGCATCGCATTCGGCCATCGGCCGCATGTCGGTGAACGGGCCGCAATCATTGCAGAGATATTCATAGACGGGCATCGTCGCCCCCTTCGATGTTGCACATCGGATGCGGGGCTCGCCGCCCCGCATCCACCTCGCTCAGGGATTATTTGTCGGGCGAGATCGGCATCTGGATATCGCCCGTGATGTGCTTGATCGGCCCGGCCGACGACGGCATCACGTCGAAGTCGAATATCTCGGTCGGCAGCCATAGCGTGGCACAGGCGTTGGGCACGTCGACCACGCCGGAGATGTGGCCTTGGCAAGGCGCGGTGCCGAGGATCGAATAGGCCTGCGCGCCCGAATAGCCGAACTTCTTCAGATACTCGATCGCGTTCAGGCACGCCTGCCGATAGGCGATGTGGACGTCGAGATAGTGCTGCTTGCCGGCCTCGTCGACCGAGATGCCCTCGAAGATCAGATAGTCCTTGTAGTTCGGCGTGATCGGCGACGGCTTGAACACGGGGTTCTTGATGCCGTATTTCGAAACACCGTCCTTGATGACGTCGACCTTGATGTGCAGCCAGCCCGCCATCTCGATCGCGCCGCAGAAGGTGATCTCGCCGTCGCCCTGGCTGAAATGCAGATCGCCCATCGAGAGGCCACCGCCGGGTACATAGACCGGGAAGTAGATCTTCGAGCCGCGCGACAGGTCCTTGATGTCGCAATTGCCGCCATGCTCCCGCGGCGGCACGGTGCGGGCGCCCTCGAGACCGATCTTGGCCTTGACGTCACCCTTGGCCTGACCGGCATGCGCGGTCGGCGCAAACGGCGGATTGGCGAGGCCCGGTACGCGGGTCGGATTGGTCGCGATCAGCTCGGCTTCCCGCGCATTCCAGGCCGCAAGCATCTTGGCATCGGGCAGACAGCCGATCAGCCCCGGATGGATCAGGCCGGCGAAATTCACGCCTGGCACGTGACGCGACGAGGTGTAGAGACCCTTGATGTCCCAGATCGACTTCTGCGCCAGCGGGAAATGGTCGGTCAGGAAGCCGCCACCGTTCTGCTTGGAGAAGAAGCCGTTGAAGCCCCACAGGCTCTCTTTCAGAGGCCCGACATCAAGCAAGTCAACGACGAGCAAGTCTCCGGGCTCGGCGCCCTTGACGCCGATCGGGCCGGACAGGAAGTGCACGATCGACAGGTCGATATCGCGCACGTCATCGGCCGAGTCGTTGTTCTTGATGAAGCCGCCGGTCCAGTCGACGGTTTCGATGATGAAGTCGTCGCCGGGGCTGACCCACTCGACGATCGGAACCTCCGGATGCCAGCGGTTGTGGATCTTGTCGTTTTCATAGGCTGACTTGCTCAAGTCGACCTTGATCAGCGTATCAGGCATCGAGATGCTCCCCTTCGTTTACTGGTTAGACGGACAAAAACTTGGAGATCTGCGCGGCATCGACGCTGTCGCGCGGATCGTCCCGCACGATCTCGCCGTTCTCGATCACGAGCACGCGGTCGGCGATATCGAGCGCAAAACTCAGCACCTGCTCGGAGACGACGATCGAGAGTCCCCGCTCGTCGCGAATGCGCTTAAGCGTACGCGCCATCTCCTTGATGATCGACGGCTGGATGCCTTCGGTCGGCTCGTCCAGCAGCAGCACCTTCGGCTTGGTCGCGAGCGCGCGGGCGATCGCGAGCTGCTGCTGCTGACCGCCGGAGAGATTGCCGCCGCGGCGGCCCTTCATTTCCAACAGCACCGGAAACAGCTCGTAGATATCAGCCGGCACCTCCGAGCCGCCGGAGACGACGAGGCCGGTCTCGATGTTCTCCTTCACCGTCATGGTCGAGAAGATCATGCGGCCTTGCGGCACATAGGCGAGGCCTTTCGCGACCCGGTCGTAGCTCGGTAGTGCGCCGAGTTCGGTGCCGTCCATGGTCACCTTGCCGCTTCTGGTCGGCACGATGCCCATCAGCGATTTCATCAGCGTGGTCTTGCCCATGCCGTTGCGACCCATGATCGCGACGATCTCGTTCGGCGCGACCGAGACGTTGAGGCCATGCAGCACCTCGCTCTGGCCGTAAGCGACGTGAAGATCATCGATTACCAGCATTGATGTCGCTCCTTAATGGCCGAGGTAAACTTCGATCACTTTCGGGTCGTTCTTCACCTTCTCCATGGTGCCCTCGGAGAGGATCTGGCCCTGGTGCAGCACGGTGACCTTGTGCGCGATGTCCTCGACGAACTTCATGTCGTGCTCGATCACCAGCACCGAGCGGTCCTTGATGATGCGGTTGAGCAACTCGGCGGTCTTGGTACGTTCGGAGACGCTCATGCCGGCGACGGGCTCGTCGAGCATCAGCAAGTCCGGATCCTGGATCAGCAGCATGCCGATCTCGAGCCACTGCTTCTGGCCGTGGCTGAGCAGCGCCGCGCTCATGTTGAGACGGTCCTTGAGGAAGATCATTTCCGCGACCTCGTGAACGCGATCGCGTACGGCGGCATCGCGCGTGAAGGTCAGCGCGCCGAACACGGTGCGGCCGCGCGGATAGGAAATCTCCAGGTTCTCGAATACGGTGAGGTCGTCATAGATCGACGGCGTCTGGAACTTGCGGCCGACGCCGGCCTTGACGATCTGGTTCTCCTTCAGCTTGGTCAGGTCTTTGCCGCGGAATTCGATCGAGCCTGAGGTGGCTTTGGTCTTTCCGCAGATCAGGTCGAGCACCGTGGTCTTGCCGGCGCCGTTGGGACCGATGATGACGCGGATCTCATTCTCCTCGACGTAGAAGGAAAGATCGTTGACCGCCTTGAAGCCGTCGAAGGAGACGGTGAGGCCTTCGACCGAGAGCAGGAAGGGTTTTGGCTGATGTCCAACGAGCATAAGGATCCTCCTCACTCTGCCGGCGCGCCGTCGGCGACCGAATTGTCGGTCCAGCCCGACTTCGGCTTGCGCGAGGCGATCAGGCGGTTGATGCGCGGCTGGATGTAGTCGCCCCAGATGCCGGCAAGGCCGTTCGGGAATGCGAGCACCACGGCGATGAACAGCCCGCCGAGGCCGAACAGCCAGAGCTCGGGGAATGATTCGGACAGACCGGTCTTGGCGAAATTGACCAGGAGCGTGCCGTAAACCGCGCCGAGGATTGAGAGCCGACCGCCGACCGCGGTGTAGATCACCATCTCGATCGACGGCACGATGCCGACGAAGGACGGCGACATGAAGCCGACATTGAGCGCGAACATCGCGCCGCCGATCGCGGCGAATACCGCGGCGATCGTGAAGGCGAAGATCTTGAAATTGGCGACGCTGTAGCCGGAGAACCTCACCCGGTCCTCCTGATCGCGCATCGCCACCAGGATGCGACCGAGCTTGGAGTGGCGCACTAGCTGGGCGATGCAGATGCAGGCGAAGAGACAGCCGACCTCGAAGAAGTAGAGAACGACCTTGGCGTGGTCGGGACGGATGTCCCAGCCCTTCAGCGTGCGCAAATCGGTCATGCCGTTGATGCCGCCAGTGTAGCCCTGCTGTCCGACGATCAGGATCGTCAGGATCGCGGCGACGGCTTGCGTGATGATCGCGAAATAGGTGCCGCCGACACGGCGCTTGAACATCGCAGCGCCAATGATCAGGGCGAAGATGCCGGGCACCAGGAGGACGGCTGCGATGGTGAAGGTCAGGCTGTGAAACGGCTTCCAGAAGAACGGCAGCGCGGTAATCTGATTCCAGTCCATGAAATCGGGGATGCCGGGGGTCGACTGGATCTTGGTGTTCTCGACGCTCGAGGCTTCGAGCTTGAGGAACATCGCCATGCAGTAGCCGCCGAGGCCGAAGAACACGCCCTGCCCGAGGCTCAGGATGCCGCCGTATCCCCAGCACATCACCAGCCCTAGCGCGACGAAGGCGTAGGTCAGGTATTTGGCGACCAGGTTGAGGCGGAAGACGTCGAGGGAGAGCGGCAGGATCACCACCAGGAATGCGGCGAGCACCAGAATGCCGATCAACTCCGAACGCGTGGCAAAGCGATTGTCGTTCATGGTTGCGCACCCCTGCATTTCGTTATTTTCGGACCTTGAGGGCGAACAGCCCCTGCGGCCGCAGCATCAAGATTCCGACCACCGCGAGCAGCGTCAGCACCTTCGCCATCGAACCCGACATGAAGAACTCGAGCGTCGACTGGGTCTGCGAGATCGAGAAAGCCGAGGCGATGGTGCCGAGCAGGCTGGCGGCGCCGCCGAACACGACGACCAGGAATGTGTCGACGATGTAGAGCTGGCCCGATGTCGGACCGGTCGAGCCGATCATGGTGAAGGCCGAGCCGGCGACGCCCGCGATGCCGCAGCCGAGCGCGAAGGTATAGCGGTCGACCTTCGCGGTATTGATGCCGACCGCGCCCGCCATGATGCGGTTCTGCACGACGGCGCGCACCTGACGGCCCCAGCGCGATTTGAACATGACATAGGCCACGGCGATCGTGATCAAAACGGTAAGACACATCACGAAGACGCCGTTGATCGGCACTTCGATGCTGTCGCTGACATGCAGCGAGCCGAGCATCCATTGCGGCAGCTCGACGCCGACCTCACGCGCGCCGAACACGGAGCGGTAGGCCTGCTGCAACATCAGGCTGAGACCCCAGGTCGCGAGCAGCGTATCGAGCGGGCGCTTGTAGAGATGGCGTATCAGAACCCATTCCACCAACATTCCCAGCGCGCCCGATGCGACGAAGGCCAGGATCATCGCGAGGAAGAAGTAGCCGCCGAACAAGCTCGGCATATAGGTCTGGAACAGATTGGAGGTCATCCAGGTGACGTAGGCACCGAGGATCATGAACTCGCCATGGGCCATGTTGATGACGCCCATCTGGCCGAAGATGATCGCAAGGCCCAGCGCCATCAGCACGTAGACGGAGAACAGGATCAGGCCGGCAAAGCCCTGCATGACGAAGATGGAGCCAAGATCGCCAATCGAATAGTCGCCGAACATCTGATTTCTCCGTCGAGGGGGACAGCGTCTCGCGTCCGGGGACAGCGTCCCGCGTCCGAGGTTCCCGCGTCGCGAGTGATGTCGCGACGCGGGGTCGTGAAGCGTGGATTGACGGCCCACGCCAGGGAGCTCTTGCTCGGGGAAGGATCGCGAAGAACTTACTGGTAGCCCTTCGGGAACGGATCGGGCTCGACGAGATCAGCCGTCTCGTAGATCAGCTCGAACTGCCCATCGAGCTTGGCGCGGCCGACGCGGGTCTTGGACCACAAGTGATGGTTCTCGTGGATGCGCACGTAACCTTCCGGCGCACCCTTGAACTCCACGCCCGGCGACGCCGCCGCGATCTTGTCGACGTCGAAGGAGCCGGCCTTCTCGACCGTCAACTTCCACAGCCACGGGCCGAGATAGGCAGCCTGGGTGACGTCTCCGATGACAGTCTTCTCGCCCCACATCTTCTTGAATGCCGGCACGAAGGCCTTGTTGTTCGGATTGTCGAGCGACTGGAAGTACTTCATGCAGGCATAGGCGCCCGCGATGTTCTCGCCGCCGATGCCGTCGATCTCATCCTCGGTCACCGAGATCGTCAGCAGCGGCTGCTTGGCGAGATCAATGCCGGCGGCCTTGAGCTGCTTGTAGAAGGCGACGTTGGAGCCACCGACGACGTCGGTGAAGATCACGTCGGGCTTGGTCAGCTTGATCTTGTTGATGACCGAATTGAACTGGGTGCTGCCGAGCGCATAATACTCCTCGCCGACGACCTTGCCCTTCAGCACGTTTTCGACGTGCTTGCGTGCGATCTTGTTCGACGTGCGCGGCCAGATGTAGTCGGAGCCGATGAAGAAGAAAGTCTTGGCGCCCTTCTCCTTGGCGATCCAGTTCAGGCCTGCGAGAATCTGCTGGGTCGCCTCCTGGCCGGTGTAGATCACGTTCTTAGACTGCTCGAGACCTTCGTAGAACGTCGGGTAGTACAGCATGCCGTTGTACTGCTCGACCACCGGCAGCACCGCTTTGCGCGAGGCCGAGGTCCAGCAACCCATGATCGCCGCGACCTTGTCGTTGACCAGCAGCTTCTTGGCCTTCTCAGCGAAGGTCGGCCAGTCGCTGGCGCCGTCTTCCTGGATGAACTTGATCTTGCGTCCGAGCACGCCGCCGGCGGCGTTGATCTGTTCGATGGCGAGCTTTTCAGCCTCGATCGAACCGGTCTCGGAAATGGCCATGGTGCCGGTCGCCGAGTGCAGGATGCCGACCGTCACCTCGGTGTCGGTGACAGCCAAGCCCGTGGTGTTGACCGCCGAGGTCGCCGGGACATCGGCCAGCGATGCCCGCGGCAGCATCGTGATGGCCGGCAAGGCCGCCATTCCCATCAATAATTTGCGCCGCAGAGGCGAAATCAGGCCCTTGTTTGCTTCGTCTGACATGAGCACCCCACTGTTTGTTCGAGGACACGCGATTGGTGCCGTGAGGATGGCTCGATTTTGTGCAGCGCAAGCATACGCAAGATCGCGTATACTGCACCGCAAAATACCGACGTAGGCTTTTGGTACGGGATTTGCGAGGGCTCCGGCTGGTCCAGGAGCGGGGTGTAAAGAGTGGCAGGGCGGCAGCGAATAGACCGCGTCAGGCGCCAGTACAACCAATGGGTCGCCAACCAGACGCTGGAAGACTACGCGCTGCGCTTCACCGCCAAGAGCGCGCGCCGCTGGTCCGCTGCCCGCGTTGCCAACACCGCCCTCGGCGCCATCTCCTTTCTGGCGCTGGAGGCCATCGGTGGCACCATCACGCTGAACTACGGCGTCACCAACGCCAGCGCCGCGATCCTCGTCGTCTCCATCATCATCTTCTGCTGCGGCGTGCCGATTGCCTATTACGCCGCCAAATGCGGCATCGACATCGACCTGCTCACCCGCGGCGCCGGCTTCGGCTATATCGGCTCGACCGTCACCTCGCTGATCTACGCCTCCTTCACATTCATCTTCTTCGCCATCGAGGCGGTCATCCTGGCCACCGCGCTCGAGATGTGCTTCGGCATTCCGCGCCCGATCGGCTATCTCATCAGCGCTGTCGCGATCATCCCGCTCGTCACCTACGGCATCACGCTAATCAGCCGATTCCAGCTCTGGACCCAGCCGATCTGGATCATCCTGCACATCCTGCCCTTCGCGGCGATCGCCTGGGCCAACCCCTACTCGTTCACGGAATGGCGCAAATTCGCCGGCGAGCATGGCGACGCGAACGGACATTTCGACCTGTTGCTGTTCGGTGTCGCATCTTCGGTGGTGTTTTCGCTCGTTGCGCAGATCGGCGAGCAGGTCGACTTCCTCCGGTTTCTGCCGCGCGACCGACGCACATCGCGAACCTCATGGTGGATCGCCCTGTTGATCGCTGGCCCCGGCTGGATCTTCTTCGGCGCGCTGAAGCTGTTGCTGGGTTCATTTCTCGCTTTCTTTGCGCTGAGCCACGGCCTCTCCGGCGAACAGGCGGCCGAGCCCGCGCACATGTATCTCGAGGCGTTCCGCTATGTGCTGTCGCAGCCGGACATGGCGCTGGCGCTCACCGGCACATTCGTGATCCTGTCGCAGATCAAGATCAACGTCACCAACGCCTACGCCGGCTCGATCGCCTGGTCGAACTTCTTCTCGCGGCTGACGCACAGCCATCCCGGACGCGTGGTGTGGCTGGTATTCAACGTGATGGTCGCGCTGCTGCTGATGGAGATCGGCGTCTACAAGGCGCTGGAGCAGACGCTCGCGCTCTATTCCAACGTTGCGATTGCCTGGGTCGGCGCACTGGTCGCCGATCTCGTGGTCAACAAGCCGCTCGGCCTGCGACCGCCGCAGATGGAGTTCAAGCGCGCTCATCTCTACGACATCAACCCGGTCGGTGTCGGTGCCATGACGATCGCAACCATCGTTTCGATCGCGACCTTCTACGGCCTGTTCGGCCCGACCATGAAGGCACTCGCCGCTTTCGTCGCACTGACGGTCGCCTTCGTCACCGCGCCTGTCATCGCATGGCTCACTGACGGGAAATTCTACATCGCGCGCAAGCCGAAGAAGAGCTGGGCCAATATCGAAGCGATCCAGTGCTGCATCTGCGAGCACCATTTCGAACCGGAAGATACCACCTCCTGCCCGGCCTATGCCGGTCCGATCTGCTCGCTGTGCTGCTCGCTCGATGCGCGTTGCCACGATCTCTGCAAGCCGCACGCACGCGCCCAGGCGCAATTTTCCGAGACGCTCGGCAGGATCCTGCCGCAGCCGATCTATGAGCGGATCAACTCGCAGCTCGGCCACTATATCGGCGTGTTCGTGATCTCCGCCGGCCTCGTGGCGCTGGTGCTGGGGCTGATCTATCTCCAGACTTCGGCGAGCGTGCATGGCGAGAACATTCTGGTCTCCAACGTGCTGTGGAAGGTGTTCTTCTCGCTCAGCATCATCATCGGCGTGGTGGCCTGGCTGTTCGTGCTGGCGCAGCAGAGCCGCCGCGCGGCGGAGGCCGAGACGCGGCGGCAGACCACGCTCCTGATCCAGGAGATCGACGCGCACAAGCGCACCGACGCCGAGCTCCAGCGCGCCAAGGAGGTGGCGGAATCCGCCAACCTCGCCAAAAGCCGCTATGTCGTCGGCCTGAGCCACGAGCTGCGCTCGCCGCTGAACGCGATCAGCGGCTACGCCCAGCTTCTGGAGCAGGACGCGACGCTTCTCACCAAGCCGCGCGACCAGGTCCGCGTCGTCCGTCGCAGCGCCGATCACCTCTCCGGTCTGATCGACGGCATTCTCGACATCTCCAAGATCGAGGCGGGACGGCTTTATCTCTCGCGCGACGAGGTGCGCCTCAGCGAGTTCCTGGACCAGCTCGTCGGCATGTTTCGCCTCCAGGCCGCCGCCAAGGGCATCGACTTCGTGTTCAGGCGGCCGGCGCGGTTGCCGCTCGTCGTCTATGCCGACGAGAAGCGGCTGCGCCAGGTGCTGATCAATCTGCTCTCCAACGCGATCAAGTTCACCCAGACCGGCAGCGTGCAGTTCGTGGTAAACTATCGCAGTCCAGTTGCCGAATTCGAGGTGACCGACACCGGCCCCGGCATCCAGGGCGACGATCTCGAACGCATCTTCGCGCCGTTCGAGCGCGGCGCGCTCGGCGTCTCGCAGCCGCAGACCGGCACCGGGCTCGGCCTCACCATCAGCCGGTTGCTGGCCGGCGTGATGGGCGGCGACATCAAGGTCACGAGCACGGTCGGCAGCGGCAGCACGTTCAAGGTCAAGATTTTGCTGTCGGAGGTCATCAATCCCCGGCGCATCGCGCCGGTGGAGGCTCCGGTCTCCGGCTATCACGGCGCGCGCAAGACCATTCTGATCACCGACGACGACCCCGCGCATCGCGACCTCCTGCGCGAGGTACTGGCACCGCTCGGCTTCATCCTGCTCAGCGCGCCCGATGGCCCCGGCTGTCTCGCGCTGGCGCAGCATTGCCGACCCGACCTGTTCCTGCTCGACATCTCGATGGCCGGCATGGACGGCTGGACGGTGGCGGAGACCTTGCGCGCCAACGGGCATCATCAGGCACGCATCCTGATGGTATCGGCGAGCGCGATCGAGGCGCATGGCGCGCCGCTCGCTCAGCCGTTCCACGACGGCTATCTGATGAAGCCGATCGACATCCCACGGCTGCTCGAAACCATCCGCCAATTGCTCAAGATCGAATGGCAGTACGAAGCCGACCGGGTGCCGGCGCCGCTGTGGAAGCCGGAAAGCGGCTCGCGGCCGCCGGCAAAATATGTCGACGAGCTGATCGGCCTCGGCCAGATCGGCTATGTCAGGGCGATCCAGCTCAAGCTCGACGAAATCAGCACCGAGCATCCCGAGCACGCCGATTTTGTCACCCAGATGCGCGCGCTGGTCGACCGCTTCGATCTCGACCAATACATGGCGACGCTGAAAACCTTGCATAGCTATGATCACTGATCCCAAGAAGCGCGAGGTCGCCCTCGTCGTGGACGACTCCCCCGAGACGTTGCGGCTTTTGACCGACGCGCTCGACGGCGCCGGGATGACCGTGATGGTCGCACTCGACGGTGCGTCGGCGATGCGGATCGTCGACCAGATCACGCCCGACATCGTGCTGCTCGACGCCGTGATGCCGGGCATCGACGGGTTCGAGACCTGCAAGCGGCTGAAGCGCGATGCCGGCCTCGACGACGTCCCGATCATCTTCATGACGGGTCTCGCCGAGACCGAGCATATCGTACGCGGCCTCGAGGCCGGCGGCGTCGACTATGTGACAAAACCGATCATGGTTGAGGAGATGTTGGCGCGGATCCGCGTCCACCTCGCCAATGCGCGGATGACCCGGAGCGCGCGCGCAGCGCTCGACGCCTCCGGCCGCTATCTGCTCGCGGTGAACAATGCGGGCAAGCTGTTATGGGCGACACCGCAGGCGCGGAAGTTGCTGTCGGATACGCTCGCCGGCGCCGACGACGATTTCGCGCTGCCCGAACCGATTCCGCAATGGCTCGACCAGGTGCAGAAGAGCAAATCCGCAAAGACCGCGACCACGGCCTCTTTCCCGGGGAACGAGCAGTTGCGGCTGCAATACATGGGCAGGCTCAGCCCGAACGAATTCCTGCTGCGGCTCGCCAAGGACACCAGCGGCGACATGCCCGCGGAATTCTCCAGCCAGCTCGGCCTCACCACGCGCGAGAGCGAGGTGTTGTCCTGGCTCTCCAAGGGCAAGACCAACCGCGACATCGCTCAGATCCTCGGCCTTAGTCCGAGGACGGTCGACAAGCACCTTGAGCAAATCTATTCCAAGCTGGGTGTCGAGAACCGAACCGCGGCGGCGGCGATCGCCGTGAACGCCACACGACGGAACTCCTAGCAAAAAGCACCTGCGCTCCACCGACTCTACGGGAACCAACTACGGCGATTGCTGCGGACACAGTGGGATCGCGTTCACCGGCAGCACATTTCGCGCCGCATCAATTCGCGATCGCCTCTGTCGCTCAATCTTTGGGCATGCATCCGCCTCGCAGCTCGGGCTAATTCGTCATCAAATACGAGTTCGCGATGCGTCGCTGAGCCGTGCGCGACGATGATGCGAACATAGCGCTGTGGAGGGTCGCATGCGAAAGTCGGCGCAGATCGCCTTGCTGGCGTATCTGCTCGCGCTGGGGCGGGTCAGTTTCGCATTCGACAGCGGGCAATACGAGAACGTCCCCGCGGATATCCGCACCTGGTTCAAGAGCGTGATTGCGCCAAACGGCGTGCCCTGCTGCGATATTTCCGATGGCCACCGCACCGAATATGATGTTCGCGAAGGCGCCTATTGGGTTCCGATCGAAGGCCAGTGGATGGCGGTCCCCGAGCGCGCCATCATCCGCGACCGCGGCAATCCGGTGGGGCAGGCCGTGGTGTGGTACGTGCATCACCGCGGCAGCATCGTGATCAGCTGCTTCGTACCTGCGGATGCGGTATGAAAGCGCGCCGATTTAGCATCAGCGACACCTGAACAGGATGAAGCGCCCGATCTCATCGCAAAGACGACTTCAGCCTTAGGTCGACACTGCTCCTCAGAGCGCCCGTTTTCGCTCACCCTGATCACGTACCCAAGCGCACGAAATCGCAGCTTGCAGCATGCAATCGTGCAATGGCGGAGAGAGTGGGATTCGAACCCACGGTACGGTTTCCCGCACACACGCTTTCCAAGCGTGCGCCTTAAGCCACTCGGCCATCTCTCCGGAGCGCCCTCTCTTGAAGGTGCGCCGCTGATTTTGCAAGGGACTGCGGGCCGATCGGTTGAAATTTCCTTAAGCCGTTGTATTTCAATGATAATCTATATTGCTCCGAGGCCTGAGCGATACCCCGCGGGGTGAACCGGAGGCGGTTCTGCCGCGACGATTCACGGAGAAGCACGTATCCGACAGTTGAGGGGGACACCGTGACCTGCTTTCGAGCCATCGCCGCCCTGGGCTTTGTATGCGCCGTCTCCGTGATTTCGGGTCCGGCGGCCGCGCAGATGTGCACGCGCCAGGGCGTCGATGTCACCTGCGATGATGGCCGGCGGGGGCTGCTGGCGGGCGATGCCATCATCTGGCCGGACGGCACGCGCTCAAGCGCCTCGCCGCATCCCAGTGTGATCATCGGCAACAAATCATCGGTCCATGTCGGCCAGGGCGTGTTCGTCGGTCAGGGCAACGGCATGGTGCCGATGGACGACCCGAACGCGCCAAACAAACGGCGCTGCGCGGTGCTCGACGGCGTGTCGTATTGTTATTGAGCGAGCTTGCGCCGCGGTCCTAACCTCGCCCCGCCTGCGGGGAGCGGTCGATCGCAAAGCGATCGGGTGAGGGGGCCACCAGTCCGTCTGTCACCATCTTTGTGGAAACAGCCCCCCAGCCCTCTCCCCGTAAGAATGGGGAGAGGGAGAAGAGAGGGCTACATCAACCTCACGCCTGAGATCGCCGACCTCAGCCAGCGCAGCGCCTGCGGGGATTGGGCGGTCAATGGCGCAACGGTGGACTTCTCCGTTCGGCTCTTCTCCAGCTCCGCGACGAAGTCGGACGACCATTGCTGGATAGTGTGCCCGCGCAGCTTCTTCATCATCGCGGCCCAGCGCATCTTGCGCTCGGTGAGCGGCATCGAGGCTGCGATCGAGATCGCGCGCGCCATGCCGTCGATATCGTGCGGGTTGACCAGCAGCGCGGTATCGAGCTCATTGGCAGCGCCCGCGAATTTTGACAGCACGAGCACGCCGGGATCGGCAGGGTTTTGCGCGGCAACATATTCCTTTGCGACGAGGTTCATGCCGTCGTGCAGCGGCGTCACCACGCCGACCTGCGCGGTGCGATAGAGCCCCGCGAGCACCGCCTGGCTAAAACCCTTGTTGAGGTAGCGGATCGGCGTCCAGTCGACCTCGCCATGGCGGCCGTTGACGTCGGTAACGAGACGCGCGACCTCGTTCTGGAGATTGCCGTAGGCCTCGATGCTGCCACGCGAGGGGTTTGCGATCTGAAGCAGCGAGATGCTGCGCGAAAACTGCGGCTGCTCGGTCCACAGCCGATCGAACGCGCTGATGCGATTGATCAGACCCTTGGAATAGTCGAGCCGATCGACGCCGATCGCGAGCTTCTCGCCATTGAGGCTGCGACGCAGCCGCGACACGTCGGGATGCGAGACCGACTTCGCGGCGTACTGCGCGAATTTTTCCGCATCGATTCCGATCGGAAAAACCTGACAGCGCGTGCGGCCATGCTTGGAGGTGACGATGCCGTCCTCGATCGTCAATTCGAGTTCCTGGCCGACATAGCCGAGAAAATTCCGGCAATCCTCAGCGGTCTGGAAACCGATGAGATCATAGCCGAGCATCGCATCGATCAGCTCGCGATGATGCGGCACGCCCTGCATCACGGCAGGCACCGGCCACGGCGTGTGCAGGAAAAAGCCGATGGGGTCATCGATACCGAGATCGCGCAGCTCCGCGCCGAGCGCGAGGAAATGATAATCCTGCACCCAGAACGCAGTGCGCTCCTTGCGGAAGCGCAACAGCGCACGCGCCATGAAGGCGTTGACCTCGCGATAGCTGAGATAGTCGCCTTGCGAGACGCGAATGAGGTCGCTGCGCGAATGCAACGCCGGCCATAGCGCCGAATTGGCAAACCCCTCGTAATAGCCGCCGTAATGCGCCGCCGGCAGATCCAGCGTCGCCAGCGCGCCGGTGCCCAGCGCTTCGATCTCGGCGAAGGGTTCCTTCTGGTGGCCATCGCGCACACGGCCCGAGGAACCCACCCAGATCGCTCCCGAATGTTCCACCACGGGAAGCAGGGCAGCCGCAAGGCCGCCGGTCATTGGTTCGTTAGCTTTGCCGCGCGCAACGCGGTTCGATACGACGACGAGATTCACAGGGTCGTCCCCTCCTGTTATTCCGCCTCGTTTAACTGGCGTTCATCAATATGGTTCCGGATCATGGTTTCAACGAATTGAAACCAAAATCAGGCGCGCGTCGCGGAACCTTCATTTGTCCTCTGAAACGAAAAATTCGACGCAAACACAGTTTTCTGCGTTCCCATCGCCCAGCAAAAATCGACCGCGTGCACAGCGGTTCCGAGGCCTTTGTGGCCCCCGCATGGCGCTGCCTTGCTTTTACCTTGTGTCGCCATCGAGCAGATGGGCGAGGAACTCGCGCACATCACTGGGTGAGTCGAAGTGACCATTCACGCCACGCGCGCGACGTCCCACCGAGAATGCGAGCCCGTTCATGTCGGGCATGATCGCAAACACGGTCTCATCGGTAACATCATCGCCGATGAAGAGCGGACGGCGTCCCCTGAAGGGCTCGTGCGTCATCAGTTCGCGCACGCCGCTCGCCTTGGTGAAGCCGGAATGCTTGATCTCGCAGACGAACTTGCCGGGCAAAACCTCGATCGGCGCGTTCGGCAGATCGGCGCGGATCAGCGACACGGCCGCATAGATCGCCTTCTCCGCATGCGGAGCGAGACGGTAATGCAGTGCGAGCGAATAACCCTTGTCCTCCAGCAGAATGCCGGGTGACAGCTTTGCGATCGCAGCCAGCCGCCGCTTCAACTCCTTGTCCATCGGTGGAGCGTGGCTTGCCACCGCCTCGCTGTCCGGCTCCAGCCGCATTTCGGCGCCATGGCCGCCGACGGCCGGAAATTGATCCGGCGCGAAAATCAGATCGATGTCGTTGAGCGAGCGTCCGCTGACGAGCGCGAGCGCGCCGGAGGTCCGCTCGACGAGACGATTGAGCGTGTTCGAGAGGCCGGGCGGCACCCAGACCTCGCGCGGCGTCGGCATCAGTTCGAGCAGTGTGCCGTCGATGTCGAGCAGTATGGCCGTCTCGCTGAGATGCGGGACTAGGGCCTGCGGCACCGGCACCGTCTCCGGCGTCTCATCGTCTTCCATGGTTCGTACGTCCATCACTTCCGAATTCATAGCTTACTCCATAAAGGCAAGCGGCCGCGCGATTTGCTCGAGCGATTTGCGCTCCGCGGCGACGGCGTAGCGCCACGCCACGATTGCGGCCGCGATCATCAGCGCCGATCCCAAAAGGTAGCCCGCGAACACGCTGGTGCGGGACCCGGTGTCGATCAGCGCTCCGAACAGTGCAGGCCCCACGACCCCGCCTATGCCGGTGCCGATCGCGTAGAACACCGCGATCGCAAGCGCGCGCACCTCCAGCGGAAAGGTCTCGCTGACGGTAAGATAGGCGGCGCTCGCGGCCGGCGAGGCAAAGAAGAAGATTATCATCCAGGCGATCGTCTGCCCCTGCGCGCTCAGCGCGCCGATCGAGAAGAGGTAGCCCGAGATCGCGAGCAACAGGCCTGATACGCCGTAGGTCAGCACGATCATGGTGCGGCGGCCGAGCGTATCGAAGAAGCGGCCGAGCAGCAGCGGGCCCAGAAAATTTCCGGCGGCAAAGGGGAGGATGTACCAGCCGACGCCGTCGGCGCTGATACCGTAGAAATCGGTCAGGACCAGCGCGAAGGTGAAGAAGATCGCGTTGTAAAAGAAGGCTTGCGCGCTCATCAGCACGAGCCCCACCAGTGCGCGCTGGCGATAGACAGAGAACAGCGTATGCACGACCTCGCCGAGAGGCGTGTGGTCGCGCATCTTGAGGCGGATCTTCGCGAAAGCGGTATCGCTCTGCTGGTGGCCGATCACGGTGCGCTCGATTTCGTCAACGATCGCATGGGCCTCGTCAGGTCGACCGTGGATCATCAGCCAGCGCGGGCTCTCCGGAATCCACATCCGCATGAACAGCACGACCAGACCGATCGTTGCACCGATGAGATACGCGAGGCGCCAGCCGAGATCGGGGCCGACCACGGCGGGATCGAGCAGGATGATGGCGCTCACCGCGCCCATGGCGGCGCCGATCCAGAAACTGCCGTTGATGACGAGATCGGTCCAGCCGCGGTAGCGCGCCGGCACAAGTTCCTGGATGGTCGAGTTGATCGCGGTGTATTCGCCGCCGATGCCGGCGCCGGTGATAAAACGAAACAAGGCGTAACTTGCGATATTCCACGACAGCGCAGTCGCGGCGGTCGCGGACAGATAAACCGCCAGCGTGATGAAGAACAGCTTCTTGCGCCCGATGCGATCGGTCAGCCAGCCGAAGCCGAGTGCGCCGAGCACGGCACCGGCGAGATAGGCGGAGTTGGCAATGCCGAGGTCAAGATTGGAGAAGCGCAGCGTGGCGCTTTGCTTCAAGGCGCCCGAGAGTGCACCGGCCAGCGTCACCTCCAGCCCGTCCAGAATCCAGGTGATGCCGAGTGCCAGCACGACGCGGGTGTGAAAGCCACTCCACGGCAGTGCGTCGAGGCGCGAAGGGATGCTGGTCTCGACCACGCGATCATGCACCGCCGCCGAGGCAGAATCAAAATTCAGCGCTGGGGTTTGCTGCAAGTCCATCGCGCTATTGCTGGAGGTGCGGTGTGATTCAATCCGCGACCATCGACAACGCTTGCGGCGAAGTCGGGTTCCCACGGGAACTGCCTTGCAGCGTGGCGGTTTTCAGAGGAGCTGCAAGGAGTTAACGCATGGCTCAGGTCAGAAAGTCGACACATTCGCGCAAAACCGCGAAGCGCAAGGCGGCACATCACACATCAAGCCGCGCAAGGCGCCGTCCCGGCTCGCGCAAGGCTTCCTCACGCAAGACTTCGAAAACGACATCGAAACGAGCAGCGCCCAAGCGCTGGTCGCAGCGGGTGACGAAGGAGAGCGACGCGCTCGATCTCAAGCAAGGCGTGTTCAAGCAGACGAGCCCCAAGAAGATCGCAGCGTCCCTGAAGCGTTCAGCCGAGCACTCGCGGCGCCGCAAATCCGGTGCCTATCGCTCGGCGCTATCTATGCTGACCTTCTACATCAACCGCGCCGGCAAGACTTTGCCGAAAACGCAGCGCACGCGGCTCGAGCGCGCAAAGGTGGAGCTGAAGCGTGCGTTTGGGAAGGAGTAAAGGTTCAAAACCCTCCGTCATCCCGGACAAGCGCAGCGCCGATCCGGCATCCCCGCGCGAGCGCACTGTGCGCGTCGCGATAACCACAGGGAGTAGTTTGGCGGAGACTCGTGGTTATCAGCTTCGCGCCGCAACCGCTCGCCGTGGTTATGGGTCCCCGCCTTCGCGGGGACGACAGCGGAGTGTGGGCGACGGCGGAACGCTAACGCGCAGCGAATACTTACGCCGCCCTGATGTTCGCCATGAAGCGATCGAGCTCGGCGCGCAGGCGCGTGCTTTCGCTGGAGAGCGTCTTGGCCGAGTTCAGCACCTCCTCCGAGGCAGAGCCGGTCTCGGCGGCGCCGCGGTTGACCTGGCCGATGTCGGTGGCCGCAGTCTGAGTGCCCTGCGCGACGTTCTGGACACTGCGGGCGATCTCCTGCGTCGCCGCGCCCTGCTCTTCCACAGCGCTGGCGATCGACGTTGCGATGGTCGAGATCTGGCCGATGGTGGCGCCGATCTCCTTGATCGCCGCAACCGACTCGGCCGTGGCGCCCTGCATGCCCGTAATGTGCGAAGAGATCTCGTCGGTCGCCTTCGCGGTCTGGCTCGCCAGCGACTTCACTTCGCTGGCGACCACCGCAAAGCCGCGGCCGGCTTCGCCGGCGCGGGCCGCCTCGATCGTGGCGTTCAAGGCCAGAAGATTGGTCTGCTCGGCGATCGCCGTGATCAGCTTGACGACCTCGCCGATCTGCTGGGCCGCATGCGACAGCTTGCCGATGCGACCATCGGTCTCCCTGGCCTGCACAACGGCGGCTTCCGCGATGCGGCTGGAATCACGGACCTGGCGGCCGATTTCCTCGACCGAGGCCGAGAGCTCCTCGGTCGCGGTGGCAACCGACTGCATGTTGGACGATGCCTGCTCGGAGACCCCTGCGACCTGGCTCGACAGGGTCTGCGTGGTCTCGGCGGTGCGGGTCAGGGTCGAGGCGGCCGATTCGAGCTGCACGGCCGAGGCCGACACGTTCGAAACGATGGCGCCGACCGCGGTCTCGAAATCATCGGCAAAGCGGATCAGCTCATTGCGGCGTACCGCAGCCGTCTCCTTGTTCTGGGCTTCGCTCGCCGCCGCATCGCGCTCGGCCTTCGCAACAGCCTGCATCTTGAACGCTTCGACCGCACCGGCCATCTCGCCGATCTCGTCCTTGCGACCGAGGCCCGGCAGCACGACATCGAAATTGCCCGCGGCGAGCTCCCGCATCGCCTTGCACATCGCGATCATCGGCCGCGAGATGCCGTTGCCCAGCATCAACGCGAGCACGGCGCCGATCGCGAGGCCTCCCAGCGCGAGCATCAGGATGAGCCGCTCGGTCTCGCCGATCGCTGCATCGGCACTGGCCTCGATGCGCTGCTGATCGGCTGACAGGTCCGACCTCAGTTCATTCGAGAGTTTCAGGATTGCGCCGGCAGACTTGGTCATCTCACCGTTCAGCTTGGCAATCGCCTTCACGTTGTCGGACAGTTTTGCGAAGGAGGCGCGGTACTGCTTCAGGAGATTGCCGATCTCGGTGACGCGATCGGTGATCTTCTGGTCGCTGGCATAGATCGAGACCAAAAGGGTCTCCAGGAACTTGATACGCGCGGTGATGCCGTCTGCGGCCTTCATCTCGGGCTTGGCGACGAAGGCGCTGACCGAGGTGGAGACGGCGAGATATTGCGAGGTGATGTCCTTGGCCGTGGTCTGGACCGACGGCAGCCCTGCCAGCGCAGCCGTGTCGGCGAGATCGTCGAACTTGACGCGGATCTTGTTGCCGACTGCGTTGAGCTCTTCGCTGGCGATCCTGGTGTTCTCGCGCGTCAGCGTGATGACGTCGCCGAAGACTTTTGCGAAGGCCTGGAATTCCTGTTGCAGCTTGCCGATCTGCTCGCGCCGCGCCGGCGCCGTGGTGGCGGCCGTCGACCTTGCGATCGCCGACTTGAGGCCCTCTTCGGCGGCCTTCGCCGCGGTCTCATCGTCTGCCGCACCTGTCAGCGTGTAGGCCCGCGCCAGCGCCTGGTAGGAAATCATGTCGCGATCGACGGCGCGGGCCAGGTCCGCTTCCGACACGCTCGTCCGGTAGGACGTCACCGCGCCTGCGACCCGCTCGAAGCCGAGATAGGCAGAGGTCATGCTGACGGCCAGGATGACCAGCACCGCGACAAAGCCGAGGATGATCTTGGCGCGGAAGCGCAACGTCGGAAGGATCGCGCGCTTGGCCTTGGTCGACTGCTTGGACTTGACGGACATGTCCCCCCCGTTTCACCTGCGGCCAGCCAGCCGCAGTCGAGGAGCAGCCCGCTCCCTGACTCCCGGATAAAATACCGCGGAAAGGATAAGCCGCCGTAAATTGGCGGTGGTGCGGCTGGCGAGGGGATGGAGCGGCGGTGAGGCATCCTCACCTGTCATCCCGGGCAAGCGAAGCGCAAATCCGGGATCCCCGCGCGAGCGCACTGTGCTCGTCGCGATAACCACAGGGAGTAGTTTGGCGAAGACTCGTGGTTATCAGCTTCGCGCCGCAACCGCTCGCCGTGGTTATGGGTCCCCGCCTTCGCGGGGACGACAGCGGAGTGTGGGCGACGGCGGAACGCTAACGCGCAGCGAATACTTACGCCGCCCTGATGTTCGCCATGAAGCGATCGAGCTCGGCGCGCAGGCGCGTGCTTTCGCTGGAGAGCGTCTTGGCCGAGTTCAGCACCTCCTCCGAGGCAGAGCCGGTCTCGGCGGCGCCGCGGTTGACCTGGCCGATGTCGGTGGCCGCAGTCTGAGTGCCCTGCGCGACGTTCTGGACACTGCGGGCGATCTCCTGCGTCGCCGCGCCCTGCTCTTCCACAGCGCTGGCGATCGACGTTGCGATGGTCGAGATCTGGCCGATGGTGGCGCCGATCTCCTTGATCGCCGCAACCGACTCGGCCGTGGCGCCCTGCATGCCCGTAATGTGCGAAGAGATCTCGTCGGTCGCCTTCGCGGTCTGGCTCGCCAGCGACTTCACTTCGCTGGCGACCACCGCAAAGCCGCGGCCGGCTTCGCCGGCGCGGGCCGCCTCGATCGTGGCGTTCAAGGCCAGAAGATTGGTCTGCTCGGCGATCGCCGTGATCAGCTTGACGACCTCGCCGATCTGCTGGGCCGCATGCGACAGCTTGCCGATGCGACCATCGGTCTCCCTGGCCTGCACAACGGCGGCTTCCGCGATGCGGCTGGAATCACGGACCTGGCGGCCGATTTCCTCGACCGAGGCCGAGAGCTCCTCGGTCGCGGTGGCAACCGACTGCATGTTGGACGATGCCTGCTCGGAGACCCCTGCGACCTGGCTCGACAGGGTCTGCGTGGTCTCGGCGGTGCGGGTCAGGGTCGAGGCGGCCGATTCGAGCTGCACGGCCGAGGCCGACACGTTCGAAACGATGGCGCCGACCGCGGTCTCGAAATCATCGGCAAAGCGGATCAGCTCATTGCGGCGTACCGCAGCCGTCTCCTTGTTCTGGGCTTCGCTCGCCGCCGCATCGCGCTCGGCCTTCGCAACAGCCTGCGTCTTGAACGCTTCGACCGCACCGGCCATCTCGCCGATCTCGTCCTTGCGACCGAGGCCCGGCAGCACGACATCGAAATTGCCAGAGGCGAGCTCCCGCATCGCCTTGCACATCGCAATCATCGGTCGCGAAATGCCGGTCCCGAGCAGGAAGGCGAGGATGGCACCGAGCAACGTGCCGCCGGCAGCCAGCATCAGGATCAGATGTTCCGTCTGGTCGATGCTCGCCTCGGATTCCGTTTCCAGCCGCTGCTGCTCGGACACCAGATCGGCCTTCATCGCCGTTGCGCCCTGCATGATGGCGCCCGCCGAGCCGCTCATCTCGGTGACGAGGTCGTCGATCATCTGGGCTTGGGCAACTAGCTTTTCCAGACCGGAGCGATAGGCCGCTAGCAGGTCCTTTGCGTCCTTCAGGCCGGCAACAGTCTTGTCATCCATGGAGTAGACTGCGCCCAACGCGTTCGCGACGAACTCCAACCGCGCAAGCGCGCTGCGGGCGACCGTCTGGTCGGAATTGATGACAAAATTGCTCGCTGCCGCACTTGCGGTCTGGAACTGGGCATTGACCTGCTTCGTTCCGAAGTCGATCGCCTGCGCTTCGGAATCCGGCGCACTGAAGCCGACTTCATCGAGCTTGTACTTCAGGAGGTTGGCGTTGCGCTGAAGCTCGTTCTGCACCATGACCGCGCTATCACGCTTAGACTGCAGGATCTTGGCAAAGGTCGCGGAGAAGTTCGAGAACTCCTTGGCGAGCTTGTTGAGGCTTTCCAGCCGCGCCGGTTTCTTGGCGCCCTTGATGGCCTGGTCGATCGCCTTCTTCAGGCCGGCTTCGGCCTCCAGCGCGACCTTCGCATCATCCTCCTTGCCGGTGACGACGAAGTAACGGGCGGTCGATCGATAGGCGAGCAACTCGCGGTCGATATTGCGGGCGAGGTCGGCCTCGGAGACGCTGGTGCGGTAGGAGCCGACGCCGGCCGAGACCCGCTCAAAGCCGAAATAGGCAAAGGCCATGCTGATGGCCGAGATGACGAGCACAGCGGCGAAGCCGAGGATGATCTTGGCGCGGAACTTCAGGGTCGGAAATAATAATGTGCGTTTCGATTTCGACGCGGTACGCCCGGCCATTCCAACCCCCAACCTTTGTTCTTGCAGCATTCATGCGGCCCGGAAGCAGCCCCTCCCGAACCGGTGCGGAAAATTAAGGCAGAAACGTCAAGGGGCGGTAAATTCGTCCGGCCTGCATCCCGCACGAAGAAGGTTCCGGTTCAAGCCCTCGGGGCCGTCGTGTTGCGGCTGACCGGAAAGCGCCTTACTCTTTGGCACTTTGTCGGGCACTTATCAGGCTCTTGGCGTCAGACCGAGCCGGTCCTCGAGGGGAGAAACGGAGTGGGGCAAACCGACTTTCGGTTTGGCGGTGCGTCTGGCGTTGCCGTTGCCAAATCGAAGGCAGCGAGCGTCGATGAGGCCGTGGCCGAGCTTGCGGCCCAGCTTCCGTCCGACGAGCTGGCGCTGATCCTGGTCTTCCTCTCCCCCGCTTACGATCCCCATCATTTCATCGCCGAGATCACCCGGCATTTCGACGACACCCAGGTCTGCGGCTGCACGACCGCCGGCGAGCTCGCTCCGGACGGCTGGGACGAGAACAGCGTCGTGGCGCTGGCCTTCAGCCGCGCCGACTTCTCGGCCGTGATCCGGCCCATTCTCAATCTCGACAGCTTCCGCGTCGAGGACGGCCGCAGGATCGGCGGCGAGCTCCGGCACGAGTTGCTGCGGGTGACACCGCAGGTCGACCGCGGCAATCCATTCGGCCTGGTGTTGATCGACGGCCTGTGCCGCCGCGAGGAAGCGGTGATGTCCGCCATCTATGCCTCGCTCGACGACATTCCGGTCGTCGGGGGATCGGCGGGCGACGGTTTGCGCTTCGAGAAGACCTGGGTGTTCTTCGACGGCAAGGCCCACACCAATGCCGCCCTCCTGATCCTCCTGAACACGTCGCTGCCGTTCCGGGTCTTCAAGTGTGACAATTTCGAGCCGCAGCCGCAAAAGATGGTGGTCACCGAGGCCGACATCGAAAATCGGACGGTCAGGGAGCTGAACGCGGAGCCTGCGGCGAAGGAATATTCGCGCATGGTCGGGATCATGGATGCCAAGCTCGACCCGTTCTCCTTCGCGTCCCACCCCGTGCTGGTGCGTGTCGGCGGCTCCTATTATGCGCGGTCGATTCAGCGCGTCGAGCCGGACGGCTCCTTGCATTTCTTCTGTGCCATCGACGAGGGCATGGTGCTGACGGCAGCCACGTCGCGAAGCCTGGTCGGCTCGACGCGCGAGACGTTTGCCGAAATTCGCGATGAGATCGGCGACGTGTCGCTCTTCATCGGCTTCGAATGCCTGTTGCGCCGGCTGGACGCCGAGCAGCATCAGCTTGCCCGCGACATGTCCGAGCTGTACCGGCAGAACCGCGTCGTCGGCTTCCACACCTATGGCGAGCAGTTCGGCTCGATGCATGTGAACCAGACATTCACCGGCGTCGCCATCGGCAGGCGGTCGGCGTGACCGAAGCCTGGCAGGATCGCCAGACGGTCGAACAGCTTCGGCTGGAAGCCGCCAAGCTGAGGAAGATCAATGCCGCCCTGATGTCCCGCGTCGAGCGCTCGATGGACCAGCAGCTCAACGCGTTTTCGCTGTTCGAGACGGCCATCGCGCTCGATCACCAGGTTCGCGACCGGACGCACCAGTTGCGCGAGGCGCTGCATTCGATCGAGCGCGCCAATGAGGGGCTCTACCGCGCCAAGCAGCAGGCCGAGGCCGCGAGCTCGCTGAAATCCTCTGTTCTGATCTCGGTCACCCACGACCTGTTGCAGCCGTTGAATGCGGCGCGCCTGACGCTGTCGGCGCTGACCGAGATGATGGAATCGCAGGAGGCGGGCCTCCTGATCGATCAGGTCGATCGCTCGCTGGTGACGCTGGAGGATTTGCTACGCTCCCTGCTGGAGATCGCAAAGTTAGATGCCGGCGCGCTCCGGCCCGACGTGCGTCCGATCGCGCTGGCGCCCCTGTTCGAGCAGCTCCGTAACGAGTTCGAACCTATCGCCGCACGGCAAGGTCTTTCCTTGCGCATTCGCACCTCGCAGCTTGCGGTAACGTCGGATGGGATGATGCTGCGGCGGATCCTGCAGAACCTGCTCGCCAACGCCATCCGCTATACCCGCAGCGGCGGCGTGATCATGGGGTGCCGGCGAAGAGGCGACCGCATCTGCGTCCAGGTCTCCGACACCGGACCGGGAATCGCGCAGGCGCAGCAGGAAGCGATCTTCCGCGAATTCCAGCGCGGCGAGGCCAGCGCCACCGACCAGGCCGGTTTCGGCCTCGGACTCTCGATCGTCCGCCGTTTCGCAACTGTGCTCGGACATGAGGTGCGGCTGTCATCGCAGGTCGGCAAGGGATCGACCTTCGCCCTGGAGCTGGAGCCGGCCGACCTCAGTGAAGTCAGCGACGAGGTGCATGCGGTCAAGCTGGCCGAGCGGCACTATGGCGGGCTCGAAGGCGCCAAGATCCTGCTGATCGAGAACGATCCGAACGGCTCCGAGGCCATGGCCGCCCTGCTGGAAGGCTGGGGCTGCGACGTCGCGACCACGCGATCGGCCGCGGACGCATTGCTGCGTCTCAGCGAGCTCGGCGGCGCCCCTGATGCTGTGATCGCCGACCTCCATCTCGATCACGGTGAGAGTGGCCTCGTGGCCGTCGCCGACATCCGCGAGCATTTGAAGCTGGACGTGCCGGCCATGATCATCACGGCCGACTACTCCGAAAAGGCCGCCAAGGAAGCCAGCCTCCACGGCCTCGAGGTGCTGAAGAAGCCGATCAAGCCCGCCGAAATGCGCGCGTTGCTGTCGTTCCTGCTGACTTGAGGCGCGGTGAGGTCGGTTTATCGGGCCACGCACCGATCGCGTTGGTTCGGCATGCCGGTGCCACAAGCTCGTCATGGCCGGGAGAAGCCCGGCCATGACGAGCTTGAGGGGACTGTCCTCAACGCCATATGCGATCGCCCTGCAGTAGGAACGGAGCGAGGGAAAGATGCGACCTCGCTGTTCGTCCAACTACTCCGACTGCGCGCGATCGTGCTTCGCCCGCGCGCCTTCGCTCGCCAGCGTCGCGAAGTCGATCCGGGACATTTCGACGATTGCCTTGGTGCGGCTCAGCACATTGAGCTTGCGCAGGATGTCGGAGACGTGAACCTTCACGGTGGTCTCCGAAATCTTCAGCTCATAGGCGATCTGCTTGTTCTGCAAGCCGCGCTTGAGCATTTCGAGCACGCGCAATTGCTGCGGCGTCAGCTCGTGCAGACGCTTGATGAGATCCTGCGCGGGGCCGGCGCCGCGTTGCGGACGGGTCGAACGGTAGGCGGCGGGAACGCAGACCGCGCCACGCAACGCCTCGCCGATCGACTGCGCAAGCTCCTGCTTGGACGACGATTTGAGGATGTAGCCAGCGACGCCGAGCGACAACGCGCCGGAAATGATCTGCGGATCCTGATGTCCTGACACGATGACGACGGGAATTTTGGGAAACGCCTTGCGGACGCGGATGATACCCGAAAGACCGGTCGTGCCCGGCATCGACAGATCGAGGAGGATGAGGTCCAGCTCTGATGTCGTCGACAACAGCTCAAGCGCGCCGTCGATCGAAATCGCCTCAACGATGTCGGCATCGGGCGCCACCATCTGCAGGGCGCCTTCGAGCGCCTCGCGAAACAGCGGATGGTCTTCGACAATCAGAAATCGCATCACGCGTGAGCCATTCCCAAGTTGTTGCGCAAGATATTGCCGGGTTCGACGTTGAACTGACCATGTCGCAACCTGGTCAATCCGGGTTGATCCAGGTCAAGAACGGCGGCGCGCCTCATTGTGGCCTGCCGCGATCGAGGCGTGCATAGGGCCGGCTCTTGGGGTCGGGCAGGTCCATCTTGCCGATCTCGATGATCGCCTTGTTGCGGCTGAACAGTCCGAGCTTGCGCAGGATCTCGGTGATGTGCGCCTTCACGGTGGATTCGGCGAGCTGAAGCTCCTGGGCGATCTGCCGGTTCGGGTAGCCGCGGCGCAGCAGATCGAGCACGCGAAGCTGCTGCGGGGTGAGCTCGCGCAGCTTGACCGCGAGCGCCTTGCTGGTGTCGGCCCGGCGACGCTGCGGCGTGGCGACAAAATCCTTCGGCACGGACACCGATCCGCTGAGCACGCCTTCGATCGATTGTGCGAGCTCGCGCTTCGACGTCGATTTCGGCAGATAGCCGGCGGCGCCCAGCGCCAGCGCCTCGCGGACGACGTGCTGGTCCTCCTCGCTCGATACGATGGCGACGGGCAGGCGCGGATAGGTCTCGCGCAAGCGGAGAAAGCCGGAGAAGCCGGTCGCATCCGGCAGCGAGAGATCGAGCAGCGCGAGGTCGATGCCCTGTTCGGCCGACAGGATATGCAAGGCGTCCTCGATCGACATCGCCTCGAAGATCCGCGCCTCCGGCAATGCCAGCCGCACCGCATTGCCGAGCGCCTCGCGAAACAGCGGATGATCGTCGATGATCAGGAAGCTGGTCATGGCGCCTTCCCAAGAATCCACCGCACGGGCGTCCACCGCAGAAGTGGAAGCGGTACCTCCATGCGGCGCCCATCCGGCAACGGAATGATGCCGGACGGACGTTACCTCATCCTCCTGATCGCGTCCGGTCAAGGGAGTTCAGTCGTTCGATTCGGACTGGACCGTGAGCAGGAAGGAATAGATGCTGTCGAACTGGTCGTCGGTGAAGACTTCCTTCCAGGCCGGCATGCCCTTGGCAGGCCGTCCTTCATGCACGGTGGTCCAGTATTTCTCGCGCATCTCGTCGCCGTAGCGATGACGCAGCAGTCGCAGATCGATCTTCTTCTCGCTCTGGATCGCGTCGGGACCGTGACAATGCGCGCAGGTGCCGTTGAAGATCTCCTTGCCGGCGCCGACGGCCTCGGCGCTTGGCGCGGCCGCGTCGCCCTTGGTCTCGGTCGCCACCACATTGGCGACCTCGGTCACTTGGACACCGGTTCCCGTTCCCGTCGTTGTTCCTGCAGGCCGTGCTTGCGCCGCGCCGAAGCGAACGGCCTCCCCGGTCGGCAGGCCGTATTTCACCGCGAGATCGGCAATGGTCTTCTGAAGCTGTGGCAGGATCGCGTCGACGCGATCGCGCAGCTCCGTCGACGTCTTTGCGAAGCCGATGGCCGCATCCCATGACAGTCCTTCGCCCTCGGTGAGCTCGATCTGGTAGCGACCGCCGTAGGTGGTCTTGTTCAGCCAGCCGGCGACGGGTCCCCAGATGAAGGCGACGTCCGCCCTGCCCTGGTCGAGCGCCTGCATGCCTTCCTCGGGCGACAGCACGGTGACCTTCTGGATGTCGTCGCGGCTCGCGAGCAGGCTTTGCGGCGTGCTGGCGAACTGCACGGCGACACGCTTGCCCCTCAGGCCATCGACGCCGCCGATCGCCTGTCCCTTCGCCGCCACCAGGGCATAGCCCTCTTTTGCGAAAGTGTTGGAGAAGATCACGGCCGGTCCCATGAAATCCTCGGAGCGCGGCAGGCCGATCATGGCATCACATTGCTTGCCGAGCAGCGTGACGCGCACGGTGCGCTTGCCGAAATAGGATTTGTACCAGTCATAGGCGATCGGCCGGCCGAGCGCCTGCGCGAGGGCCTCCCCGATCTCGACATAGAAGCCTGGCTGCGACGGACTATCGCTCGAGAACGGCAGATTGGTCGGATCGGCACACAGCCGGAACGGCTGCGTCTCGTCCGCATGAGCCGTTGCGGCGGGTGCGATCATCGCGGACGCGGCTGCCCATGCGACCAGCGCTGTCACGGCACGATTTCGGCTCTTGCCGCTTCCAAGATGATTCCGGCGCATCCTCATCTCCCGTGGTTGGGACTTGTTGGACCAGGCGTTGCGGCTGACGGCATCGGCCAATGCCGCAACGATCGTCTGGAAAAAGCGCGCGCGTATCTCGTCACCTCTGAGATACGCGCGCGAGTGGTCACTGGACGGAGAACACGAAGAGCGAACCGCCCTCGGGAGCTGCGGCCGTCATCTTCCCGCCGATGCCGCCCAGGAACGCAGGCATCGCAGCGGTGCGACCGACGACGATGGCCACGTATTGCTTGCCGTCGACCTGGTAAGTCACGGGACCGGCACCGATGCCGGAGCCGAGATTCTTGCTCCAGAGCAGCTTGCCGGACTTCGCATCGATGGCGCGGAAGTCGCCATGGATGTTACCGGCAAACACCAGGCCACCAGCCGTCGTCAGCGTGCCGCCGTTGAACGGCAGGTCTTCCTTGATCGACCAGACCTTCTTCTGCGCGACCGGATCCCACGCGACGAGCTCACCCATGAAGCCGCCGGGGCCTTCCTTCGGCGGAAACTCACCACCGAGGTAGAACACGCCGCGCTTGTAGGAAATGTCGCTCACCGACCAGTCCATGCAAACGTTGTTGGACGGGATGTAGACGAGACCGGTCTGCGGATTGAACGACATCGGCTGCCAGTTCTTGCCGCCGATCAGGTTCGGGCAGACGTCCTTGATCGGATGGCCCGGTCCCGGACGCTTGTCGGGGTCTTCGACCGCACGCATGGTGGCGACGTCCCACTTCTGCGCCCAGTTCGAGAAGACATATTTTTCTGCCGAAAGAACCTTGCCGGTCTCACGGTTGGCGACGAAGAAGAAGCCGTTGCGATCTGCCTTCATCAACGCCGGAACGTTGCTGCCGCCGATATTGAGGTCTGCGAGCACGGCTTCGTTGACGCCGTCGTAGTCCCAGGCATCGGCCGGCGTGGTCTGGATGTGCCACTTGATCTTGCCGGTATTGGGGTCGAGGGCGAGTGTGGACGCCGTATAGAGATTGGTCAGCTTGCCGAAATCGCCATTGCCCGTCGAACGGACAGCCGAGTTCCAAGGAGCGGGGTTGCTGGTGCCCCAATAGACCGTGTCGGTCTTGGGATCATACGAGCCGACCAGCCAGGCCGCGCCGCCGCCATGCTGGGCGGAATCGCCCTTCCAGGTGTCGCCGCCTGGCTCATCCGGCGTAGGCACGGTATAGGTCTGCCACATCTGCTTGCCGGTGTTGATATCGAAGGCCAGCAGCGCGCCGCGCACGCCGTATTCACCGCCGCCGAAGCCGGTGATGACCTTGTCGCGCACGACGAGCGGCGGCGAGGTGATGACCGAGCCCTGCTTGTAGTCGACCACCTTCGCGGTCCACAGCGACTTGCCGGTCGCGGCATCGAGCGCCGTCAGCTTGCCGTCGAGGCGGCCGACGAAGATCTTGCCGTCGGCGTAGGTGACGCCGCGATTGTTCACGTCACAGCAGGCGTATTGCAACACGTCATCGGGAATGTCGGGCTCCCAGGTCCATTTGCGCTGCCCCGTCGCGGCATCGAGCGCGTAGACGTATTTCGGGCCCCAGGAGCTCGAGACGTAGAGCGTGTTGCCGATCACGATCGGCGAGGATTCGTTCGAGCGCAGCGAGGCCAGCGAGAACGAATAAGCGAGCGTCAACTTGCCGGCGTTCTCGGTGTTGATCTGATTGAGCGGGCTGAAGCGCGTGTTGCCGTAGTCGTGGCCGGCAACGGCCCACTGGTTCGCATCGGATTGCGCCTTGAGCACCGAGTCGTTGGCGCGAGTGACGGTGGTGCTGGCGGCCAGCATCGCAATCATCGAAATGCCAGCCAAAAAGCCCTTCGTTCCAAAGGTCATGTATTCCCTCCGCGGTGTTGGTGTGCACGCCATGTTGGGCGTCTGAGCGCGCTGCGCTCGTGATGCGCAGTTTGTCTGCGAGCCATCGTTCGAAATTACAGCATCGACTTTGCGCGCTTAGTATAGGCGGAAGGTAGTAGTGCAAATCATCGGCGGCTTTTGCCGCTCATCTCGTTGTCGACGCTCGCGTCTTGCCCTTGTTTTACAGCTCGAAATGCACGATCGGATTTGCGGCAACATCGTGCCGCGATCCAATCGTTGCACCTGACATCGCGTGCCGATCACCTGCGCGCGCCAATCACGACGACGGCGCGACCACGGCCGCGAAGTTCTCGAAGAAATTCGCGGCGAGCTTGCGCGACGTCGAATCGATCAGGCGCGAGCCGAGCTGCGCTTCGGTCTCGTAGTGCAGGATGGTGACGTCAGGCGATTCTTCCTCGAGCCTGACTTTCGCGCCGCCCTTGGCGAAACCTGCGACGCCGCCGGCGCCTTCGCCGATGATGCGGTAACTGTTGGGCGCGTCGATATCGGCCAGCGTCACCTTGCCGCTGAACGTCGCCTTCACCGGACCAACCTTCAGCACCACCGTTGCCGTCATCTCCGTCGGCGATGACATCTCGAGCGATTGGCAGCCGGGGATGCAGCGCCTGAGTGTATCGGGATCGTTGAGCGCAGCCCACACCTTGGCCTTCGAGGCCGGAATCCGCTGACTGTCGTTCATCTGCATCGCTTCCACCCTTTTGCCGCTGCTTGTCCGGCTCGACTAGGGTGGACACCCGCCGTCGATCAATCGCCAGGAAGTACTAGGCGGCCCGCGATCGCCACGGCTGGCGGATGCGTCTCCGCGCGGGAGGCAGCCAGGAACGACATCAGCAAAATCAATAACTTACATCGATATCGCCTACTACCAAGATCGCGATTGCAAAGCCGTGAGCGCATGCTCCTATTCGCACAACGAACAAGGCATCAAGGGGAGAAGCGACGCGCGACAGGGCTGAGGTCCGAGGGCGAGCGGCGTCGTGCGGCGGCTCGGAAAGCACGCCGCCGCGGGCGCGACGCAGGTCTTTTCGAAAGCGTCTTGCGGGCCGCACCACGCGCTGGCGGCGGCAGGGAACGCCATGAGCGAATCGCGCGCCTGCGACTGGCCACGATGACCTTTCCATGACGCGCACTCACCAAAATCCCAGTTGCAAAGTTCCGTTCGCGCTGTCTCTAATTGGAATAACGACAAACAAACATACGGGAGGTACTCACGTGTCTACAGTCAAACTGACAGTGAACGGCAAGGCTGTCTCTGTCGATGTCGAGGACCGCACGCTGCTGGTCCATCTCCTGCGCGAACATCTCAACCTCACCGGCACCCATGTGGGCTGCGACACCAGCCAGTGCGGCGCCTGCGTCGTGCATGTCGACGGGCGCGCGGTGAAATCCTGCACCATGCTCGCGGGACAGGCCGACGGCGCCAGCGTCACCACGATCGAAGGTCTTGCCAAGGGCGACGAGCTGCATCCGATGCAGGCCGCGTTCCGCGACAATCACGGTTTGCAGTGCGGTTACTGCACGCCGGGCATGATCATGTCGGCAGTCGACATCGTGCAGCGCCACGGCGGCCAGCTCGATGAAGCCACCGTCCGCCACGAGCTGGAAGGCAATATCTGCCGCTGCACCGGGTACCACAACATCGTGAAGGCCGTGCTGGATGCGGCCGGCCGCATGAAGGTCGCGCAGGCCGCCGAGTAAGCAGCGACCTCGCCTCAATCGAACAACCGCCGCAGCTTTCGATGGAAAGCGCGGTCAAACAAATTTCCGGTCGGGAGGACAGGACATGGGTGTTGAAGGCATTGGCGCAAGCGTCGTGCGCAAGGAAGACAAGCGTTTCATTACCGGCAAGGGCCGGTATGTCGATGACGTCAAGATACCGGGCATGACCTACGCCCATTTCATTCGTAGCCCGCACGCGCATGCCAAGGTGAAAGGCATCGACGCCTCCGCGGCGCTGAAGCTGCCGGGCGTGGTCGCCGTGCTCAACGGCAAGCAGATCGTCGACGACAAGGTCGGCAACCTCATCTGCGGCTGGGCCATCACCTCCAAGGATGGTAGCCCGATGAAGATGGGCGCATGGCCCGCGATGGCACCGGAGACCGTGCGCTTCGTCGGCCAGGCCGTCGCGGTCGTGATCGCCGAAAGCAAGAATCTGGCCCGTGACGCCGCCGAAGCCGTCGTCGTCGACTACGAGGAACTGCCCGCTGTCGCGAACGTGACCGACGCGATCAAGGCCGGCGCGCCTCAACTGCATCCCGAGGCACCCGGCAACCAGATCTATGACTGGGTGATCGGCGACGAGAATGCGGTGAACGACGCCTTCTCGAAGGCGGCCAATGTGGTGAAGCTCGACCTCACCAACAACCGCCTCGCGCCGAACCCGATGGAGCCGCGCTCGGCGGTCGCCGACTACAACGAGGCAGAGGAGCATTTCACGCTCTATACGACATCGCAAAATCCGCACGTCGCGCGTCTCGTGCTGTCGGCCTTCTACAACATCGCACCCGAGCACAAGCTGCGCGTGATCGCGCCCGACGTGGGCGGCGGCTTCGGCTCCAAGATCTACATCTACCCCGAGGAGATGGTGGCGCTGTGGGCGTCGAAGAAGACGGGACGTCCGGTGAAGTGGACCGGCGACCGCACCGAGGCCTTCCTCACCGATGCGCATGGCCGCGACCATGTCACGCATGCGGAGATGGCGTTCGATGCGAGCAACAAGATCACCGGCCTGCGGGTGAAGACCTACGCCAATTTCGGCGCCTACATGTCGCTGTTCTCCTCGGCGGTGCCGACCTATCTCTACGCGACACTGCTGTCGGGCCAGTACGCCATCCCGGCGATCCATGCCGAGGTGATCGCTGTCTACACCAACACCACGCCGGTCGACGCCTATCGCGGCGCGGGCCGGCCCGAGGCGAGCTATCTGGTCGAGCGGATGATGGAGACGGCGGCGCGGCAGCTCAAGGTCGATCCGGCCGAGCTGCGCAAGACGAACTTCATCACCCAGTTCCCGCATCAGACGCCGGTCATCATGGCCTATGACGCCGGCGACTTTAACGCCTCGCTCGATGCGGCGATGAAGGCGATCGACTATGCCGGCTTCGCAGGCCGCAAGGCGAAAGCGAAGGCGGACGGCAAGCTGCGCGGCATCGGCGTCTCCTGCTACATCGAGGCCTGCGGCATCGCGCCGTCGAAGGCGGTCGGCAGTCTCGGCGCCGGCGTCGGCTTGTGGGAATCGGCCGAGGTGCGCGTCAACCCGGTCGGCACCATCGAGGTCCTGACCGGCTCGCACAGCCACGGCCAGGGCCATGAGACGGCGTTCTCTCAACTCATTGCAGAACGCCTGGGGGTTCCGATCAGCCAGGTCTCGATCGTCCATGGCGATACCGACAAGGTGCAATTCGGCATGGGCACCTACGGCTCGCGCTCCGCGGCCGTCGGTCTCACCGCGATCCTGAAAGCCGTGGAGAAGGTCGAAACCAAGGCCAAGAAGATCGCAGCGCATCAGCTTGAAGCCTCCGAAGCCGACATCGTCATCGAGAATGGCGAGTTTAAGGTCGCCGGCACCGACAAGAAGATCGCGCTGCCGATGGTCGCCCTCGCGGCCTACACTGCGCACAATCTGCCTGACGGGATGGAGCCGGGCCTGAAGGAAAGCGCCTTCTACGACCCCTCCAACTTCACCTTCCCGGCCGGTGCCTACATCTGCGAGCTCGAGGTGGATTCCGCCACCGGCAAGACCTCGTTCGTCAATTTCGTGGCGGCCGATGATTTCGGACGGCTGATCAACCCGATGATCGTCGAAGGCCAGGTCCATGGCGGACTCGCACAAGGCATCGGACAGGCGCTGCTCGAGCACGCCGTCTATGACGCCAACGGCCAGCCAATCACGGCCTCGTTCATGGATTACACCATGCCGCGCGCCGACGACCTGCCGTCGTTCAAGCTCAGCCACACCACGACGCTGTGTCCGGGCAACCCGCTCGGCGTCAAGGGTTGCGGCGAGGCCGGCGCGATCGGCGCGTCCGCAGCCGTGATCAACGCGATCACGGACGCGATCGGCAAGAACAATCTGGAAATGCCCGCGACCCCTGACCGGGTGTGGCGCACGATCCACGCGGCTTGAGAAGGAGGAACGAAGATGTACCAGACCACTTATCATCGCGCCTCCTCCGTGGATGAGGCAGCCGCGCTGTTCGCCAAGGGCAGCGAGGCGAAATATCTCTCGGGCGGCCAGACGCTGCTGCCGGTGATGAAGCAACGGCTCGCCAGCCCCTCCGACGTGATCGATCTGGCCAGGATCAAGGAGCTGATCGGCGTTGAAGCCTCCGGCGACACGCTGACCATCAAGGCCGCAACGCCGCATTACGATGTGGCGACCAGCGACGCCGCGAAGAAGGCAATCCCCGCGGTTGCCTATCTGGCTTCGCTGATCGGCGACCCCGCCGTGCGCTATCGCGGCACGATCGGCGGCTCGCTCGCCAACAACGATCCTGCCGCCGACTATCCGGCCGCGACGCTGGCGCTCGGTGCGACGATCAAGACCAACAAGCGATCGATCGCGGCGGACGACTACTTCAAGGGCCTGTTCACGACCGCCCTCGAGGACGGCGAGATCATCACCGCCGTGTCGTTCCCGCTTCCCGCGAAGGCGGGCTACGCAAAATTCCCGCACCCGGCCTCGCGCTTCGCACTGACCGGCGTGTTCGTTGCCCAGACCAGATCGGGTGATGTCCGCGTCGCCGTGACCGGCGCCTCGCAGAGCGGCGTGATGCGCGTTGGCGCCATCGAAGCCGCGTTGAAGGCGAACTGGGCGGCGAGCGCGATCGATGGCGTCTCGATCCCAGCGAGCGGGCTGCTCTCGGATCTGCACGGCTCCGCCGATTACCGCGCCAATCTGATCAAGGTGATGGCGCAGCGCGCGGTTGCCGCGGCAGGCTGACAGCGTCTCAACACAATATTTCCGCGGCGCGCAGCAATGCGCGCCGCTTTTATTTTGCGCCCATGCATCAAAAGCGCTTGCCTCGTCAGGTCGAAGGCGGGAAAATTTAATCGACCAATTAACTCGTCCATAGAAGACGTCCAGCCGGGCCTGCGCGGCGCGCACCCGTCTTGGCCCCTGAGGAAACAAGACCGTGCTCGATCAATCAGCCCAAGAAAGATCAGAAGGCTCCTCCGTTCGCGCCACCGGCCCGCTCGCGGGTTTCCGCATCGTTGAATTCGCCGGCATCGGCCCCGGCCCGTTCGCCTGCATGCTGCTCGCCGACATGGGCGCCGAGGTCGTCACGCTCGATCGCATCGGCGCCAGGAAGAGCATGAAGTCGGTGGCCGGCCGCGGCCGCAAGGTGATCGAGATCGACCTGAAGGACAACGCGGCGATCGCAGATGTTCTCGACCTGCTCGCCAACGCCGACGCGCTGATCGAGGGTTTTCGCCCGGGTGTGATGGAGCGGCTCGGCCTCGGGCCCGATGTCGTGCTCGCGCGCAATCCAAAGCTCGTCTACGGCCGCATGACCGGCTGGGGTCAGGAAGGTCCGCTGGCGAATGCCGCGGGCCACGACATCAACTACATCTCCATCACCGGCGCCTTGGCGGCGATCGGCACGAAGGGCGCGCCGGTGCCGCCGCTCAACCTGGTTGGCGATTTCGGCGGCGGTGCACTTTACCTCGTTGTCGGCGTGCTCGCTGCGCTGCTCGAGGCGCAAAGGTCCGGCAAGGGCCAGCTGGTCGACGCCGCGATGTGCGACGGCGCGGCCTCGCTGATGTCGTTCTTCTTCGACATGACCGCGATGGGCCGCTGGACCGAAGGCCGCGACCAGAATTTTCTCGACGGCGGCGCCCATTTCTACGGCGTCTATGAATGCGCCTGCGGCCATTTCATCTCGATTGGCTCGATCGAGCCGCAGTTCTACGCGCTGCTGCGGCAACACGCCGGACTCACCGACGCCGATTTCGAGGCGCAGATGGACCGCAAGGCCTGGCCGGCGCTGAAGAAGAAGCTGCAGGCGGTCTTCAAGAGCAAGACGCGCGAGGACTGGTGCAGCATCATGGAAGGCACCGACATCTGCTTCGCCCCGGTGCTGACGATGTCGGAAGCAACCGAGCATCCGCACATGGTCGCCCGCAATGTCTTCATCGAACGCCACGGCGTGAAGCAGCCAGGACCCGCGCCACGGTTTTCGCGCACGCCCTCAGCGGTGCGGGAGCCGGAGGCTGCGGAGATCGGCGCGGTGACGAGTGCGTGGAAGGCGGGGCGGTAGCAACGCTCTCGCCATCACCTCCGCTGTCGTCCCGGGGCGCGCGAAGCGCGAGCCCGGGACCCATAACCACAGGGCGCAGTGGTTACGGGGGCTCGGAGTTACCAGTTCGCGCCGTAACCACTCCCTGGGGTTATGGGTCCCGGCCTTCGCCGGGACGACAGCTTTGTTTGACGTCGCAGTGTGCCTAACAACGCCTGCTCAAGCCGCATCCTCCACCTTCAGCACCCCGCGCCGAATCTGATCCTCCTCGATCGATTCGAACAGGGCCTTGAAATTGCCCTCGCCAAAACCGTCGTCGCCCTTGCGCTGGATGAACTCGAAGAAGATCGGGCCGATCGCGTTCGCGGAGAAGATCTGCAGCAGCACCTTGGTCTGGCCGCCATCGACGACGCCTTCGCCGTCGATCAGAATGCCGTTTCGCTGCAATCGCGAAACGTCCTCGCCATGCCTGGGCAGCCGCGCATCGACCTTCTCGAAATAGGTGTCGGGCGGTGACGGCATGAAGGGCAGGCCGGCCTCGCGCAGGCCCTCGATCGTGCTGTGGATCTCGCGGCAGCCGCAGGCGATGTGCTGGATGCCCTCGCCGCGATAGACCTTCAGATACTCCTCGATCTGGCCGGAATCGCCGGCATCCTCGTTGATGGGAATGCGGATCTTGCCGTCGGGGCTGGTCAGCGCCCGCGAGAACAGGCCGGACGCGCGGCCTTCAATGTCGAAGAAACGGATCTGGCGGAAGTTGAAGAGCTTTTCGTAGAAGCCGGCCCAGACATCCATGCGGCCGCGATGGACGTTGTGGGTGAGATGATCGAGATAGAACAGTCCGGCGCCAGCGGGCCGCGGATCGCGCGCACCAAGCCATTCGAACTCGGAATCATAGGCCGAGCCTCTCGCGCCATAGCGGTCGACGAGATAAAGCAGGCTTCCGCCGATCCCCTTGATCGCGGGCACGTCCAGCGTCTTCTGCGCAGCGGTAGCGTCCGCCGGCTCGGCGCCGAGCGCGATCGCGCGGTCGTAGGCCGCCTTCGCATCGACCACGCGGAACGCCATGGACGGCGCGCACGGCCCATGCGCGGCGACGAACTCGAAGCCATGCGTGCCCGGCTCCTCGTTGACGAGGTAGTTGATGTCGCCCTGGCGATAGACCGTGATTGTCTTGGTCTTGTGGCGCGCGACCGGCGCAAAGCCCATCAGCTTGAACAGCGCGTGCAGCTCTTGCGGATCGGGATGGGCATATTCGACGAACTCGAACCCGTCGGTCCCCATCGGATTATCGGCGCTGATGGTGGCGGGCGGCGCATCGTGCGGAAACGGACCCATTGGCGATCTCTCCCAGTTTGTTCGCCTGAACTATCTTTCATGGGGCGCGCAACAGGTGTGCAAATGGGATGCAATTCCGATACCCTATGCATGGTTTGTGCATGAAATGGGCAAATGACGCATGATCCCGGTAGATGCCTTCGATCTCAAGATCCTTACCGCGCTCCAGGACGACGGCCGCCTCACCAACCAGGAACTCGCCGATCTCGCGGGGCTGTCGGCCTCGCAATGCTCGCGGCGGCGCATGCGGCTCGAGGAGGAGAAGGTAATTGCGGGCTACCACGCCGATCTCTCCAGCGAGGCACTCGGCTTCGGCGTCGTCGCCTTCATCCAGGTGACGCTGGCGACGCACTCGCCCGACAATGCCAAGCGATTCCGCAGCCTCGTCAACCGCATCGACGAGATCCAGGAGGCCTATTCGCTCACCGGCGATGCCGATTATGTGCTGAAGGCCGTGCTGCGCGATCTCAAGGGCCTCTCCAATCTCGTCAACGACGTGCTGATGCCGCACCAGAGCGTCGCGCATGTGCGTTCCTCGATCGTGCTCGACCGGCTGAAGGAAAGCTCGAGGCTGCCGCTGAAGGGGCTCACGCCTGGCTGAAATCGAGGGAAATGCGGCATTCGCGCGACAGGTGCGATCTGCAATGATGATCGCCGCTAACCTATTTTTGTTTGAGCATGATCTTTTCGGAAAACCGCTTCACACTTTTCCGGATCATGCTCCGGGAGATAGCGCCATGGCCCTGCAGCTTCGGCCGAACTGCGAATATTGCGACTGCGACCTGCCGCCGAATGCTGCGAACGCGCGGATCTGCTCATATGAATGCACGTTCTGTGCGGACTGCGTCGAGACGAAACTCTTCAATGTCTGTCCGAACTGCGGTGGTGGTTTCACGCCGCGCCCGATCCGGCCCGCCAGGGAATGGCGGCCGGGCGTGTGCGTGGCCAAGCACGCGCCGTCGGACAAGCGGGTGCATTTGAAGTACAGCACGGAGGATGTCGCGACCCATTGCGCAAGGATACGCGGCGTACCGGCGGGAGATCGGTGAATCGCCTCCACACCGTCATTGCGAGGAGCGAAGCGACGAAGCAATCCAGAATCTTTCTGCGGAGAGATTTCTGGATTGCTTCGCGGAGCCTGTCATCGGGCCGCGCCTCGCGCAGACCCGGTGGCTCGCAATGACGGAGAATGTCGCAACAGCGCCGTCCTATTCCGGCGGCAGAATCGTCCCCTCGACCTCGCCGAAGCCGACGCGGTAGCCGTCGCCCTGGCACCAGCCGCGCATGACGAGGCTGTCGCCGTCTTCGAGAAACGAACGTTTGATGCCGCCGGGTAATTCCACCGGCTCGGTGCCGTTCCAGGAGATCTCCAACAGGCTACCGCGCTCGTTCTTCTCAGGGCCGGAGATCGTGCCGCTTCCGAGGAGATCGCCGACATTCATGGCGCAGCCGTTGGAGGCGTGGTGCATCAATTGCTGCACCGACGACCAGTACATGTACTTGAAATTGGTGCGGCTGATGCTCGCCGCCGCATTCGTGCCGGCGGCGCGCAAGGAGACGTCGAGCTCGATATTGTAGTTCTGCGGCAGGCCCTGCTTGAGATAATCGAGCGGCGCCGGGCTCTGCTCGGGACCCTTAGTGCGGAACGGCTGCAGCGCCTCGCGCGTCACCACCCACGGGCTAATCGATGTGGCAAACGCCTTGGCGAGGAACGGGCCGAGCGGCACATATTCCCATTGCTGGATGTCGCGCGCGCTCCAGTCGTTCAGCAGCACGAAGCCAAAAATCATCTCCTCGGCCTGCTGCTCGGTGAGCATGCCGCCCATCGGCGACGGTTGACCGACCACGACGCCCATCTCCAGCTCGAAGTCGAGCCGCTTGCAGGCGGCAAAGCTCGGTACCTCCGCAGTCGGCGGCTTCAACTGCCCGCGCGGCCGCTTCACGCTGGTGCCGCTGACGACCACGGTCGAGGCGCGGCCGTTGTAGCCGATCGGCATGTAGAGCCAGTTCGGCTGCAGCGCATTGTCCTTGCCGCGGAACATCACGCCGACATTGGTGGCGTGCTCTTTCGAGGAATAGAAATCGGTATAGCCGGAGACCATAATCGGTAGATGGAGTTTGGCGCGCGACATCGGGACTAGTGCGAGCTTCCGCAGCTCATCGTTGTCACGCAGCTCTGGATTATCATGCCTCAACAGCTCGCTGATCCGCGCGCGAGTCCTCGACCAGATCTTCGGGCCCTGATGCATGAACCCATTCAGCCAGCCCGCAGCAAACACGCCTGGATTGCCGGTATCCAGGCGACCGTCCTGCTCAAGCTCCCAGAGATCGAGAATGTAGTCGCCAATGGCAACTCCAACGCGGGGCGCAGGCCCATTCGCGGAGAACACGCCGTAGGGCAGGTTCTGGATCGGGAAGTCGGAGGACGGATCGACGTCGATGAAGGAGCGGAGGCTGGGGTCATTAGGATGGGGCACTCAATTCTCCAATCGGAAAATCGTCATGCCCGGGCTTGAGCCGGGCATCCATCACTTCGACGAGCGATGGATCGCCGGGTCAAGCCCGGCGATGACGAGCATAACAGATCATCACGGCCGGTTCGGATCGAACCGCTTCTCCAAGCCTTTCCAGCAATCCGCATAGTCATCCTGCAACGTCGAGGACTTCGCGGCATGCGCGGTGACGCGCTGGGGGTAACGGGTCTCGAACATGAAGGCGAGCGTGCCGGTGAGCTTGACCGGCTTGAGCTCGCCATTGCTGGCGTGCTCGAAGGCATCGCGGTCGGGGCCGTGCGGCAGCATGCAGTTGTGCAGGCTGATGCCGCCGGGCACAAACCCTTGCGGCTTCGCATCATACACGCCGTACACGAGCCCCATGAACTCGCTCATGATGTTCATGTGATACCAGGGCGGACGGAACGTGTTGTCGGCGACCATCCAGCGCTCGGGGAAGATGACGAAGTCGATATTCGCCGTGCCCGCCGTCTCCGACGGCGAGGTCAGCACCGTGAAGATCGAGGGATCCGGGTGGTCGAAGGCGATCGCGCCGACCGGCGAGAAGGTGCGCAGGTCGTATTTGTAGGGCGCGTAATTGCCGTGCCAGGCGACCACGTCGATCGGCGAATGGGCTAGCTGCGTCTTGAACAGCGATCCGCCCCATTTCACGTAGAGCTCGGTCGGCGTGTCCTTGTCCTCGTAGCAAGCCACCGGCGTCAGGAAGTCGCGCGCATTGGCAAGGCAATTGGCGCCGATCGGGCCGCGCTCGGGCAGCGTGAAGGCGCCGCCGTAGTTTTCGCAGAGATAGCCGCGCGCCGGCCCGTTCGGAATCTCCACGCGGAACTTGACGCCGCGCGGGATCACCACGATCTCGCCGGGTTCGGCGTCGATGCGGCCGAATTCGGTGACGAGGCGAAGGTTGCCCTGCTGGAGCACGAACATCATCTCACCGTCGGCATTGTAGAAATGCCGGTCCACCATCGATTTGGTGATGAGGTAGACATGCGCAGCCATGCCTGCTTGCGTATTGACGTCGCCGGCCGTCGTCATGGTCTGCACACCCTCGAGGAAGGTGATCTCCTCCTTCGGAATCGGCGTCGGATCCCAGCGCAGCTGCGCGATCGGCAGATCGTATTCATGGCACGGCGCCGAGCGCCACAGGCCTGCGTCGACCTTCTCGAAGCGTCCCGAATGCTTCACCGACGGGCGGATGCGATAAAGCCAGGAGCGCTCATTGGTGCCGCGCGGCGCGGTGAAGGGCGAGCCTGACAATTGCTCGGCATAGAGCCCGTAGGCGCAGCGTTGCGGCGAGTTGCGTCCCATCGGCAGTGCGCCCGGCAACGCCTCGGTTTCAAAACTGTTGCCGAAGCCGGACATGTAGCCCGGCGTGACCTGGGCCGTGCTGCGAACGATCTGGTCAGGCGAGGCATTGATGTTCATGACTATCCTCCTCCTTGCAATGCAGCCCACATCTCCTGGTCGCGCTTGTCGGTCCAGATCACGGGGTCGTCGATCCCCGACGCCTCGTCGAAGGCGCGCGACACGTTGAACGGCAGGCAGTGCTCATAGATGGCAAAGCTCGAAAATTTGGGATCCATCACCTCGCGGGTGGCCGCCATCGTCTCCTTCAGCGTGTGGCCCTTGGCGACGGAAATCTCCGCCGCGCCATAGAGCGTAGCGACGAAGTCGCGCGTCATCGCGATCGCCTCGCGCGCGGTCGTGGTGCCTTTGAGCGCATCGCCGCGGCCCGGCGCGATCGCCTTGGGATTGAAGTTGCGGATCTCGGTCAGCGTCAGCGGCCATTCGCGCAAATGCGCATCGCCGCAATAGCAGGCCGAGTGGTATTCGATGAGATCGCCGGAGAACATCACCTCGGCATCCGGCACCCAGGCGACGATGTCACCCGAGGTGTGTCCGGCCCCGAGCTGCATCAACCGCACCTCGCGTTTGCCCAGATAAATCGACATCTCGCCTTCGAAGGTGAGCGTTGGCCACGTCAGCCCGGGAATGCTCTGCGCGTCCTGGAATAAACGGGGAAATCGACCATACTCGGAATCCCAGTCCTGCTTGCCGCGCTCCTCGATCAGTCGATAGGTCTCCTGCGAGGCGACGATGCCTTGCGCCTCATAGGCGGACGCGCCGAGCACGCGTACGGCATGATAATGCGACAGCACGACATATTTGATCGGCTTGTCGGTGACGGTGCGGACGCGCTCGATCACCTTGTTCGCCATCGCGGGCGTTGCCTGCGCGTCGAACACCAGACAACCATCCTCGCCGACGATGACGGCGGAGTTTGGATCGCCCTCGGCGGTGAAGGCATAAAGGTCAGTACCGATCTCGGAGAAGGTAACCTTCTTCTCGGCGAGATCGCCGGTGGATGCGAAGTTCTTCGCCATCAGTTCGTTCCTTGCACGGTTATTGTTGTTGCTGTTGTTGCTGCTGGCCGTCGACCATGCGGCGCCTGGCGAGCACGATCGCTTCGTTGAGCACGTCGATGTCGCCGATATGGTTGGCGAGGATCAGCACCAAGGCGGCATCAAAATCCGCGCTCTGCTCCTCGGTCAGGCCGCGATGCGCCTCGACGATGGCACGGAAGGCATCGTCAGGCCGTGCGAAATTCGAGCTGGTGGAGAGAGCCATTCGCAAAACCTTCAGTTCAAGCCTTGAGCGCGCGACAATGCGGCTGCTACCAGCGCCTTCGTCGGATGGCGGAAGCGGGCCGCGACGTAGCCATCGGGCCGCAGCAGATAGGCTGTGTCCGGCTCGGCATCGTAACGCTTCGCCGCGAGCCCGCCGGGATCGACCAGTCCGTTCTCGCCACCGATGCGGATGTCCTTCACGCCACCGGGCAATTCGATCGCCGCGCCATTATCAAACCCAAGCACGGCAAATTGCGTTCCACCCTTGCGGAACATATCAGTCAGATAGGCGCCCTCGCCCGTGCGGGTCCTGACCGGCGCATCCAGCATGGAACAGCCGGGCCGCGGACCGCCGCGCCATGTCTCTACATCGGCGGAGGAGAGCGACGTGTCGTAGCTGCAGGGCACCGAGAGCCGGCCGCCATTGACCATGCGCTTGCCGAACTCGGTTTCCTTTGCCAGCGACAGCACCGCCTTGCGCAGCCGCGCCTCCTGATGCGAGTTCGGCGCCATGAAATCCGTCGATCTCGTCGATTCGCGGATGTTCTCGTCCGCCGCCATGCTGCGCTCGAAATGATAGCTCTCGAGCAGCGTCGCCGGTGACTGGCCACGCAGCACCCGATCGAGCTTCCAGGACAGATTTTCCGCGTCCTCAAGCCCCGAATTGGCGCCGCGCGCGCCGAAGGGTGAGACCTGGTGCGCGGAGTCGCCGGCGAAGATCACGCGGCCATGGATGAAGCGATCCATCCGCCGGCACTGGAATTTGTAGAGCGAGATCCATTCGAAATCGAACTTGTCGTGCCCGAGCATGCGCGCGATGCGCGGCCGCACGTTTTCCGGCTTTTTCTCGACGGTCGAATCGGCATAGCGATTGAGCTGGAGGTCGATGCGCCAAACGTCGTCGGGCTGTTTGTGCAGGAGCGCGGAACGCCCGGTATGGAAGGGCGGATCGAACCAGAACCAGCGCTCGGTCGGGAATTCCGCGGTCATCTTGACGTCGGCGATCAGGAATTGATCCTCGAACACCTGGCCTGCGAATTCCGCACCGACCATCTGCCGCAGCGAGGAGCGGGCACCGTCGCAGGCGATGACGTATTGCGCATGCAGGCGATAGGCACCTTCCGGCGTCTCGATCGTCAGCACGGCGCAATCGTTGCGTTGCTCGAGCGCCGTCACCTTGTTGCGCCAGCGCAGGTCGATCTCGGACAAGTCCCTGATGCGATCAACGAGATAGGCTTCTGCGTAATATTGCTGGAGGTTGATGAAGGCAGGCCGCTTGTGCCCCTCTTCCGGCAAGAGGTTGAACTGGTAGAGCTGGGACTCGCCGTGGAAGATCTTGCCGACGCTCCACACGACGCCCTTCTCGACCATGCGGTCGCCGACGCCCAGCCGGTCCCAATATTCCAGCGAGCGCTTTGAGAAGCAGATCGCGCGCGAGCCCTCACCAATGCGATCGGCATCGTCAAGCAGCACCACGCGCTGGCCGCGCTGCGCCAGATCGATCGCAAGCGACAGCCCCACCGGCCCCGCGCCCACCACCACGATCGCATGCTCGGCCGCAGACAGGCCGGGGCGATCCTGGTCGGGGTGGCGGCGATAGCCGAACTGGGTTTTTGCCTGCGCCATGCGCTAACCTTTCGCTCTGGTCAGGAGGGGACTTATCTGCTAGATAGTCTCACGTGCAACTATCTTGGACCGGCTACCGCCGTCCGTCAACTGGCATTTCGGAGCGATTTTTGACGAGGACATTGGGCGATATCGCGCTGAAGGCGAAGGAAGCGGAAACGGCCGAGGCCTCGCCGAGGCCGAAGGTGCGGCTCGATCTGTTCAAGTTCGTGCCGTTCCGCCTCAACCGTCTGGCGGCGGAGGTGAGCTCTGCGCTCGCGACCGAATATCAGGAGCGCCACGGACTCGACATTCCGGCCTGGCGGGTGCTCGCCACGCTCGGCTTTCGCAGCGATGCCTGCAGCGCGCAGTTCATCTCGCTATGCACCCGCACCCATAAATCCACGATCAGCCGCGCGGTCACCGCGCTGCTGCATGACAGCCTGATCGAGCGCGTCGAGAACGAAGCCGACCGCCGCGAATTCCGCCTGCAACTGACGAAGAAGGGCCGCGCGCTCTACGAAGAACTGTTCCCGCAATTGTTGCGACGGGAGGACGAGATCCTCAGTTGCCTCTCCGCGCAGGAGCGCAAGCAATTCTCAGTGCTGCTCGGCAAGATCGAGCAGAGCCTCGACTTGATACAGACAAGTGAAGAGGCGGACGCGAAGCAGGCGTATTAGGGCGGGGGCTCATAAAATCCCAATATGCGCGTGCGGGGATGGCGAGGCCCGCATCGCCAGGAAGCGGACATCGACGATACATAAGCGAAGGTCCACCAAGGGCTCCAGCCGGACCTAGCGCTCAGCCGACATTCGCTTCCAGCACATATCGATGCTGCATGACCGTCTCGCCTCGTGACTGAGAATTGCGCTGGACAGTATCAAGGGGTTTGAAGCCGAGCTTGGTCAAAACGCGTCCAGACGCAGGATTGTCGAACGCGTGTCCCGCTCTGAGCCTGAGAAGACGAGCGTCGCGGAAGGCAAACTGAATCAGAGCGCGAGCTGCTTCGAAGGCGTACCCTTGCCCCCAGTGTGCGCGATCAAGCCAGTACCCTAAATTTGCTTCGCGCTCCGCAATCGCGTCCAGATAGGCCATCCCGATCATTCGCCCTTCGAGCTCGATTACAAATCGGTACGCTTCTCCGGCCTGCCAATGACGCGAATGATCGGCGAACCAGCGGCCCATGTCTTGTCGGTTTGGGGGATAAGACATCGTGCGCAGCATGCGCGTGACTTCCCAGTCCGATTGAATATCGAAGGCCCGATCGGCATCAGAACTGCGTGTCGGACGAAGACTAAGACGCTCCGTATCCAGGGAACGCGGAGCTATGTCGACCGCACTCATGTTCGCACAAACGACCGCGTCGGCGGCAAATGCAGTGCCCAGGCATCGACCTTGTCGCTGGCGCGCGGATAGATCTCGGTGACCAGCGGATCGTGCCCGGGGATGAAGCGATCGGGATGACCGGCGAGGCGCTCGATCGTCTCCCAGCCTGCGGCCATGTCGCCGACATTGTAGACGATCGGGAACGGGCTGCGCCGCTGCAGATTGGCGTAGTAATGCGCCGCGTCGGAGGCGAGCACCACGGGCCCGCGCCCGGTCTCGACCCTGACCACCTGCAAGCCATCGGAATGGCCGCCGACGCGGTGCACGGTGATGCCGGGCGCGATCTCGCCGTCGCCGGAATAGAAGCTGACACGCTCGCCATAGACATGGCGCACCATCTGCGTGACGTGCTCGACCGAGAACGGATGTCGCAACAGGCCGTTGCACATGCAGCGGCCAGTCGCGTAAGCCATCTCGCGTTCCTGCAGATGGAAGCGCGCGCTCGGAAAGCGATCGAGATTGCCGGCGTGGTCGTAATGCAGATGTGTCACGATGATGTCGGCAACCGCCGAAGCCTTGACGCCAAAGCGCTCCAGCGCATCGACCGGATTGAGCGTCAGCTTGCGGGCGCGCAAGGTGGCTTCCTCGGCATTGAAGCCGGTATCGACCAGGACATCGCGGCCCTGCCCTCGGATCAGCCAGACAAAATAGTCGAGATCCTGCGCGGCGCTCTCATGTGGGTCCGGCGACAGGAAGTTCATGTGGGGAGTGCGGGGCGACATCGTCGCGTAGCGCAGCGCGTAGACTTCGTAGAGGTTTCCCATGGTTGCACTTTTTTCGTTGAGGGGAGCCTGAGATCGATCGCGAACGCAGCAAGCCATCGCGGCACGCAAAGGTCAAACGCCGCCTCTGGCGCGGCCGCCATGTGAGACCGATCACATTTTTGTCGCGATGGCCGCGCTAAGAGGTATTTCCGCCTGCCCCTCGATCGAGCGATGCCGTGACAGCCGCCTCAGTCCCTTCCAACTTTCCCGCGGCGTCGCGGTCAATTGTCGCGATAATGCCTGTTCTCCAAGCGGTTGACGCCCCCACCCCCCGGTTTGATAATGCAAAATGCGTAAGTTAAGGTCGCCGCGGCGCAAAGCTCGCGAACGGCGCCTTTTTGGCTGGACCGCGCTCGTTATGAAGATTCGCTTTCTTTCGCTTCTGCTCTTGACGTTCTCGGTCGTCCTGACCGCCCCTTCCTTTGCCGCCGGCGACCGCTATGCGCTGGTCATCGGCAATGCCAAATATCCGGACGCCGACAGCCCGCTGAAGGAGCCGATCAACGACGCACGCGACGTCGCAGACGAGCTCAAGCATGACGGCTTTGCCGTCGATGTCGGCGAGAACCTGACCGGCGACGCCATGCGCCGCGCCTTCGACAAGCTCTATGGCAAGGTCAAGCCGGGCTCGGTCGTGCTGTTGTTTTACAGCGGCTTCGGCATCCAGTCGGCGCGCCAGAGCTACATGATCCCGGTCGACGCCCAGATCTGGACCGAGTCCGACGTGCGCCGCGACGGCTTCAGCATCGAGACCGTGCTCGGCGAGATCAACACCCGCGGCGCCGGCGTCAAGATCGCGCTGATCGATGCCTCCCGGCGCAACCCGTTCGAGCGGCGGTTCCGCAGCTTCTCCGCGGGCCTCGCTCCGGTGATCGCACCGAACGGCACCCTTGTGATGTATTCGGCCGCCCTGAGCTCGGTGACCTCGGATGCCGGCGGTGACCGCAGCCTCTTCGTCCAGGAACTTTTGAAGGAAATCCGCGTCCCCGACCTGATGGCGGAGGAAACGCTGAACCGCACCAAGATGGGCGTCACCCGCGCCTCGCGCAACGAGCAGGTGCCGTGGATATCGTCATCGCTGGCCGAGGATTTCTCCTTCATTCCAGGCGCCGGCGGATCCCGGCCGACCGCCACTTCGCAGCCGTCCGCTCCGCCCGCGCCCACGCCGCCGGTGGTTGCAAACAACCCGCCGCCTGCGCCGACACCCGCACAAACTCCTGCACAAACTCCCGCTGCCCCGGCACCACCGAAACCGCAGGTCGAAGCGAATGTTGCCCCGCCTCCCGCTCCTGCGCCTTCTCCGGCCCCTGCAGCGTCACCGAAGCCGCAAATTGATGCGGCTATTCCCGCACCGCAGCCTCCGGCGAAGCCGGCCGACGCCGGTACCAGCCCCAATAGCGGCGGCAACACCGACAGCGGACCGAACCAGGCCGCGCTGGCGGACGATCCCACCATCAAGAGCCTGACCGCCAAGATTGCGGCCAACCCCGACGACGTGAACGCGCTCTACCGGCGCGGCCAGGTCTATGCGAGCAAGGGCGCCTATAACCTTGCGATCAAGGATTTCGACGACACGATCCGGATCAATCCCAAGGACGTCGAAGCCCTGAACAACCGATGCTGGACCCGCACCGTGATCGGCGACCTCCCGGGCGCGCTGAAGGATTGCAACGAGGCGCTGCGGCTGCGCCCGAACTTCGTCGATGCGCTGGACAGCCGCGGCCTGGTCAACCTGAAATCGGGGGCGGTGAAGAACGCCATCGCCGATTTCGATGCGGCGCTGAAGATCAACCCGCGCCTGACCTCATCGCTCTACGGGCGGGGGCTTGCCAAGCAGCGCAACGGCTCGGCCTCGGAAGGCGCGCTCGATATTACCAACGCCAAGGCGATGGACCCGAACATCGTCCAGGAGTTCGCAAGCTACGGAGTCCGTTGATATTTTTTTGAGATTCGGGGCGTCGCGCCTCGAACCCCCGAGAGCCCCGCGGAGACCAACGCAAGGATGCAGCAAGGGCGCTTCCGGCTTGTTGCGGGAATTTTTTGCAGGAGGGACTGGCAATGAGATTGGCCGCAAAGGGTGTGACCGCGATCCTCTCGATGCTTGCGATCGGCGCCGCACTGGCGCTGCCGCCGGGAAGCGCATTCGCCGGCGACGACAAGGACACCAATAACAACGTCACCGAGGACCAGATCGTGCGGGCGCTGGCGCCGCCGAAGAAGCCGCTGACGCGCGGCCTCTCGATCGGACCGCAAACCGCTGATCCGGCGCCGAGCGCCGCCGAGACCAAATTGCTGCAGAGCGTCCGCGGCCGCGCCACGCGCTCGCTCTCGGTGAACGAACGCGAGGAAATCGCAACCGCCGCCAAGGACAAGCCGAATATCGATCTCGAGATCACCTTCGACTACAACTCGGCCAACATCAGCGCCAAATCGATGCCATCCGTGCAGGCGCTCGGCCGCGCGCTGACCAATCCCGACCTCAAGGGCTCGACTTTCGTCGTCGCCGGCCACACCGACGCCGCCGGCGGCGAGGCCTATAACCAGGACCTGTCGGAGCGCCGCGCGGACGCGATCAAGCGTTACCTCGTCGACAAGTACAGCATTTCCGCAGGTGATCTCGTCACCGTCGGTTATGGCAAGAGCAAGCTGAAGGATCCGAGCCAGCCCATGGCCGAGGTCAATCGCCGGGTGCAGGTCGTCAATATGGAAAACAAGACCACCGCATCCAAATAAGCCCGACACATTGTGCAAGTGACCCGTCGTGTGGTGTAAGTTCGTGCGTCCGACGCGCGTCCCGCAGCCTTGCGGGACGCAGCTTCGTTTCGGGGAAACTCTTTCAGTGGCGGGCCGCGAGCCGGCAACAGCGGGCCAGGCCAGGATGATCCGGCGATGAACATCACCGAATACCTCAAGCCTGCGGGAACCGCGGCATTCATGGTCTTGCTCGGCGTCGGCTATTACTGGTTCGAGAACCGCCATCGCCCGGAGGTCAAGGAAACGCCCGGCGACGCCGTCGTGGTCGTGACCAAATCGACCAATGCCTGCTTCTCCGATCTGGTGCGCGTGACCGGCTTTTTCGTGCCGCGCCGCGAGGCGGTGGTGACCGCGGACCAGGAAGGATCACGCGTCACCGACCTCTTCGTTGCCGAAGGCGCGACCGTCACCGAGAACCAGGAACTGGCGCGGCTGAGCCCGCCTCCGCAGATGCCGGGACAGCCGGCAAGGCCGGGGCCACAAGGACCGATCTCGCTCAAGGCGCCTGCCGCGGGCCTCGTCACCGAAGTTCGCACGGTCGTCGGCGCGCCGGCCTCGCCGCAGGCGGGCCCGATGTTCCGCATCGCCGTGGGCGGCGAGATCGAGCTCGATGCTCAGGTCCCGGCCGTGCACATGCCCAAGCTCAATCCCGGCGCGACGGTGCGGATCAGCCGGGACGACGCCCCCGACCTGATCGGGCGGGTCCGGCTGGTCTCGCCCGAGATCGACCGCGCCACGCAGCTCGGCCGCGTCCGGATTAGCGTTGCCAACAATCCGTCACTGAAGGTCGGCATGTTTGCCCGCGCCTCCATCGACGCCAAGCGGAGCTGCGGCGTCGCGGTTCCCAAGACCGCCATTGACCATCTCACCGTCCAGGTGGTCAAAGGAAATACGGTCGAGACGCGACGGGTACGGGTCGGGCTGACGTCCGACACTGCAACGGAAATCCTGGAAGGTCTCGACGTCGGCGAAATCGTCGTGGCCGACGCCGGCTCTTCGCTCCATGACGGCGACCAGATCAAGACCGTCTTCGCCGATGAACTCGATCGATCGCGAGTACGCTGATGGCTCTCAATATCTCGGCATGGTCGATCCGCAATCCGCTGCCGTCGGTCGTCTTTTCCATCATCCTCCTGATCCTGGGCTGGGTATCCTTCACCAAGCTGGCGGTCACGCGATTGCCTTCGGCCGACATCCCCGTGATCTCGGTCGCGGTGTCGCAATTCGGTGCGGCGCCCGCCGAGCTTGAATCCCAGGTCACCAAGACGGTTGAAGACGCGGTCTCCGGCGTCGAGGGCGTGCGACACATCACCTCGCAGATCACCGACGGCCTGTCGGTGACCACGATCCAGTTCGCGCTCGAGACCAATACCGACCGCGCACTGAACGACGTCAAGGACGCGGTCACGCGGGTGCGCTCCAACCTGCCACAGAACGTCACCGAACCCTTGATCCAGCGCGTCGACGTCATCGGCCTGCCGATCGTCACCTATGCCGCGATCTCGCCCGGCAAGACGCCGGAACAGCTCTCCTATTTCGTCGACGACGTGGTCAAGCGCGCGCTGCAGGGCGTGCGCGGCGTCGCCCAGGTCGAGCGCATCGGTGGTGTCGAGCGCGAGATCCTGGTCTCGCTCGATCCGGACCGGCTGCAGGCCATGGGCCTGACGGCCGTCAATGTCAGCCAGAGCCTGCGCGGCACCAATGTCGACGTCGCCGGCGGCCGCGCCGAGATCGGCAAGAACGACCAGGCGATCCGGACGCTGGCCGGCGCCAAGACGCTGAGCGATCTGGCCGGCACGATGATCCCGCTGTTCGGCGGCGGCGAGGTCCGGCTCGACGATCTCGGCACCGTCACCGACACCATCGCCGACCGCCGCACCTTCGCCCGCTTCAACGGCGAGCCGGTCGTCGCCCTCGGCATCAAGCGCTCCAAGGGCGCCAGCGACGTGGTGGTCGCCGCCGCCGTGCAGAAGCGCATCGATGCGCTCAAGATCGCCTATCCCGACGTCGACCTGAAGCTGATCGACACCTCGGTCGAATACACCAAGGGCAATTACGAGGCCGCGATCTCGACCCTGTTCGAGGGCGCGATCCTTGCCGTCATCATCGTGCTGCTGTTCCTGCGCGACCTGCGCGCCACCATCATCGCCGCGATCTCGCTGCCGCTGTCGATCTTCCCGGCCTTCTGGGCAATGGACCTGCTCGGCTTCTCGCTCAACCTCGTCAGCTTCCTCGCCATCACGCTGTCGACCGGTATTCTGGTCGACGACGCCATCGTCGAGATCGAGAACATCGTGCGGCACATGAACATGGGCAAGTCGCCCTACCGTGCCGCGCTGGAAGCCGCCGACGAGATCGGACTCGCGGTGATCGCGATCTCGCTGACCATCATCGCGATCTTCGCCCCCGCAAGCTTCATGTCAGGCATCGCCGGGCAGTTCTTCAAGCAGTTCGGCATCACCGTCTCGGTGCAGGTGTTCTTCTCGCTGCTCGCCGCGCGCTTCGTCACCCCGATGCTGGCGGCCTATTTCCTCAAGCACCATAACCACGAGGAGCCGCCACCCGGCCGCGTGCTGCGCACTTACCACAAGATCGTGGCGTGGTCGGTGAAGCACTATTTCATCACCGTGCTGATCGGCTTTGGCATCTTCGCCGCCTCGATCTGGAGCATCACGCTGTTGCCGCAAGGCTTCCTGCCGGCGCAGGACAGCGCCCGATCGCTGCTCGCAATCGAGCTGCCGCCGGGCACCCAGCTCTCCTATACCGAGAAGGTCACCGAAGACATCGTCGCGCGGCTGCGCAAGCGACCCGAGGTGAAGAGCATCTTCGTCGACGGCGGCCGCGTGCCGCCCGGCACGCAGGAAGTCCGGCGCGCCTCGCTGATCATCAACTATACGCCGAAGAACGATCGCAAGGTCACCCAGCGCGAGCTGGAATCCTCGATCGGCCAGGAGCTCGAAAGCATCCCCGACATCCGCTTCTGGTTCCTCGACGAGAATGGCCTGCGCGCGATCTCGCTGGTCGTGACCGGCGTCGACGCCAACATCGTCAACAACGTCGCGAGCGAGCTTGCGACGCAGATGAAGCGGATCCCGACCATCTCCGACGTCATCTCGGAAACCGCCCTCGAGCGGCCCGAGCTGCGCATCGAGCCCCGCGCCGAGCTTGCGGCGCGACTCGGCGTCTCGACCGAAATCCTGTCCCAGACCATCCGCGTCGCCACCATCGGCGACGTTGGACCTGCGCTGGCTAAATTCGACGTCGGAGACCGGCTGGTGCCGATCCGCGTTCAGCTTGAAGACGCCGCACGTGGCAATCTGAAAACGCTGGAGCAGTTGCGGGTGCCGCTCGGCGAGCACGGCGAGAAGGGCGGCGTACCGCTTTCGGTCATCGCCGACGTCAAGCTCGACCAGGGTCCGACCACCATCAACCGCTACGATCGTGAGCGCCAGGCGACCGTCGCCGCCGACCTCGTCGGCCACGCCGCGCTCGGTGACGCCACCCGGAAGATCTACGAGCTGCCGGTGATGAAGAGCCTGCCGAAGGGCGTGAGGGTCAGCCCGTCCGGCGACGCCGAGAGCCTGAACGAGCTGTCGGACGGCTTTGCCACCGCCATCACCGCCGGCCTGATGATGGTCTATGCCGTGCTGGTGCTGCTGTTCGGGACCTTCCTGCAGCCGATCACCATCCTGTTCTCGCTGCCGCTCTCGATCGGCGGCGCGATCGCGGCGCTGCTCGTGACCGGCAAGCAACTCACCACGCCGGTGTGGATCGGCATCTTGATGCTGATGGGCATCGTGACCAAGAACGCGATCATGCTGGTCGAGTTTGCGATCGAAGCGATCCGCGCAGGCAAGCCGCGCGACGAAGCCATGATCGACGCCGGCATGAAGCGCGCCCGTCCCATCGTGATGACCACGATCGCGATGGTCGCCGGCATGATGCCGAGCGCACTCGCGGTCGGCGCCGGCGGCGAGTTCCGCTCGCCGATGGCGCTCGCGGTGATCGGCGGCCTGATCTTCTCGACAGTGCTGTCGCTGGTGTTCGTGCCCGCGATGTTCATGGTGATGGACGACATCGGCGCGCTATCCTGGCGTTTCGGCAAGCGGCTGATCGTGCACAGCGCCGATGCGGAAGCCAGCGATCACCACGCCAAGCCGCCTGTCGAAACGGCGCCCGCACAGCCTGCGGCGCCGAAGAGCTTCGTACATCCGGCGGCGGAGTAGCTACGCCTACTCGTTCCTCGCGATCGACGTCAGCTTGGTCATGTTCTTGAGCAGGATCCGACCGCGCTGCAGGTCCAAGATCGCTTCCTTGCGCCAGGCCTGGAGTTGGCGGTTGACGCTTTCACGGGCGGCGCCGACGAAGACGCCGAGCTGCTCCTGCGAGATGTGCACCTCCGAACCGAAATCGGCCGCCAGCGCGCACAGCCTGCGTGCAAGCCGCACCGGCAGGGGCTGGAGCATGGACTCTTCCATGCGCTCGCTCTGCCAGCGGATGCGCTGGCAGAGCAGCATGATGATCTTGATTGCGACCTTCGGCTCGCGCTCCAGGAAGGAAAGGAAATCCTCGCGTCGCAGCACGAACAGCTCGCTGGCCTCGCCCGCGGTCGCATCCGCGGTGCGGTCCTGGCCGTCGAGCACGGCGACCTCGCCGAACAGGTCGCCCGGTCCCATGAAATTCAGCGTCAGCCGGCTGCCGTCGGAGACGCCGGTTTCGATCCGGACCTGGCCGCGGCGGACACCGAACAGCGCATCGCCGGCGTCGCCCTTCTGGAACAGCACTTCGCCGTTGGCCAGATTCTGGGTGTGGCAGAGATTGGACAAGCGTTGCAATTCGTCCGCTCCGAGGTCGGCGAACATCGGGTTCATTTTGAGAATGACCGCAAATTCGGCCTGTTTGCTCATTGCAATTTCCTTGGAACCATCAACATGACATTCGCGGAAAACCCGCGGCCAGAAGTGTGTCATAAGTCACATAAGTTTGCAGCACCCCCTGTTTATTTTTGGCCGCTTGGAGCGGTTTCCCCTCCCGGGATAGACTGACAGGCAACGAACGGGTGATCAGGCCCGGCCGGATTCGACGCCGCTATCCGTTTGGAAAGTCGACATGAGAGTATTGAAATTCGCCGGCGCCGCGGTCGCCGCCGTCATCATCGTCATCGCGCTTCTGCTGGTGATCGGAATCCCCTCCGGATTCCTGACCTCTGCGATCACCTCGCGGGTGGAAGGCACGACGGGCTACCGCCTGACGATTGCCGGCACCACGAAGGTCAGCCTGTGGCCGACACTGAAGGTGACGCTGAATGACCTCACGCTGCAGGATCCGAAGGATCGCACCGGAATCAGCCGCCTCACCGTCGATAGCGTTCAGGCCGAGATGTCGCTGGCGAGCGTATGGTCGGGACATCCGAAGATCGGCGATCTCGTCGTCACCCATCCGGTGCTCTACCAGCCGCTGCTCCGCGAGCGCATGCCGACCTCAGCGTCGACATCGAAGCCGACCGCGCTGCTCGCCGCGGATGACGTCAGCGTCGATCGGATCAAGATCGCCGACGGCGAGGTCGCGTTCTCGGTCGCGCGCGACCGCGTCGAGAGCCGGCTCAGCGCGATCAACGCGGACGCGACCGTGAATGCAGATCGCAAAGTCAATTTGAAGGGCACGGCACGGGCCGGCGACCACGGCATCAAGTTCGACATCAGGGCAGTGGCGCCCGCCGCACCGGTCGAGCGGCAGACGATCCCGCTCGACTTCGCCATCGACGCGCCGAGCCTGCTGCAATCGCAGCTCAGCGGCCATGCCGAGGCGCGACTGAACGGCTCGGTCGTGATGATCAACAGCGTCAACGGCACGCTCGGCGACGGCGCGTTCAATGGCTGGGCCTCGGTCGACATCGCCAGCAAGCCGCTGGTCAAGCTCGATCTCGATTTCCAGCGGCTCGACATGCCCGTGTCGAAATCCGCCGACGGTGCCGCAGGTCAACCCTGGAGCGATGCGCCGATCAGCATCTCCGGACTCAACTATGTCGACGCGCAGATGCGGGTCTCGGCAACCGAGGCCAATATCGGCGAAGCGCATTTCGCGCCTCTTGCGATCGATGCGAAGCTCGCCGGCGGCGTGCTGAAGGCCGCCACGGCCAATCTCGGTGCCTATGGCGGCCAGGTCTCCGGTGAGGCGATCCTGGATGCGACCAGCGGCGCGCCGAGCCTGGCGATGCATTCCGACCTCGTCGGTGTGCGCGCGTTGCCACTGCTCAAGGGGCTCGCCGATTTCGACCGGCTCGACGGCAAGCTGCAGGCGAAGATCGCGGTGCGCTCGGCAGGTGCCAGCCAGCGCGCGCTGATGGCGAACATGCAGGGCACGGTGTTTGCCAACTTCCAGGACGGCGCCATCCGCGGCATCAACGTCGCGCAGATGATCCGCTCGCTGACCACATCCACACTGTCCGGCTGGCAGGACAGCCAGGAGCAGAGCACGGATCTTACGCAGCTCTCCGCCTCCTTCCGCATCGACAAGGGCCAGGCGGTGACGACCGATCTTAACCTGATCGGCCCATTGGTGCGCGTGACCGGCGCAGGCACGATCGCGCTCGACACCAAGATGATGGGCTTTCGCGTCGAGCCGAAGCTCGTGATGACCACCGAGGGCCAGGGCCGCACCTCCGACCCCGTCGGGTTCGGCATTCCCGTGATGATCGAGGGCTCCTGGTCGCAGCCGAAAATCTATCCGGACATGGCAGGCGTGCTCGACAATCCGGAAGCTGCCTATGCAAAGCTGCGCGAGATGGGCAAGGGCCTGTTCGGTCCTGACGGTGCAGGGCTCGGCAATATCCTGGGCAATCTCGGTCTCGGCGGCAACGCACCGAACGGAAATAGCGCCGGCAATGGCAATCCGCAGGGACAGCCGTCGCAAAACAATCCGCTCGGCGGCGCGCTGGGCGAGGCGATCGGCAATCTGATCCAGCAGGGCCTGTCCGGTCGCGCTCCAGGGACCAGCACCGGCCGCAGCCGGGGTCTGCCGGGCACGCCGACGCCGCCAGAGCCGCAAGGCTCGCCCGCACCGCCCGCGAAGGACGAGCCGCCCGCCGAGCCGCAGGACAGCCAGCCGATGAACGACGTGCTGCGGCAGTTGTTCAACCGGTGATTTTGCTGCGGTGGGCGTTGCTCTGGCAGCCTTTGCCGGGCTAGCTCCTCCCTGCCCCCTCTCCCGCACGGGAGCAGGGAACGGAAAGAGCCGGGTTTGCAGCGACAATTGCTCTCCCGTTCGTCCGGCGTCCTGTCCATAGCCGGCAAGCCCGGGCGGCTGTGCGGGCGGAACTGTGCTAGAACGGCCAGGAGGCGCCGGCGTCAGCCGCGGCGCGTGAGGATCTGGATGACGGGAGCGAAAGACAAGACCTGGTTTTTCCGCGAGGGCCTGTTCGCCAAATATGTCGTCTCCCTCGTCGGCCTCGTCGTGTTCGTGCTCGCGGTCAACGGCGCGATGGAGACCTGGATCTCCTATCGCGCGACCCGAACCACGATCGTCGACGGCATGGAGGAAAAGGCGCAGGCGACCGCCAAGCGGATCGAGCAATCGGTCTCCGAACTCGAGCGCCAGATCTCCTCGGTGACGCGCGCGAGCCTCGACACCATCGACAAGCGCCGCGCCGGCTACGCCCAGCTTCTCAATTCGGCGGCCGCCGTGGGCCAGCTCTCCCAGCTCAACGGCGACGGCCGCGAGGTGCTACGCCTGTCGCGCGTCTCGGTGTCGGTCGGCAGCAATGCGGACATGTCGCGCGACATGCGCTTCAGCTTCACCGACACGGTCGCCCGCGGGGTGAACTACGCGCCGCCCTATTTCTCCGACGACAAGCCGTTCATGTCGATCGCCGTCGCGCATTCCGGCTTCAACGCCGGCGTCACCGTCGCCGACATCGATCTCGGCTTTCTCTCCGATTTCCTCTCCGACGCGCAGGTCGGCAAGGTCGCCCTCGCCTATGTCGTCGATCCTCACGGCAAGGTGCTGGCGACCTCGTCTCGCGGACCCGAGATCGCGACCGATCTCGCCAAGCTGCCGCAGGTCGCCGCCGCCATCGCGCCGGACCGCGATCCGGTCGCTTCCGGCACCGATTTCAACGGTCATGCCGTGCTGACGGCGGCAAGCGCGGTGCCGAAGCTCGGCTGGGCCGTGCTGATCGAGCAGCCGACCGCGCATGCACTCTCGCCGATCCGCGACCAGCTGGTGCGGATCGGACTTTTGATCGGCATGGGCCTGCTGGTCGCAATCCTCGCCGGAACGCTGCTCGCACGTCGCATGCTGATCCCGATCACCGCACTCAGCGCCGGCGCACACCGGCTCGGCGAGGGCGATTTCAGCCATCGCATCGACGTGCGCACCTCCGACGAGCTGGAGGGACTCGCCAATCAGTTCAACAGCATGGCGAACCAGATCCAGGAGACCTATTCGAGCCTGGAGACCAAGGTCGAGGAGCGCACGCGCGACCTCGCGCGGTCGATCAACGAGCTCAAGGTTCTGGAAGAGGTCGGCCGTGCCGTCGCCTCCTCGCTCGATCTCGATGCGGTCTTGCCGACGATCGCCGCCCGCGCGCTCGAGATCACCCATGCCGACGCGGTCCTGATCTATGGCTACGATGCCGACAAGCACCGCTTCAACCTGGTCGAGGCCAACGGCATCGACAAATCCGCCGAAGGCGCGCACGTCACCATCGACGAGGGCGCGAGCCTGCTCGGCGACGCCGCGAGGAGCGGCGAGCCAATCGCGCTTCCCGATCTCGATGAGGCCTCCGAGCAGCCTTTGCGCAACGTCGCGGTCGATGCCGGCTTCCACTCCGTGCTCGTGGTGCCGCTGGTCGACCAGCAGGGCACGCTCGGCTCGCTGGTGGTGCTGCGCCACGCGCGCGGCGAGTTCGCCGGCAGCCTGACCGGATTGATGCGCACCTTCGCGCATCAGGCGGTGCTGGCGATGCGCAATGCCCGCCTCTTCTCCGAGGTCGACCACAAGGGCCGCGAGCTCGCGGCCGCCCACGAGACGGTGCAGCAGCAAGCCGCGAAGCTTCAGGAGCAGACCGAGCAGCTCCGCAACTGGAACCGCTCCCTGGAAGAGCGCGTCGAGAAGCAGCTAGGCGAGATCGGCCGCATCAAGCGCCTGGAGCGCTTTCTCGCGCCGCAGGTCGCGCAGCTCATCGCCTCGTCCGACGGCCACGATGCGCTGCTCGACAGCCACCGCCGTGAGGTCACCGTCGTGTTCTGCGATCTGCGCGGCTTCACCTCTTTCACCGAAGCGACCGAGCCGGAAGAGGCGATGAACGTGCTGCGCGAATACCACGCAGCACTCGGTGAGCTGATCCATCGCTACGAGGGCACGCTCGACCGCTTCGCCGGCGACGGCGTGATGATCCTGTTCAACGCACCGATCCAATTTTCCGACCACACCAAGCGCGCGGTGAAGATGGCTGTCGAGATGCGCGATGCGATCGGCAAGCTGACCGAAAAATGGAAGAATCGGGGCCATTCGCTCGGCTTCGGTGTCGGCGTCGCGCTGGGCTATGCCACGCTGGGCCAGATCGGCTTCGAGCAGCGGCTGGAATATGCCGCCATCGGCAGCGTCACCAACCTCGCCTCTCGCCTGTGCGATGAAGCCAGGGCCGGCCAGATCGTGGTCGCGCGGCGCGTCTACGGCATCGTCGAGCCATGGGTCGAAGCCCGCCCGCTCGACGATCTTCAGCTCAAGGGTTTCAATCACCCCGTGCTCGCGATGGAGATCCTGAGCTGGCGCGAGGAAGTCGACAACGTCGTGGATGCGTCGGCGGCACGGCGGAGGATGTGAGCTATTGCGGCTCCCTCAGCCGTGAGGAGCGCCGGATCGTCCCCCAGCGTCGTCCTGGCGAAAGCCGGCACGACGACTGAGATCGAGGCGCCATTTGCACAGCGGCGGTGAGAGTTCTCGTCGTCACTCCGCTCACACGCCCCGCTTCAGCCCCATCGCCTCGAACTGCGTCTTCTGCTCGTCGGTGAGGCCCCACTCGAAATCGTCGAGCGCATCGCCGACACCCTTCACCACCTCGAGCATGCTGTCCAGCCGCGCCTTCACGGCTTGGAGGCGGGCTTGCGGAGTGCGCAGGTTCTGCGGTGGACAGGGCGGCAGGACTTCCATGGTGCCCATGGTGGTGTCCTGCAGCACCTCGAGCGCGGCGCGCTTGGTCTCGTCGAGGCGAAGAGCGGTCGCGATGTCGTCGGCCGGCCATTGCTGCTTCACGAGCTGCTCGTACTGGCGCTGCGCCTGCTCCTCGCTCGAGGGCTCAGCGGGCGCCTTGCAGGCTGCGGCCTGCATCTCCTTGCGCTTGGTCTCGGCAGCATTCGCGCGACCGTCCTTGCCGAGCGCGTTGAGGCGCGACTTCTGTTCGTCGTCGAGCAGACCGTAGAACTTCGCAAGCGGCGGCGCGACCGCATCCACCGCGCTGATCATCGCCTCGATACGGCGCTGCATCAGCGCGAAGCGATCGAGCGCATTGGCGGCAGCTTCAGTCGGGCAGGAGGCGCGGATGGCGGCACCCGCCGAGCCCCAGGCGCCAGCGAGCTCGTCGAGCCCGGCGCGCTGAACTTCGTTCGGCTGCACCGTGCGCAGGATCGCATCGATCGGAAGGCCCACGGCATCCCCGGTGTCGCAGAGCTGCTGGAGCTCGGGGACCTTGCGGTGGCGGCGGCCGCCCGCGGTATAGGCGGCAAGCTCGGTCGGAGCATAAGGCGCGAAGATCGCGGCATAGATATCGCCATAGCCATAGGCCCAAAGCGCGGTGCCGTCGCCGCGCATCGTGAAGTCGGTGATGTCGTCATCGGCAAACGGCCAGAACAGCGGGCCGACCCAGCCATAGGTGCCGTCGGCATGCTGCCACCAGCCCTGCTCGGCGCGGCCACCGCGCCAGCCGGCGAGGGCCGCAACCGCCGTGAGCTGGGCGCGAACGGTCGGGCGGACGGCGTCCGCAGCGGGGCGGAGGTCTTGCGGATGCAGCGCGGCCATCCGGGCACGACCGTGTCGCGCAGCCATGCGCATATGTCGGATGCCGGCAACCCCGAGCATGCGCGCCATCGCAAAGCGCGCAACGCCGAGCGGGCCGCCGACCCGCAGCCCGAAGCCGGCCTTGGCTGGGTCAGGCAGCGTCGCGAGAGTGACCAGCGCGATCCCCGCGACCGCAATTCCCAGGCGGGATTTCGACATGATGGTCACCTTGGCTCCCTCCTCCGCGCCAAGCCGCATCTCGTCACAAGGAGAATGACGCGCAGTGAACCAGAAAGTTCCGGCGACGAGGGAATGGTGGATTTCGCTTGCGCCTTCGCTCTCAGAATTGCGGTAGACAGGTCGACAAGTCCGCCCTTCAATTCGCGGGGCGCGGGACCCCTCACCTGACCTTGCGCGGCAGGACGAAGGTCTGGCCGGGATAGATGCGATCCGGGTTGTGGATCTTGTCGCGGTTGGCATTGTAGATCAGGGCGTAGCTGAGGCCATCGCCATAGGTGCGGCGGCTGATCTGCCAGAGGCTGTCGCCGCGGGTGACGATGCGGCTTATCGAAATCGATCCCGTCGTCTCCGTCTTCGCGTCAGTCTTCGCGCGCAGCGGCCCCTTCTCGGCAGTCGGCGCGGTGGCGAGTGCCAGTGCGGCGCCCGGCGCCGCCGCCGGTGATGCTGCCGCGCCGTCCCCCTTTACAGACGCTTCCTTGACGGGCGTCTCTTTCGCGAGCTTGGCGACATCGGTGCGCGCCGGCGTCGCGCTCGGCGGCTGGGCCATCGCGTGCAGCGTCACGGGAACGTCGGTTCTTGATTTCGTCACGCTCCCGTCCGGCGCCGTCGATTGCAGGCTGAGCTTGTAGCTTCCCGGCGGCAGCTTTGGCGGGGTCATCACGAACAGGCCGGACGCATCGGCGACCGCAGAGGCATGGCTCTCACCATCGCGCAGCAGTTCGACGCGCGCGCCCGGCGTGGCGCGGCCGGCGATTACCGCCTCGCCGTCGTCATCGACGCGTGCGACGTCGAAACGAGGCCCGGTCTCCTCGACCGCTGCGGGCGGCGGAGCCGTTGGCGTCGGCAGATCGGCGAGCGCCGTCTGGGCTTTGCCGAGCGCAGTGGCAATGTCATTGCCGGGCGCCGCTGACGGTGCGACGGACGGCGCGGTCGGCGGCAGGAATGTGGGCGCGGCGAGCGCCGTCTTGGCTTCCGGCTTGGACGCGACCTTGGCTTTGTCGGCGGCCTTGACCTCGGGCTCGCCGCGCAACGCCTGCCACAGCCCGCCGGTGCCGACGACGATCGCAGTACCGCCGGCCGCGACCAGCAGGAACGAGCAAACGGCGATTGTCGCCTTCGATGCGATCTCCATGAATCCCGAAGCCCCTTAAAGCCCTTCACGACAAATCACAGGACGCAAACCTGCGCTGAATTCGCTTCCGCATCAAGTCGGCAAAACGGACGACCGGCAATCGGTCACAGCTTCTGACCGATAGGGCCGCGATGGTACGCGTTTCAGAATAGGATCAAACTTTCGGCCCGCGGGTTGTCGCAGTCGCTGATGGCGGAACAGTCCGGCCGGAGGGGTATCAGCTGAAAATGCATCGCGTGCGCACCGGGCCTTGCGTCCGGAGGGTCTTGTTGCGTGCGAAACTCAAGAGGCGAAAGGATGTCTGTCGGCTCTCGGTTACTCCCCCTCGTTGCGGCGCTTGCCCTGATCGGCGCCCCCGCACAAGGCCGCGACGACGGCCGGTTTGCGAATTCTCCCCTCAAAGGCTGGTTCGAAAGCCTGCACAGCAAAGGCGGCGGCCCGTGCTGCGCGGACGCCGACGGCACCGCGGTAGCCGATGCCGACTGGGACACCAGAGACGGCCACTACCGCGTTCGTCTCGAAGGCCTGTGGGTCGACGTGCCCGACGACACCGTGATCACCGAGCCGAACCGCGCTGGCCGCACCATGGTCTGGCCGTACTACATCAACGGCCGCACGCAGATCCGCTGCTTCATGCCCGGCAGCATGACGTAAGGATTTGGGACTTTCGTATCTCGGTTGCAGCGCAGCGTGCCACGCACGTTGCGCCCGATCTCGTGCAAAAGAAGATTCAGAGAATTACCGTCGCGCGCCTAAAACTCGCTTCACCCCGATGACGGCCAAAGGCCGTCGCATCGAATGGAGACGCGCAGTGAAGCAAACTCCGCGGAATTACGGAGAGAGGCAGTCCGGCGCTGCGATCTTCAAGACCTTTTCGCCGCGCGCACTTCCGCGAACTCGGCATCGGGATGCGCGACGATGGTCGCGAACATGATGCCGCTGATGATGATCGACCAGGCGGTGTCCCAATAAATCCAAAACACGTCAGCCTCCGCAAAAGCCTCCCGCCGCAAACACAATTCTAGAACAGCCGGGCGAAGATGCCGTTCCTCTTTTGCTGCGGCCTGTGAGCGCACCCGATGCCGCTATCCTGGGGCAGATATCTTGCCGAACTATCCTCTATTGGTCGGCTGCGGCTTGCGATCGGTTTGATCGGAGTGCTGCTTTGCCGCCACGTCTTCATCGCGCTGGCTGGTTTTTGGGCGTGGCGGAGATTTAGGCTGGCCCGCTTGGCCGCCATGCTTGCCGCCCATGTCGGGTTTGCCTTCAAGATCGTTTTCGCGGGGCAACACACGGACTCCCCTGATAAGGACATCCGCCCCGTCCAGGTCGGGGCATGCACCATTCAATGCGCGCGCATCGCATTGGTTCACATCCATCGCGCCCACTCATTCGCGACGATCGATCCAATTCTGACATCGATCGATCCAAACTGGATTTTGGTGGAATGGTATGAGGCCGGATATCCTCGCCGCAAACCGAGAACAGCCATGCCGGACGGCAGCGGCGCTTTTTGAAGCTGGAGGAAGCCTGATGTATCGACTGTCCCGCCGTACCGCACTGCAACTGCCGCTTGCGGCATGTGCCGTCATCCTCGCCACCCACCTTGGAGCAAGCGCCGGCATGGCCGACACCTTCGCCTATGTCGGCAATGCCGACAGCAACGACGTCTCCGTCTTCCGCATCCACGACAAGGGCGAGATGAGCCCGGTGCAGACCGCGCCCTTCGTCGGCATCGAGAAGCCCGGCTCCTCGACGCCGCTGGCGGTGACGCCCGACCACCGCGTGCTGATCGCCGGCGTGCGCTCGCAGCCGTTCTCGGCCGTGAGCTTTGCAATCGACCCGAAGACCGGCACGCTCAAGCACATCGGCAACGGGCCGCTCGCCGACAGCATGGCCTATGTCATGACCGACCGCACCGGCAAGTTCGTGTTCAGCGCCTCCTATGGCGGCAACAAGGTCGCGCTCAATCCGCTGTCCGACACCGGCGTCGTCGGCGAGCCCAAGCAGGTGATTCCGACCGGGCTGAATGCGCACGCCTTCATCCCCTCGCCCGACAACCGTTATGCGTTCGCGACCAATCTCGGCTCCGATCAGGTGCTGGCCTTCGCCTTCAATGCCGCCACCGGCGAGCTGACGCCGAGCGATCCGCCGGTCTACAAGGTGCCGGAAAAATCGGGCCCGCGGCACTTCGTGTTCCACCCCAACGGCAAGTATGTCTATCTGATCCACGAGCTGAACGGCGACGTCGCGGCCTTCAGCTATGACGCCAAGACCGGCGCGTGGAGCGAGATCCAGCGGACCACCGCGCTGCCCGAAGGCTTCAGCGGCAAACCCTGGGCCGCCGACATCCACGTCACGCCGGACGGCCGCTTCCTCTATGCCTCGGAGCGGACCACAGACACGCTCACCGCCTATAAAATCGATCCGGCAACGGGCAAGCTCAGCACGGTCGGCACCGTTCCGACCGAGAAGCAGCCGCGCGGCTTCAATATCGATCCCACCGGTCACTATGTCGCCGCGGTCGGCGAACTGTCCGACGGCATGACGGTCTATGCGATCGACCAGACCAGCGGCGCGTTAACCAAGCTGAAGTCCTATCCGACCGGCAAGAAGCCGAACTGGGTGGAGTTCGTCACGCTGCCGTAAGAATGCGGGTGCCGCGGCCGACCGACCTACGCAATCATCCGTAGTTTCGGTCGCGGCTCGCTGCCGTCATATTCCGGTACGTGATGGACCGACATATCGTCTTCAAATGCCCGCAGACCGGCATGAACGTTCAGCATCGGCTTACGACCGAGCCGAGCGATGCCAGGGATACGCACGACTCGGTGACCTGTCCCGCGTGCGCGCGCCTGCACCTGATCAATCGCACCACCGGCAGGCTGCTCGGCGAACGCCACGGCTGACGGATGGCGCGACGCCGAACCTGATCTTCAATCCCGCGACTAATCAAAGGCTTGCCGTGGATGGCTCTGCGGCATTCTCTCCTGCCCGGCACCGGGCGCCATGGTCTGTGCCGTCGCCTTCTGCTATCGAGTGAAGCCTTGATCCCGTGGATTAGTCCGATGCGTCATTGCACCCGCACCCTGTTTCCCGTGGCCATCGCCGCCGCGCTGGCGCTTGGCTCCCTGCCGGTCCGCGCCGATGAGGAGGCGCCCAAGGGACCGGCCGTCACGGTGCTGAAGGCGGCAAAGTCCTGTTTCTCCGACATCGTGGAAGCGAGCGGCACGATCATCGCGCGCGAGGAAACCTCGGTGCGGCCCGAGCGTCCCGGATTGAAGGTGACGGAGGTGCTGGCGGAAGCCGGCGACACCATCACCGCCGGCCAGGTGCTGGCGCGGCTGGCGCTGCCCGAAGGCGGCACGGTCCAGGTGACGGCGCCGGTTGCCGGCGTGATCTCGGCTTCGACCGCGCAGATCGGCGCGCCGGCCTCGGGGCGCGGCGAAGCGCTATTCTCGATCGTGGCGCGGAGCGAATATGACCTCGTCGGCCTCGTCGCCACCGCCGACATCAAGAAGCTAGCGGTGAACCAGCCGGCTACCGTACGCATCGCGGGTGCCGGCGACATCGACGGCAAGGTGCGCAAGATCGGGCCGACGGTCGAGCCGAACATCCAGCAGGGTATGGTCTATATCGGCATCTCGACGCCGCGGCGGCTGCTGCTGAATTCGAGCGGACGCGCGCTGATCAAGACCGGGCAGAGCTGCAATGTCGCGGTCCCCCTCACCGCCGTGCAGTACAGCCCCGCCGGCACCGTGGTGCAGATCATCCGCCGCAACCGCGTCGAGACCAAGCGCGTCGAGATCGGGCTGATGTCCGGCGGCAATATCGAGATCCGCGACGGCGTCAACGAGGGCGACATCGTCGTCGCCCGCGCCGGCGCGCTGTTGCGCGAAGGCGACCCGGTTCGCCCGGTGATGGCGAGCGCGGAGACGAAATAGGGCTTTCTTCACCTCGCGGGGAGATAGGCGCAGCGGACTGCTGCATCGTCATTGCGAGCGAAGCGAAGCAATCCAGAATCTTTCCGCGGAAAGATTCTGGATTGCTTCGTCGCTTCGCTCCTCGCAATGACGGAGAAATTTGGTGGGCTCGGCGCTTTGCGCCTTTGCTCACCCAAAATACGGCGCGAGACTAGCCGCCGGCCTGATCGAACTGGACGTCTTCCAGGAGCGAGGACGACACCGTCGGGACCTGGTCGCCTTCGGATGCGCGGGAAATGGCGACGCGAGTCTTGTTGAAGACGCTTTCGGCGCTGCCCTGCGCATTGAGGTTGTTCAGGAGCTCGCTGACCAGCACACTGTTGTCGCCCTTGCCGTCGTCGGCGACCTTGCCGGGCGAGGCGGAGGAGAGGATCAGCGCATTGTCAGGCGTGCTGATCGGCGCGAGCCCGTGGCTGTAGGAGCGGAAGCGGCGTTCATAGGGGTTGCGGCGCGAGGCATCGACGACGACGAGCTTGGCCTTGGCGCCCTGCTCCTTCATCATCTCGAGCACGCTCTCGATCGAGACGCCCTGACGGCGGACGTCGCTTTCCTTCCAGATCACGGCGTCGACCGGCAGCATGTAGCTCTCGCGGCCGGCCTGCACGCCGTAGCCGCCGAAGAACAGCATGACGACGCTGTCGCGCGTGATCTTCGACTTCAGGCGGTTGACGGCGCGGACCATGTCGTCCTTGCTGGCGTCCTCCACCATGTCGACGTCGAAGCCACCCTTGCGCAGCGAGGACGACAGCGCGCGCGCGTCGTTGATCGACTGCGACAGCGGCGCATTGGCGTCAGGGTAATGACCATTGCCGATGACGAGAGCGAGGCGCGACGCATGGCCGACCGAACCGGTGACCTCAGCGGTCGAGATCGCCTTGGCGGCATCGAGGGCACGCATGTTCAGGGCAGCGTGGGCGCCGATCACCAGCGACACCGTGCCGATCAGGGCCGCGGCGACCGCGATGGTGCGTCGGGAAATGTCGAGCTGCCTTACATTCATCTCGGTTCATTCCTGTCAGGAGCCATCGAGGCGCGCATACCTGTTTGAGTAGCGCGATGGCGTCTTTAGGTTTGAGGGATCGGCCGGGGGTGTCTCCCCGAATTGCGCGCAATTTGCGGCGCCGCACCAAATAAAGCCTTAACCGGATATCGCCCGCGGGGCAATAGATTGCCCTTCTTTTTAGCTAAACCTCTGAATGCACTGGTTAATTACGAGCGAACCACATCGGGCTTTCCTCATCCTTCGGTGCTCTTTTCGGGCAGAAAAGCGCTGTTCCAGCGGCGGCTTTTTCTGTGATATTGGTCACATTTGTGTTCCCTGTGAATTCGTGACACTTTTCAAACACTTGCGGAGGCATTGGCGCGCTACCGGGACAGCGCGCCGTGAACCCAGGCAAGGCCCCGCGCGACCAGGTCATTCATGAGCTTTCATTATTTCGCCGGGCACGCCTTCCGCGCCCTGACGGCACGGAAGGACGGCCCCTCGCTTTACGACGTCTGCGATCCCGTGCTGGCGGGCCCGGCTACCGGCGATCCGCACCTGGCAAAATTCTACAAGACTGCGCTCGGCAATCCGGCGCTGCGGGCGCTGCTCCGCCGCGCCGGCCTGCCCGACCTGCGCGATGAGACAAGGCTCGCCCGGCTGCGCGCGGCACTGACCCGCGCCCGGGACGATGCCGAACCTGATTGGGAGGCGGTCGGCCGGCCCGTCGCCGACCTCCTCGACACCATCGCGCTCGACCATCCCAGGCCGCCGCCGCTGCCGTTCAACGGCGCAGCGCCGGCGCTCCCGGCGATCGACAGCGTGATCCGCGACTGTGCGCAACATCTGCTCCGCAGCTTCCGCCAGAACGGCTTTCTGCCGACCTATGCCGCGTTCAACCTGATCGGCGATCCCGACCTGCGCGGTCGCGAACTGATCATGGCGCTGACCGGCTTGAACTCGCGCGGCTACAAGAACTCCTCGCTGCTGTTCAACCTCGCGCGCGTCTTCATCGCGCGCTCGAGTGCAGGCGCCATCATCAATCCGCCATGGCGGGGCATCGCCGAGCCGATGTGGGAGCCGGTGCAGATCCGCCACCGCTCGGCCTATTACGACGCCTTCTTCATCGAGGCGCTGCTCGCCTATGGCGAGACCGGCCTCGCCTCGCCAACCGACGCCGCTGCCGCGAAGACCGCAATCGCGAACATGGTCGATTTCTGCATCAACATCAGCCGCGAGGAGGTAAAGGGCACGGATGGCGCGCGCTTCGACGTCATCACCGCGCTCGCGCCGCCGCCGCACCCTCGCTTCTCCCGCTTCTTCGCGCAGATCAAGCAGGACCTCGGCTTCGGCGTCTACGTGCCGGACTGCGACACCACGGCGTGCTCGTTCTCGGCGGCGACGCAGGCCGGCTGCGAGGATCCGATCCTCTCCCAACCGCTGCTCGATTTCTACGCCGGCTACCAGGTACGCGAAGGCGTCAACGAGCCGCGCGTTACCGTGCCGCTCAACGACAACATCGATTACGAGGGCGGCGTCGCCACCTGGATCGACAATCTCGCCGGTGAGCGGCCCTACGGCAACGATCTCGATCCGACGCTGAACCTCGATATCCTCGAAGTGTCCTTCCGCAATCTTGCGCGGTGGAAAGTTTTGGAGACGCCGGCGCGGCTCGCCACCGTGCATCGCATCATCGCCTTCCAGAAGCGGCTGGCGACAAACGGCGCCTTCGCCAATCCGCGCTCGCACATCTACTATCTGCCCGAGCTCTACAGCGCCTATTTCGGCCGCTGCTATGCCGCCTTCCTGTCGCTGCCGCTGGCAGCCCAGGCTGCGATCGATCCCGACGGCGCCTTCGATTTCATCCGCGCGCGCGTGCTGGGCTATGTGCAGGGTGAGATGCTGGTTGCCGAGATGAATGCGTTCGACGCGGCGCTGGCCTTGATTGCGCTCGGCCATCTCGGCGCTGATCCCAAGACTTTCGCGCCGGCGCTGAACTGCATCGTCAAAGCTCTCGGCGAGGGCGGCCGCCGCGGCCCGTTCCGCGCCTATGAGTGGAACAAGATGAAGACCCCGACGCGGATTTTGGTCGGCGGGCCGGAGGTGACGTCGGCCTTCGTGCTGATGGGGTTGGCGGTGGCGAGGCGGCGAATGGTGCGTGGCGGATAGCGAATGGCGCGTCCCCTGTTCGCCAGTCCTGTTCGCTATTGGACCCTGCGATGACAGGAAGTTGAAAGCTCATATGTTGGGCAACGGCTGGCCCGTCGGCCCAAAGCCGACCACAATTGCACGGCTTATCGTGGTTTTTTACCATATGCGGACCGGCATGTTGCGCCAATTCATAGCTGCGATTTCCCTTCTCGCCGTGCCGACGCTGGCGCACGCCGCCGACATCACCGGCACGGCAAAGATCCGCGACGGCGATACACTCCAGATCGGCAATGCCCGCATCCGCCTCGGCGGCGTCGACGCGCCGTCGACCGACCAGCTCTGCCTCAACACCAAGGGCGAGCGCTGGACCTGCGGCGTGGCGGCACGCGACGAGCTGACCAAATACACCGAGGGCAAGACCTGGGTCTGCCATGCGCGGTCGATCGACCGGCGCGGCCGCACCGTGGCGCGCTGCGAGGTCGACGGCGAGGACATCCAGAAATGGCTGGTGCGGAGCGGCTGGGCGCTGGCCTTTACTCGCATCTCCCGCGACTACGAGGCCGATGAAGGCGCCGCGCGCGAGGCCAAGGCCGGCATGTGGCAGGGCGCCTTCATCGCCCCCTGGGACTGGCGCGTGCGCAACAAGAAGACCACGATCCTCGGCGCCACCAAGCCGCCCGAAGGGGCGCATGCGATCCTGCTCGCCTCTGCCTCGGGCCCCGTCGCGCCCTCGCCGGATTGCACCATCAAGGGCAACGTCAACAGTGCCGGGGAATGCATCTTTCACCAGCCGACCAGCCGATGGTACGCGCAGATCAAGATGAAGATCAGCAAGGGCACCCGCTGGTTCTGCTCGGTCGAGGAAGCCGAGGCCGCTGGATGCCGCGAAACGCGGCGATAGGGTCTCCGGACGCTCTCGCTCTGCATGATCATCCCGCGTTTTACGTGCTTTTCTTGGCTCCCCGCGGCGCGTAAAAGCTAGCTCAATGACCCTCCAGACCGTCTTCATCGATTAAGGAAAAACAACAATGACCGTTCGCGCGGGCCGGGAATTTCTGGCCATCCCCGGGCCCACCACGATGCCCGACGAGGTGCTGCGGGCGATGCACCGTCCGGCGATCGACATCTACTCCAAGCAGATGACCGATCTGACCGAGAGCCTGATCAGCGACCTCTCAAAATTGTTCGCGACCAAGGGCAAGTCCTACATCTACATCGCCAACGGACACGGCGCCTGGGAAGCCGTGCTCAGCAACGTGCTGTCGCGCGGCGACAAGCTCTTGGTGCTGGAAAGCGGCCGCTTCGCGATCGGCTGGGGCAACGCGGCGGCGCTGATGGGCGCTGATGTCGAGGTGCTGCGGGGTGACTGGCGCCGCGCGGTGCGGCCGCACGAGGTCGAGGAGCGCCTGCGCCGAGACAAGGAACACAAGATCAAGGCCGTCGTCGTCGTGCAGGTCGACACCGCTTCGGGCGTGCAGAACGACATCGAGGCGATCGGCAAGGCGATCAAGGCGAGCGGCCATCCCGCGCTGTACATGGTCGATACCGTGGCTTCGCTCGGCTGCATGCCGTTCGAGATGGACAAATGGGGCATCGACGTCGCGATGTCCGGCTCGCAGAAGGGTTTGATGACGCCGCCCGGCCTCGGCTTCGTCGCAGCGAACGATCGCGCGCTCGAGGCACACAAGAAGGCGAACATGGCGACGCCCTACTGGAGCTGGAGCGAGCGCGAAGGCACCGAGCATTATCGCAAATATGCCGGCACCGCGCCGGTGCATCTGTTGTTCGCGCTGCGCCAGGCGATCGACCTCCTGCACGAGGAAGGCATTGAGAACGCATTCCGTCGGCATAGCCTGCTCGGTGAAGCCGCCCGCCGCGCGGTTGCGGTGTGGTCGGAGGGCCAGGTCCTCGGCTTCAACATTCTGGAGAACAGCGAGCGTTCCAACACGGTGACCACCGTGACCGTGGGCAACGGCCATGATCCCGCAGTGCTGCAACGCTATTGCAAGGACAAATGCGGCGTGGTGCTCGGCACCGGCATCGGCGATCTCGAGGGCCAGGCCTTCCGCATCGCCCATATGGGCCACGTTAATGCGCCGATGCTGCTCGGCACGCTCGGCGTGATCGAGGTCGGCCTCAACGCACTGAAGATTCCGCACGGCAAGGGCGGGCTGGAGGCGGCAGTGGCGTATCTCGGCGAGCAAGTCGGGGCGTAGGCTTGGGTGAGGCTTGGGCGTAAGCCAAACACTCCAATGTCGTCCCGGTGAAGGCCGGGACCCATTACCACAAGATGTGATTGGGCGAAGACTCGGGGTTACCAGCTCGTACGACAACTCTTCCCTGGGGGTATGGGTCCCGTCCTTTGCCGGGACGACAGCGGAGTTTGACGCGACCTTCGAGCCCCACAGCCGCATTGAGCTTCTTTAAATCCCCCACTTTCGCTCCGATATAAAGGCGAGACACGCCCCCTGACGCGAGGATCGACTTGACCAAAACCGCCAGCCCCACCAAGCCCCCCGTCGCGCCGCGGCGGCCGCATTCGTTCACCCGGCACGGCATCACCGTGAGCGACGACTATGCCTGGCTGAAGGATGCGAAATGGCAGGAGGTGCTGCGCGATCCGACCCAACTCGATCCCGACATCCGCAACTATCTCGACGAAGAGAACGTCTATACCGAGAGTCTGCTCGGCCACACCGCGCCCTTGCAGAAGACGCTGGTGCGCGAGATGCGCTCGCGGATCAAGGAGGACGATTCCAGCGTGCCCTCGCCGGACGGCGCGTTCGCCTATTTCCGCAAGTTTCGCGAAGGCGGCCAGCATGAGCTTTTCGGCCGCATGCCGCGCAATGGCGGCGACAGCCATATCGTGCTCGACGGCGATGCGCTCGCAAGGGACCACAAATATTTCAGGTTCGGTGGCAGCCGGCATTCGCCTGATCACAAGCTGCAGGCCTGGACCGCCGACACCAAGGGCTCGGAGTATTTCTCGATCCGCGTGCGCGATTGGGCCACCGGGGCCGATCTCGACGACCTCGTCGAGGAAACCGACGGCGGCGTGGTCTGGAGCAAGGACGCATCGAGCTTCTTCTATGTGAAGCTCGACGACAATCACCGGCCGATGCAGGTGTGGCGACACCGGCTCGGCACGAAGCAGTCGGACGATATCCTGGTCTATGAGGAGCAGGACTCCGGCTGGTTCACCCATCTGCACGAGAGCACCAGCGGGCGTTTCTGCGTGATCGCCGGCGGCGACCACGAGACATCCGAGCAACGCCTGATCGATCTCGCCAATCCCGACGCACCGCCGCGCCTGGTCGCGGCGCGCGAAGAGGGCGTGCAATATTCCCTCGCCGATCGCGGCGATCAGCTTTTCATCCTCACCAACGCCAATGACGCCATCGACTTCAAGATCGTCACAGCACCGCTCGCGTCGCCCGAGCGAAAGAACTGGCGCGATCTGATTCCGTATCGTCCGGGGATCTATATCATCGATATCGATCTCTATGCCGGCCATCTGGTGCGGCTCGAGCGTGCCAACGCGCTGCCGGCGATCGTGATCCGCGATCTCGGCAACAACGAAGAGCACGCCATCGCCTTCGACGAGGCCGCCTATTCGCTCGACACAATGGGCTCCTACGAATTCGAGACGACGAACCTGCGCTTCTCCTATTCGTCGATGACGACGCCGTCTGAGGTCTATGACTACGACATGGCCGGGCGCTCGCGCGTGCTTCGTAAGCGCCAGGAGATTCCGAGCGGCCACGATGCGGCCGACTACGTCACCACCCGCATCATGGCGAAGGCCCATGACGGCGCGGAGGTGCCGGTCTCGATCCTGTATCGCCGGGGACTCAAACTCGACGGCACGGCACCGCTGCTGCTCTACGGCTACGGCTCCTACGGCGCCGCGATGCCGGCCTCCTTCAACACCAATCGCCTATCGCTGGTCGATCGCGGCTTCGTTTACGCCATCGCGCATATCCGCGGCGGGGCCGACAAGGGCTGGGGCTGGTATCTCGACGGCAAGCGCGAGAAGAAGACCAACACGTTCGACGATTTCGCGGCGAGCGCACGCGCGCTGATCGCGGCAAAGTACACGAGCGCAAAACGCATCATTGGTCACGGCGGCTCGGCCGGCGGCATGCTGATGGGCGCCGTCGCAAATCGCGCCGGCGAGTTGTTCGCCGGGATCGTCGCCGAAGTGCCGTTCGTCGACGTGCTCAACACCATGCTCGACGACACGCTGCCGCTGACGCCGCCGGAATGGCCGGAATGGGGCAACCCGATCGAGAGCGAGAAGGATTTTCGCACCATCCTGTCCTACTCGCCCTACGACAACGTTGCGGCAAAGGACTATCCGGCGATCCTGGCGATGGGCGGCTTTACCGATCCGCGCGTCACCTACTGGGAGCCGGCCAAATGGATCGCGCGCCTTCGCGCCACCATGAGCGGTGGTGGCCCGGTCCTGCTGCGCACCAACATGGGCGCCGGCCACGGCGGCGCATCGGGGCGCTTCGATCGGCTGGATGAAGTCGCGATCGTCTATGCGTTTGCACTGTGGGCGGCTGGGATGGCGGAAGTATAAGCTGAACTGCCCTCCCAATATTGTCCTGGCGAAAGCCAGAACCCTTAGCGCGTGATCTATCAGATAAGCGCAGGCGACAGTCCCACGGCAAACCTTCTTAACAACTGATCGTCGCCAAACTACTCCCTGGGGTAATGGGTCCTGGCTTTCGCCAGGACGACGATTGTGAACGTGGCGCGAGCTACCTTCCGTTCGCCTTGCGCCAGGCCGCGAAATCGGTGAGCGTCTGTGGATCGGTCGCCGGATAGAGCCCGAAGATGGGGCGGCCCTTGCCGACTTCTTCCGTAACGAAGTCCTCGAAGGCAGTCATCTCGAACGTCTCGTTGGCGATCTCTTCGGCGAGATGCGCGGGGATGACGATCACGCCATCACTGTCACCGAGGATGACGTCGCCGGGAAACACCGGCGCGTCGCCGCAGCCGATCGGCACGTTGATCTCGATCGCCTGGTGCAGCGTGAGGTTGGTCGGCGCACTCGGGCGGTGATGGAAGGCGGGGAAACCGAGCTTGGCGATCTCCGCGGAATCACGAAAGCCGCCGTCGGTGACGACGCCGGCGACGCCGCGCTTCATCAACCGCGTCACCAGGATCGCACCGGCAGATGCGGCGCGCGCGTCCTTTCGGCTGTCCATCACCAGCACGGCACCGGGGGGACAATCCTCGACCGCCTTGCGCTGCGGATGCGAGCGGTCCTTGAACACGTCGATGGTGTTGAGATCCTCGCGCGCCGGCATGTAGCGCAGCGTGAAGGCCTCGCCGACCATGGTCGGCTGATCGGGGCCAAGGGGATGCACATCCTGGATCATCTGGATGCGCAGGCCGCGCTTGAACAGCGCGGTGGCGACGGTGGCGGTGGAGACGGATTTGAGCTTGTTGCGGGTGGCGTCGCTGAGTTTTGACATTTTGTTCTCACTCTCTCTTTAGTCATTGCGGGATGCGCCCGGCCGGCGCAGGCCCGGAATCCATACTCACGTTCGTGGTTATGGATTCTCAGGTGCGCAATTGCGCACCATAGCTCGCCGCTTCGCGGCACCCCGGAATGACAGCGTTAATAGATGGAAGGCTCGCCGATCGGCGCGCCAAAACCCGTCTCCAGGAAATCGAAGTCGCAGCCGTCATTGGCCTGCTTGATGTGCTTCGAGAACATCCAGCCATAGCCGCGCTCGAAACGGCGCTCGGGCTGCTTCCATTCCGCACGGCGCTTGGCGAGCTCCGCGTCCGAGACATCAAGATTGATGGTGCGCGCGGCAACATCGAGCGTGATGTGATCGCCGGTCTTCACCAATGCCAGCGGGCCGCCGACATACGACTCCGGCGCGACGTGCAGGATGCAGGCGCCGTAGCTGGTGCCGCTCATGCGCGCATCCGAGATGCGCACCATGTCGCGCACGCCCTGCTTCACGAGCTTGGTCGGGATCGGCAGCATGCCCCATTCCGGCATGCCCGGTCCGCCCTGCGGCCCGGCATTACGCAGGACAATGATATGTTCCTCGGTGACGTCGAGATCGGGATTGTCGACCGCCTTCTTCATCGACGGATAATCGTCGAACACCAGCGCGGGCCCCGTATGCTTGAGGAAGCGCGGCGCGCAGGCCGACGGCTTGATCACGCAGCCGTCGGGCGCGAGATTGCCCTTGAGCACGGCAAGCGCGCCCTCCTTGTAGATGGGATTGTCGACCGAGCGGATGACATCGTCATTATAGACCGCAGCGCCCGCGATGTTCTCGCCGACGGTCTGGCCGCTGACCGTGATGCAATCGAGATGCAGATGCTGCTTGATCCGGCCCATCAGGGCCGGCAGGCCGCCGGCGTAGAAGAAGTCTTCCATCAGATAGGTATCGCCGCTCGGCCGCACGTTCGCGATGACCGGCACCTTGCGGCTCGCGATCTCGAAATCGTCGAGCCCGATGTCCTGCCCGGCCCGGCGGGCCTGCGCGATCAAATGGATGATCGCATTGGTGGAGCAGCCCATCGCCATGGCGACGGCAATTGCGTTCTCAAAGGCCTTGCGGGTCTGGATCGTCTTCGGCGTCAGGTCTTCCCAGACCATCTCGACGATGCGGCGACCGCATTCAGAGGCCATGCGGATGTGGTTGGCATCTGCCGCGGGAATCGATGATGCGCCGGGCAGCGTCATGCCGATCGCCTCCGCGATCGCGGTCATGGTCGAGGCGGTGCCCATGGTCATGCAGGTGCCGTAGCTGCGTGCGATGCCGGCTTCGATGTCGACCCAGTCCTTTTCGGAAATCTTGCCGGCGCGGCGCTCGTCCCAGAATTTAAAGCCATCCGAGCCCGACCCGAGCGTCTTGCCCTTCCAATTGCCGCGCAGCATCGGACCGGCCGGCAGGTAGATCGCCGGGATGTTCATCGAGGTGGCGCCCAGCAGCAGCGCCGGCGTGGTCTTGTCGCAGCCGCCCATCAGCACGACGCCGTCGATGGGATGACTGCGCAGCAGCTCCTCCGCTTCCATCGCCAGCAGATTGCGATAGAGCATGGTGGTGGGCTTGAGCAGCGATTCCGACAGCGAGATCGCCGGCAACTCGACCGGCAGGCCGCCGGCCATCAGAATGCCGCGCTTGACGTCGTCGACGCGCGACTTGAAGTGCATGTGACAGGGCTGCACATCCGACCATGTGTTGATGATCGCAATGATCGGGCGATCCTTCCACTCCTCGGGCGCATAGCCCATCTGCATGGCACGGGAGCGGTGTCCGAACGAGCGGATATCGTCGGGTGCGAACCAGCGTGCGCTGCGAAGCTGGTCAGGCGTTTTCTTCTTGGTCATGACTGGGTACCCCATTTCTGGACGGTGTTCCGCTCGATAGCACGGAATATCAGGTTCTCGACAAAGAGCCCGATGATGATGACGGTCAAGAGACCTGCGAAGACCGCAGGAATGTCGAGAAGGTTGCGATTCTCGAAAATGAACCAGCCGAGCCCGCCCTGCCCCGAGGACACGCCGAACACGAGCTCGGCCGCGATCAGCGTACGCCAGGCAAAGGCCCAGCCGATCTTCAGTCCCGTAAGGATCGAGCCGAAGGCTGCGGGAATGAGGATTTTCGCCACATAGGGCAGCCCGCGCAGGCCGTAATTGCGGCCGACCATGCGCAGCGTGTTGGACACGCTCTTGAAGCCGGAATGGGTGTTGAGCGCGACGGGCCACAGCACCGAATGGATCAGCACGAAAACGAGACTGGCATTGCCGAGCCCGAACCAGATCAGCGCCAACGGCAACAGTGCGATCGCCGGCAGCGGGTTGAACATCGCCGTGACCGTTTCGAGGAAATCGGTGCCGATGCGGGTCGAGATCGCGAGCACCGTGAAGATGGCGGCAAGTACGATGCCCGCCGAATAGCCCATGAACAACACTTTGAGCGAAGTCCAGGCGCGCAGGGGAATGGTGCCGTCCTTGACGCGCTCGAACAGCGTGATGAAGGTGTCGTGCAGCGTCGGGAACAGCAGGGGATTGTCGAGGTAGAGGCCGTAGGCTTCCCAGACCGCCGCAAGGAACAGGATGATGACGGCCTTGCGGACAAAGCCGTCGTTCCATAGCAGCTCGAGGACGCTCAGCTTGCGTTCCAGCTCCCCGGCGCTGACGGCGTCCGCAACCGGCGCGGCTCGCAGCAGGATTCTCGCTTCGCCCATGAGAAGCTCCCTCAATGCGCCGTTGCTTCGCCGGCGAACAGGAGATCGTGGATCTCCTTCTCCAGGCGCCCGGCACTGCCGTCGTCATTCGAGACGCGGTCGACATCGACCACCTCCGCCTTGACGCGCCCGGGATGCGGCGAGAGCAGCAGGATGCGGTTGCCGATCCGGATCGCTTCCGCGATCGAATGGGTGACGAACAGCACGGTGAATTTGGTCTCGCTCCAGAGCTGGAGCAACTCGTCCTGGCAGGTCCGCCGCGTCAGCGCATCGAGCGCCGCGAACGGCTCGTCCATCAGCAGAATGTCCGGCTCCATCGCCATGCCGCGGGCGATGGCGACGCGCTGCTTCATGCCGCCCGAGAGCGTGTGCGGATGGGCATCGACCACACGGGTGAGACCGACCTTCTCGATATAGGCTCGCGCACGCGCCTCGGCCTCCTTGCGCGGCAGCCGACGCGCGGTCAGGAGCGGGAACATCACGTTGGCGAGCACCGTCTTCCAGGGCAGGAGCTGGTCGAACTCCTGGAAGATCATCATGCGGTCGGCGCCGGGACCGACGATATCGCGCCCCTGGATTGCCATCCGCCCCTCGCTCGGCACCATGTAGCCGCCGACCGCCTTGAGCAAAGTCGACTTGCCGCAGCCGGACGGTCCGAGCAGCACGAAGCGGTCGGACTTGTCGACGGTGAAGGAGACCTTTTCGGTCGCGGTGACGACGGCGCTCGAGGTCTTGTAGCGCAGCGTCACCCCGCTGACATCGAGCAGCGCCATGGGCTCAGCTGCCCTTCAGATCGTGCGCGACGGGGAGATAATAGTCCGTCCACGCCTTGGGCTGCGTCTTCAATGTACCGGTCTTGAACAGGTGCGCGGCAAACTTCATCGTGCCCTGCGGCTCGAGATTCCACTCCATCATGCCGGGCTGCTTGAGCAGATCCAGCAGGTCCTCGACCGAGGTCTTGTCGCCGGTGATCTCCTTGTAGATCTCGACCGCCTGCCTGGTGTCGCTGCGGATCAGGTCCTGCGCTTCCTGGGTCGCGTCGCGCACGGCCTGGATGATCTTTGGATTGGCATCGGCGAATTTCGTCGTGGTGAAGAACTGCGCCTGGCTGAGCGGCCCGCCCATCACGTCGGGTGAATTCAGCACGACATGCGCGCCCGGCACGTTCTTCAGCTCGAGCACGCTGAACGGCGGAATCGAGAAGTGGTTGTGCACCTCGTGCTTGGGATTGGCGAGCGCGGCATAGGCATCGGGGTGACCGAGTTGCACGGTGTTGGCATCCAGCTTCGACCACTGGTCGGCGCCAAAGGCTTCGGCGGCCGCTATCTGCAACACGATCGCCTGGGTCGAGACCTTCACCGTCGGCACTGCGATCTTGTCGGCAGGGCCAAAATCCTTGATCGATTTGATGTTGGAGTCGCGGCTGATCAGCGTCATCGGCTGGGCCGACGTTGCGACGATGCCCTTCACGCCGCCGCGGGTGCGGTCCCACAGCAGCAGGAGATTGCCGGTTCCGGTGTTGAGGATGTCGACGCCGCCCGCGAGCAATGCGTCGGTCTGCGCGCCGCCGCCGGAGAAGGTGATCCATTTGGTGGTGACTCCGGATACACCGAGCGAAGCTGCGTGTTTCTCGATCAGCTTCAGCTTCTCCATGATGTGGCTCGGCATGTAGAAGATGCCGGGCTGTCGTGAGAGTGCGATCTCGGATTTCTGCTGCGCCCGCGCAGGGGCCGCCGACAGGGCCAGAGCGGAAGTCACCACTGCGATCAGGGCGGCGGCAGCAAGGCCGCGCTGGAACTGCTTGATCATTGTTGTTCGTTTCCTCCGGCCGGCATTGACGAGCGGCGTTGCTGATGCACTAATGCATTAGTGCATCAAAGGCAAGTGCGCCGGAGCAGCAAGCCATGGAAGTGTCCCACATGGGGCCTCGCGCAACATCCCGCCCCGGCGCGCGGCTCGACCGCGCGCGGCAGGCCGCGCCGCAGGTGTTCGAGCGGCTGCGCAACGCCATTCTCGCGCTCGAGCTGCCGCCGGGCTCGCCGCTGTCGCGCGCCGATCTTGCCGCGCAGTTCGGCGTCAGCTCGACGCCGATACGCGACGCCCTGATGCGACTGGACGAAGAAGGGCTCGTCGACGTCTTTCCGCAGCACGCGACGGTGGTCAGCCGCGTCGATGTCGGCCGCGCCCAGCAGGCGCATTTTCTGCGCCAGGCGCTGGAACTCGAGATCGTGCGGCTGCTCGCGGAGAGTCATGACGAAGCCCTGATCACCCGTCTCGACCACGCGATCGCGCTCCAGCAGCAATGCGCCAAGGCCGGGGACTTCGAGAGCTTCATCGCCGGTGACAACGATTTCCATGCCGAGCTCTATGCCGCCGCCGGCAAGCAGGAGCTCTGGACCCTGGTGCGCAGCCGCAGCGGACATATCGACCGTTTGCGACGACTACATTTGCCCTCCCCGGGCAAGGCCCAGAACATCGTGCGGCACCACAGGCTGATCGCCCGCGCGATCGAAGCCGGCGATCCCGATGCCGCGCAGCAGCACTTGCGCACGCATCTGTCAGGTACGCTCAGCGAGCTCGACAAGATCCGGGCGCGCTATCCGGAATATCTGAGCGACTAGATCGCCATGCAAGAAATGATTGTTATATTCAAATAATACAATCATTTATATAGGCGCTCGCTTCCGAGCCGCGCCACAAGGCACATTCCATCGTCGCGAAGTGCTTGCAGGTTACGCGGAATCCGCGCAACAATTTCGTATTCCCTGCTTCGATCGACATGGTCGACCTGGACCGGGCTCGGGGGGACTGGAACTTGGCCAACATCCTGATCGTGGATGACGATCCGGCCGTGCAGATGACAATCCGGCTGCTGCTGGAGAAGGCCGGCCATCGCGTGACGGTCGCCGGCGACGGCCATGAGGGCCTTGCACTGTTCGAGGCTAGTCAGTTCGACCTGTTGTTCCTGGACATTTTCATGCCCGGAATGGATGGACTTGAGATGATGCGGCATACCCGGGCGCGTGCACCGGCGGTGCCGATCATCGTGATTTCCGGCCGGTCGGCCGCGCCCGACGTCTATGCCGAGCCGGATTTCCTGAAGATGGCGACCAAGCTCGGCGCGGTCGCGAGCTTGCCCAAGCCGTTCCGCCCCGAGGCACTGCTCGCGACCGTCGACGATTGCCTCCAGGCGGGGAAGCCAAGGATTCCTGATGCCAGCACCGGCGGCAGATGATGAGGGCAGCGGTTCTGCGGCGCACCAGGACAAGCGGAATCGCACCCGAAATGGCGGAAAGCGCGACATGACACTGGCGACGCGGCTCGCTATCGCCATGATCCTGCTGGTTGCGGTGACCGTGGCCGCAGTGGGCTGGCTGAGCTTCTGGAGCGTCGAGCAGGCCGTCCTGCCGCGGGTGATCGACCGGCTCGAGACCCATTCGCGGCTGCTTGCATCCGACCTCGAAGGCTATGTCGCCGGTGCGCGCGGCGATATCGCCGGCTACCGCGCAGCCGCCGCTCTCAACGGCCTGATCCGCGCGCATCTTGCCGGAGGGACCGATACGCTGGATGGCGTGTCGGAAAAAACCTGGCGCGACCGTCTCGCGGCGCGTCTTGCCGCCGAGATCGATTCCAAGCCTGCTTACGCGCAGTTTCGCATCATCGGCATTGAGGAGGGCGAGCCGGAGCTGATCCGGGTGGACCGCACCGGCCCCAGCGGCTCGGCGCGGATCGTTCCGAATGATGAGCTCCAACGCAAGGGTGAACGCACCTACTTCCAGGAGACGATCCGCCTTCCTCCGGGCGAGATCTACGTCTCGCAACTCGAACCGGCGAGCGATCGGGGCGGCACGACGACGGTCCACGCACCGACGTTACGCGTAGCCTCGCCGCTGTTCACGCCGGACGGCAAGCCGTTCGGAATCATCCTCGTCAACGTCGATATGCGTCCTGCGCTGGAGCGTCTCCGTTCGCTGGTCCGTCCGGGCGAGCAGCTCTACGTCGTGAACGCGCGCGGCGACTACATCGTGCATCCCGACGCCAGCCGCGAGTTCGGCCTTTCGCACGGCGCGACCAACAATTGGGTAAAGGACTTTCCCTACTTTGCGGGGCTGATCGGAGCCAGCAAAGGCGCTGCCCAGGTCATCAAGGATGTGCGAGGCCGGTTTGGCGGCGCAGCTTTCGCGCCGGCGCTACTTGCCGGCAAAGAGTGGCTCGGAATCATCGAGATTGCTCCCAACTCGACATTCGCCCGTTTTGCCGCTGCGATCCAGGACACGACGCTCTCCGTCGGCCTGATTGCGGTGCTCGGTGCGGCAGTGCTGGCGATCCTGCTGGCGCGAACCCTGACGCGGCCGGTCGTGCAATTGACGCGCGCCGTCGAGACCGTCGGCCGAGGCGGCGAGATCACCATTCCAGTCGACGCGCCGGGCGAAACCGGCGCACTGGCACGGGCTTTCGCGCAGATGGTAGCGGAGGTGCAGGCCAAGACCGCAGCTCTCGAACGCGAGGTTCGCGAGCACCGCCGGACCGAGGCCGCACGAAGCCATCATGCGGAACGCGAGCGCCTGTTCAGCTCCGCGGTCGAATCCTCCGACGATGCGATCGTCATGCAGTCGCTCGACGCCATCATCACCGGCTGGAATCCGGCAGCAGAACGGCTCTACGGCTATTCGGCGGACGAGGCGATCGGCCAGCACACATCGATCATCGTGCCTGCCGACCGGCGCGAGCACGGCAAGGATTATCTGCGACGGATCGCACGCGGCGAGTCGATCGAACGATTCGAGACGGTGCGCCTGCGCAAGGACGGCAGCCCCGTGGAGATCGCCCTCAGCCTGTCGCCGATCAAGGGTCCCGACGGCGAAATCATCGGAGCCTCCGGGTCGGCCCGCAACATCACCGAAGCCAGACGCACCGAACGGGCGCTGCGACAGCAGCTCGAGGAACGCCGACGGATCTTCGACGCCTCGCAGGACCTGATCATGATCATGGATGCGCGAGGCTTTGTCGCCCAGATCAGTCCAAGCTCGGAAGCCATTCTCGGTTATCGCCCGGAAGAGATGGTTGGCCGCAGCGGCGCCGACTTCATTCATCCCGATCATCTGGAGCGGTCTCGCGAGGACATGCGGGCCCTGCGGCGCGGCGAACGGCCGAAGCTCGCCGACAGCCGCTGCATCCACAAGGACGGGCACGAGGTCTGGCTCTCGTGGCTGGGGACGTGGTCTGCCGAGATGAAGCGCTTCTACTTCGTCGGGCGCGACATGACCGAAGCCCGGCTTGCACAGGAATCGTTGCGTGAGAGCGAGCAGCTTGCCCGCAACATCATCGAGACATCGCTCGATGCCTTCGTCCAGACCGACGAGAACGGGATCATCCTGGCCTGGAATTCGCAGGCGGAAAGGCTGTTCGGCTGGCGACGCGATCAGGCGCTGGGCAGGAACAACGTCGACTTGATCGTCGCCGAGAGCGAACGCGAAACGGTCAGAGCCGGCCTGCAACGCTTCGTGAGCGCGGGAGACGGCAGGCTGGTCGAGCGCCGGCGCGAGATGATGGTCCGAAGGCGCGACGGCAAGGAATTCAAGGCCGAGCTCAGCGTCACCGCCTTGAACCGCCGCGAAGGCCTGCTGTTCAACGTGTTCTACCGCGACCTCACCGACAAGATCGCGGCCGACGAGCGCATGCGCCACGCCGAGAAGATGGAGGCGATCGGCCAGCTCACCGGCGGTGTGGCGCACGATTTCAACAACATCCTCACCGTGATCACCGGCACGATCGAGATTCTGGCAGAAGCGGTCGAGAAGGAGCCGCAGCTTGCCGCCATCACCAGGATGATCGATGAGGCCGCAGGGCGCGGCGCCGAGCTTACCCAGCACTTGCTCGCCTTTGCGCGCAAACAGCCGCTCCAACCGCGCGAGATCGACGTCAATTCGCTGATCGTCGACACGGCGAAGCTGCTACGTCCGACGCTGGGCGAGCAGATCCAGATCGAATCCGTGTTCGAGGCGGAAAGCTGCGTGGCGATCGTCGATCCCAATCAGCTCACCACCGCCCTTCTCAACCTGGCGCTCAACGCCCGCGACGCCATGCCAAACGGCGGCAAGCTGATCCTGGAGACGGGCGCGGCCTATCTCGACGAGGCCTACGCAGACATCAACGACATTCGCCCCGGCGACTACGTGCTGATCGCGGTCAGCGACACCGGCACCGGGATTCCGGCAAAGCTCCTGGACCGGGTATTCGATCCCTTCTTCACCTCGAAGGGACCCGGCAAGGGCACCGGGCTCGGCCTCTCCATGGTCTATGGCTTCATCAAGCAGTCCGCCGGCCATATCAGGATCTACAGCGAGGAAGGACACGGCACGACGATCAAGATGTACCTGCCGCCCGGCACCACGGCGACTGCGCGCGGCGAAGGCTTGTCCTCGGCTACGATCGAGGGCGGAGACGAGACGATCCTGGTGGTCGAGGACGACCGCCTGGTGCGCGACTATGTGCTGGCGCAGCTGCATTCGCTGGGCTACGCGACGCTGGAAGCGGCCAATGCGGCTGATGCGGTGGCAATCGTTGCGGCCGGAAAGCCGTTCGATCTGCTGTTCACCGACGTCATCATGCCGGGCAAGATGAACGGCCGGCAGCTCGCCGACGAGATCCTGAAGACGAGGCCGGATCTCAAGGTGGTCTATACCTCAGGCTATACCGAGAACGCGATCATCCATCACGGACGATTGGACTCCGGCGTGCTGCTGCTGGCCAAGCCGTATCGCAAGTCGGATCTCGCAAGGATTTTGCGCAAGGCGCTGGACGGCTGAATTCGCGCGCAACTCACGTGTCCCGGACAAGCGAGGCGCAGAGCCAGGACCCAAAACTGTTTGCCGTGAATTGGAGACATGGGCCCCGGCTCAGCAGCGCATCATTGCACGATGCGCTGCGCGGGGTACGAGAGCAATCTACGACGCGCGCTGCGCGGCCGTCATCACGATGCGGATCAGGTCGGCCGCGTTGCGGGCACCGAGCTTCTTCATGATGTTGGCGCGATGGTCCTCGATGGTGCGCGGGCTGATTCCGAGCGTGCGGCCGGCTTCCTTGTTGGAGGCACCCGCGGCGAACTGCTCGAGCACTTCGCGCTCACGCCGGGTCAGGGGCTCGCGCCCGGGGAAGTGGAGCTGGCCGAACTTGGGCGAAGCGTTCTCGGCCTGCCGGCGTGCATACGCCCCGATCGCCTCGTCGAGCCGGTTGACGATCTCGCTGCCGCGGAACGGCTTCTCGATGAAGTCGAGCGCACCGTTCTTGATGGCGCTGACCGCCATCGAGATATCGCCCTGCCCGGAGATCATGAAGATCGGCGCGGGATAATCCTCGCCGTGCAATTCCCTCAGGATATCGAGGCCCGACTTACCGGGAATGTGGACATCGAGCAGGATCGCGGCCGGTGTGCGGTTTCGCGCGACCGCGAGCAGCGCGGCGCCGTCGGCAAAACAGATCACCTCATAGCCTGCCGCCTTCAACACCATCGAGAGGGTGTCGCGAACGGCAGGATCGTCGTCGACCACGAAGATCTCGCCACGAGAGGTTTTTTCGGCCATGTGCCACGTCCATCCGGCATGAGAAGACTCGCGTCCGCACCAAGCGTTGTGGCGTCCGGCACGGATTCGGCCCACCCGCATTTGTACGGGACATGAAGTTAACGCACAAGTAGCGGCGTAGTGCCTAATGACTGGGGACGGAGTATATCCATGCAAAATTCAGCTGGCACGGCCCCGCTTGTCACAGCGACCATTTTCGACAGCCGTCAGTTGATCGCTGCCGATCTTCGCTCTCTGATCGCGCAAATCGAGACCAGTCTGCGCCTGATCGAGGCCGCGATCACGCTGGAGCACGCGTGCGAGCCACCGGGTTCCACCGACGTCTTCGTGCTGGATGACGTTACGCCCCGCTACGCCACGGCACGCGCAGCGCTCGGCGAATGCTGGGCCGGCCTCGACCTTGCGCTGGAATCACTATCGGATTTCGGCCAATCAGCCGAAATTGGGACCGCAATGGTGCGGCAGCCGCCCCTGATCGGCTGAGGCCGATCCGCACCCCCGCGCGTCTTAAGCGCGGTGGCGCTCCACGATTGCATCGGTGGCGACGCCGCCCCAGGTATGCATCGTCGGCAGCCCCATCGCAGTCTTGCCCAGATTGGCAAGGCTGATGCGCAACACCGCGAGATCGAGCGGCTTCGGCAGGCTCTGCAGTTCGATCCCCACCGAGCGAGCAAAATTTCGGGCGGCACTGCGGCGCCGGCCATCCATGCCGCTGATGACGATCACGGAGCCCGCGAATTTCGCCTCCGACATCACGCGCAGCACCTCGATGCCGTCGCCGTCCTCAAGCACGAGATCGAGCGTCACACAGTCGAAGCGGCGCGCGCGAAGCTGGTTGACCGCCTCCGAAACCGAGGGCGCTACCGTCACCTCATGGCCGGCCTGCCTGGCTGCGACCGCGATCAGGCTGCGCTGAGTGGCGTCGTCATCGACGACCAGAAGCTGCAGCGGGCGCCGTTCGCCGGCATCGGACTGATTTGACGGGAGGGAGGAGAAGGAGCTTCTTGGCATTACCGGGTCCTGCGATTGAGACCGGCAATTCATATATTGCGCGCACTTAGGCCACGTAAAACGGAGGCCGCGAATTCAATCGGATGTTTCCGGCAAATCCGACACAACGCGTTAAGAAGGAGAGCGGGAGGCCCTTGCCGCGCTCAGACCGTCGCGTCATGGCCCGCAGCGGCGCGCTTCTTCTTGTTCTTGCCGCGCAAGAACTGGATGTCCATTTCCGCGCCGTTGACGCGCACCAGCTCGCAACGGCGATAGGCAAGGCCTGTCGAGGACAGCAGCAGAAAGAATTCCTTGAGGTTCAGACCCTGGATCGAACCTTCAACCGTCAGGATGGCATCGGTGTCGGAAATTGCGTTGAGCTTGCAATCGCGACGCCAGGTTCCGTCGATCGCCATGATGCAGACATCATAGCCGCGGCTGAACGTCACGCGTTCCGCACCCTTGCCATCCTCGCTCATGCGCGCAGTCCTGCCATTGCAGTGGTCCTCGGAGGCGCCCCGGCAATCGCGGGCTTTGCGCCGGCGCTGCGCGCGTCGTTCGGCTTGTAGAGGCCGCGGCGCTCCGGAATCGGGCGGAAGGTGTCGGTCAGTCCGACAACGGTTTCCGCCGCCCCGAGCACCAGGAAGCCATCGCCCTCGACCTGACGGGCGAGGCGGTTGAAGATGTTGATCTTGGTCTCCTGGTCGAAATAGATCAGCACGTTGCGGCAGAAGATCACGTCGAAGGTGCCGAGCTGGGAGAAGTCGTGCAGCAGATTGAGCTGCCGATGCTGGATCATGGCGCGCAGCTCGGGATTGATCTGCCAGGTCTCGCCGGTCTGCTTGAAATATTTGACCAGGAGCTGAATCGGCAGGCCGCGCTGCACCTCGAACTGGCTGTAGATGCCGGCCTTGGATTTCTCCAAGACCTCCTGCGACAGGTCGGTGGCGATGATCTCGACCCGCCAGCCGGTGAGCGCCGCGCCCATCTCCTTCAGGCTCATCGCCAGCGAATAGGGTTCCTGTCCGGTCGAGCCGGCAGCGCACCAGATCCGCACGCTCCGGCGCGCCGTGCGCGCCTTCAGCACTTCCGGCATGATCGTATCGCGGAAATGATCGAACGGGACCTTGTCGCGGAAGAAGAAGGTCTCGTTGGTGGTCATGGCTTCGACCACGCTGGTGACCAGCGCACTCGATCCAGCTTGCAGCTTCTGGACGAGTTCGCCGATGCCGGAGAGGCCGGCCTTGCGCGCGAGCGGCAGCAGCCGGCTCTCGATCAGATATTGCTTGTCGGCAGACAGGTCGAGACCGGAATGGTCTCTCAGGAACTTCCGCAGATACTCATACTCGGGCGGGGTCACAGGGCAGCCTCTCGCAGGATTACCGGGAACACTCAGGCTAGGAAGATTTAAGCAAAGGCTTGTCCGACCGGGATCAAGCCGACTTCAGCGAACTTGTCGGCGATGATGTCCTTGTCGAACGGCTTCATGATGTATTCGTTGGCGCCGCCGCTGAGCGCCTGGGCGATGTGGGCGACGTTGTTCTCGGTGGTGCAGAACACCACCTTGGGCTGGTCGCCGCCGGGCAGGCGGCGCATGTGGCCCATGAATTCGAAGCCGTCCATGACCGGCATGTTCCAGTCGAGCAGCACCGCGTCGGGCAGCTTCTGCTGGCAGATCTCCAGCGCTTTCGAGCCGTCCTCGGCTTCGGTGACTTCGAATTCCAGGCCTTCCAGGATGCGGCGCGCGATCTTGCGCACGACGCTGGAATCATCGACGACCAAACATGTTTTCATTTTGATTCTCCGGCTTCGATGTTGTTGGGCTCACGCAGCCATTTGCACTTTGGTTTCGAGCTCGAGGACGCGATCGACGTCGAGGACGACCATGAGCTGGCCGTCGAGGCGGTGGACGCCGCCGGCAAGCTTGGCCATGCGGGGGTCGAGGTTGACGGGGTTCTCCTCCTTGCCGTCCTCGGGCAGGCGCAGCACCTCACCGATCGTGTCGATCAGGAGGCCGTAGGACTCGCCGCGCAGGTCGACGCCGACGGCCATCGGCACCTTGCCGTCCTCGGCCTTGGGCAGGCCGAGGCGCGCGCGCATGTCGACCACGGTGACGATGCGGCCGCGCAGGTTCAGAACGCCGGCGATCTCGCGGGAGGCCAGCGGCACACGGGTGACGCGCTCCGGCATGAACACATCCTGGACGCGCGAGATCGGCAGGCCGAAGAGCTGGCCGCCGATCATCGCGGTGACGTATTCGACCATGGCGCCTTCGGCGGATTGGGTCTTGCTGCTCATGGATGTCTCTCCTCGTCCCCTTTACG